>DATJSQ010000111.1:0-6984 GCA_035503995.1 Verrucomicrobiia bacterium | reverse complement strand
CCATTTCGCCGTTGACCGTGGATGCCCTGATGTCGTTGGTGACGCCGGCGATGGTGACGCTGCCATTGACACTGTCTATATTTTGCAGCCGGGCGCTCCACGGCACCTGGACGGTATAATCCACCGAGACGCCGTTCCGGTTGCCCATCCCAAACCATCCGCCCCAGCCACGGCTCTCCGGCTGGCGCGTATGAATGGCCAGGCGATTGGTTTGAGAATCCACGTCAATCTTCAGCGCATCCAACGCTTCACGTGAATGGGCACGTTTGACGCCCTTCACCACGACTTCATTTCCGTCGCCTCCGATGATGTCGGTCCGACCGTTGACGTTGTCGAGGCTGAACACGCCATCGGCCGCCAGCGGACAATTGGTTTGGAAATTTTCACGAATTTCGGCGCTGGAAACAACAGTCGTCTGATGCGCGGCCATGTCTTCCGCGAAGAAAAAGGCGGCAATCAAAACGCCGGCGACAAGCAGAAATACCAGCGCTCCGGCAACGATCGCAAAGGCCGTTGTTCCGTTGCCGGGACGGACCGGCGCGGGGCCGGCCTGAAGCGCCGGGTATTTTCCAAAGGCATCGCGCACGTCGCGTCGTCCCAGCACAATCAAGGACCAGATGCCCACGGGAAGGCCAATCAAGCTGCAGGCAACGATGGCGATAATGGCCGCGGCCACCGCCCACGCATGGCTTCTGAAGCGCAACATCTCATAGCCGCCGTAAAAGATGAGAACCGCCGGCACGATTTTGAACAGGACCAGGCTCATCAAGGCGATGGTCTTGATCGGCACCATGCTGGTCACACCCACGTTCTCCAGCAGTTGCCCCAACCATCCGCCGCCGCCAAAAATGCCGGCCACGGCGAACATGCCCACCACCGCGGAAAATAATTTCCACGCTGCCGCCACTATCAGGGCCACGGCAGGGAGAACAACGACAGGTGCGCCGGGCTGGATGGTTTTATTGTTGCCTTGATTGAGAGAGGAGAGGGGCGCGGGCGTTGCCGCCGGCGGTTGGGTGGCGAAACCGGCCGATGGTTTTGCGCCCGGCGCGGCCGTTTGGGCAATGGTTTCCACTTGTGTCTTGAACGCGCTGGCCTGTTGGAAACGCAGTTCCGGTTTTGTTTCGAGGGCGCGCAGGACAACTTCATCGAGGCGCACATCCAGCTGCACTTTGCGCGATGGGGGCACGATGGGCTTCTCCGGCAATTCGCCGGTGAGCATTTCGTAAAAGACCACGCCGAGGGAATAAATATCCGCGCGGCTGTCCACGCGCCGCGGATCGGTTTTTTGTTCCGGGGCGCTGTAAGCGGGGGTGCCGACGACGCTTTGCGTGACGTTTTCCGGCGAAGCCGTTTTGGCATCGTCGTCTCCGTTGCCGTTGCCCATCATTTTGGCGATGCCGAAGTCCGCCACCTTCACGCGGCCCGTTTTATCCAGCAGGATGTTTTCCGGCTTGATGTCGCGATGCACGATGCCGCGTTCGTGCGCGAATTGCAGAGCGTCGCATAATGGCGGCACGATGGCCAGGGCCTCTTCGGGCGTGAATTTCCGCGTGCGCAAGAGGCGCCGCAGGTTCATGCCATCCACAAATTCCATGAGGAGAAAATAAAATCCGCCTGCCTGCCCGAAGTCATAAATCGTGACGATGTTTGGATGGTTCAACGCGGCAAGCGCCTGCGCTTCGCGGGTGAAACGTTCGGCAAATTTCGAGTCACCGACCCGTTCCGGGGCGAGGAGTTTGAGCGCGACCAGACGGTTCAGGGATTTTTGCCGCGCCTTATAGACGACGCCCATGCCGCCGCGGCCGAGGCATTCGAGGATTTCCAATTGCGGAAAATGCGGGGCGATTTTTTCCGGCGGCAGCGGCAGCTGCGCGGCGGAGACATCACCCGAGACCACGGATTCCGTTTTCAGGTTCATCGCCATGAGGCAATTGGGACACAATCCCTCGGGTGCGTTCGGCGGCAAAACGGTCCCGCACCGCGGGCATTTAGGCATTGGCTCGGTATTCATCGCCTGTTACTGACAGAAAATCGTTAAAACGTTACAAGAACGGGCAAACCCGCCTGTCGGGCGTATCTCAACTCAATACGTTGAGCAAATACCGCATTTCCCCGTCCACGCTCTCGCCTGCGGCCAGCGTATGGGCGATTTCCTCACGAAACAACTCGCGGTATCGTTTACGGAGGCGGTGGACGGCGACGCGCAGGGCGCTTTCGCTTATTTTCATTTTGGCGGCGGCATCGGCATAGGGGACTTCCCCCTTGCCGGCGGCCAGAAAGATTTTCAGCCGTTCGAATTCCGGAGTTTTGCCGGCCTGCTCGAATTCCGAACGCAACCGTGAGAGGGTTTGTTCCAGCAGTGTCATCGCCCAACGTCGTTCAAATGCGCGGTCGGGTGAGATTTCGGCCGAGGCCATTTCCAACCGCAATTTTTGTTCCGCGAATTCGGTGTCGAACGAGAGATGCGGCTGGCAGCCGCCGCGTTTTTGCGCGGCGGCGCGGTGCCATTCGTTGGCGAGAAAATGTTTCAGGGCGGCGAGCAGGAAACTGCGGAAGCGGCCGCGATCGGGTTGGGCGGTGTCGAGAAAATGTTTTTCGAGCAGCCGCGCGAAGAACGCCTGAGTCAAGTCCTCGGCGTTTTCCTTCGACTGGCCGTTGCGGCGGACATAGGCGTAGAGTGGGAACCAATACGTCCGGCAGAGTTTTTCGAGCGCTTCGGCGGAATGCGGCGATTGACGATCACACGCCGAGAGGACCAGCGACCAATGTGTCGTCGCAAAAACCGGGTTTGGCGCGATACAACCGACCGGCGAGGTCTGATTTGCCGTGGTCATAAAGGGAACTTAACGCCACCGGCTGCCGGAAGGCAAGCGCGGTTGCAAGGCGGTTTGCAAGAGGTCGGCGCGGGTGGCTGACCGGAGACGAGCGGGGTGTTAATGAGATCCGGCCCCTGATTGTGAACCGTGGAATTTTTTCCGCACAAATTCAAAAACTGCTTCCGGCGAAATTGCCGTCAGGCATTCCACGGGATTTTTCCATGAACAGGATGATTTGAGACAGGGCGAGCAGGGTAATTCAATTCGCAGGACATCCTCCATACGGCGATACGGCCCGGTGCGGCGCGGTTCGGTGGGGCCGAACAAGGCAACCAGCGGTTTGCCAAGCGCGGCCGCCGCGTGCATCGGCCCCGTGTCGTTTGTAATCATCAAATCGCACAAGCGGATCCATTCGACCATCGCCGGCAGCGAGGTTTCGCCGCATAAATTCAGACAACGTTCCGGCGCGGCGCGGCGAATCGTTTCGCCGTCCGGTTTGTCGCCGGCATTGCCAAGAATGGCAAAATGCGCGGTGGAAAATTCCCGCGCGAGCAACCGGGCCAGTTCAGCGAAATGTCCGGTTGGCCAGCGCTTGTTCTTCCAACGCGCACCCGGTTGGAACACAATCCAATTTTTGTTTTGGGTCCGCCATTTTAATTTTACCGCGGCGGCAACGTCGGCCTGGCGCGGCAGCCAGACAAAGTTGTTATGGACGGGCACGGTGAGCGGCGGCAGGACGGACAAATACCAATCCACGGCGTGGGTATAAAACGATTGCCGCGGCACGGCCACGTCATAATACCCGCGCGCGCCTTCGCGGGCGTCGTCCAGGCCGATGAGGAATTGGCCGCGAGCGAGCCAGGCAAAGGCGCCACTGCGCGCGAGGCTCTGCAAATCAATGACCAGGTCGAACTGTTGTTGGCGCATCCAATGGATGCCGCGCAGCATCTCCGGCCAGCGAACCGGCGCGGCCCAGCGCCGCCTTTCGAAGGGGACGACCCCGGCCAGGTCGGGGTCGTGGTCAAGAAGCGGGGCGAGGGCGGAATCCAGCCACCAGAAAATTTGGGCCTGCGGGAAATGCAATTTGAGCAAACGCAGGACGGGCAGCGCCTGGATAACATCGCCGAGCGAACTGGGTTTAAGGATCAGGATTTTCAACGGCCGTAGGCCAGCCGTTCGGCCAGCCGCTCCGGCAAACCGGCGGCGAGGATTTTCTTCTGGGTGGACTCAATGTCATAATCCAGCCGCCGCAATTCGATCGTGCCCGCCTCCATGTCATAGATGACGTAGGCGGCGCGGGGATTATTATCGCGGGGCTGGCCGACGGCGCCGACGTTGATGAAATATTTTTTTGCCGGGTCCACTTTGAATTTGGAATAGGTTCCGCCGCGCACGGCGGTATCGCGCATGAAAGCGACGGGCACGTGGGTATGGCCAAAGAAACAGACCGCGGTGTTCTGATAGGGAAAACTGGCCGCGGCAGCCAATTTATCAAAAACATAGCCCCAACGCTCGGGAGCGTCCAGCGTGGCATGGACAATGGTAAAATTGGCGACCATCTTGGTGAACTTGAGGTCGCGCAGCCACTGCTTTTCCTCCGAATTCAATTGCGCGCGTGTCCAATGCACCGCTTCGGCGGCGGCGGGGTTGAATCCCTCGAGCGGGCCGTCGCCCGAACAATACTCGTCGTGGTTGCCCTTCACGCAGGGAATATCCATGTCACGGACAATTTTCAGGCATTCCTTGGGATTCGCATTATAGCCGACAATGTCGCCGAGGCAGACGTAATGCGTTGGGTGCTGTTTTTCGGCGTCGGCCAAAACAGTTTGAAGCGCTTCCAAGTTCCCGTGAATGTCTGCAATAATTGCGTATTTCATTTTTAACGGACAATTTCAAAGCCCTTAAAGCTGTTGTGCGCCTGGCTCCAAGCCACGGCTTCGTCGCGGATAAAATGCTTCAGGCCCGCGTCCCTGATGGCGGCGCGGAATTGCTCCAGCTCGTTCCGAGAGCCTTCGGCGACCAATTCGACCCGGCCATCGGATAAGTTTCGCACAATTCCGGCGATTTCAAAGCCCGCAGCGACGGATTTCGCCGTGTAACGAAACCCGACACCTTGCACAGAACCGGAATAAAAAATTTCCATGCGGCAGCGCTCTGTCGGACTGTCTGACACCATAAGATGAAGCCAAACCCACCGGCGCGACGCAATTAAATTTTGCGCGACAACGATTCAAGCCGCTACTTATAGTGGAAAAGCGGGTCAAATCAAATTATAATTCCAAAGTTTCGCAAGGCAGGTCCTGCGGGGCATGGCGGAGTTGAACGTGGCCGGCGCCGATTTGGTTGAGGCGTTCGGTCATTACCCGCGTCGCAATTTCCGGGCGGTTGCATTCGCGGCTCAAATGCGCCAAATAAAGGTGCCTGAGTCGGGCGGACATGATTTCGGCCACAGCTTCGGCGGCGGCCTCGTTGGAGAGATGCCCATGGCGTCCGAGAATCCGCTGTTTCAAAGCCCAGGAGCGGCGGGAATCCTGGAGCAATTTGACATCATGGTTGGATTCGAGCACGAGGACATTGGCGAGCCGAATACGTTCGAGCACGAGTTTGGTCATGTATCCCAAATCGGTGACGAACCCGACATTGCCGGCGCCGGTCCGGAGTAAAAAACCCACCGGATCCTGGGCATCATGGGGAATGGGAAACGTCTCCACCAAAACATCGTTCAATTCAAAACCATCGCCGGTCTGGAACAGACGCCATTCCAGTTTTGCCATGAAATCGGCGGCGGTCTTTTCGATGCCATCGAACAGCGGATCGCGTTTGCCGTTCCATCTTTCCTTGATTGCCCAGGCGGTGGCTTCCTGTGTTTCCCGATTACAATAAATCGGAATCTTCAATTTCCAGGCCAACCCGAAGAGGCCGGAGATATGGTCGCTGTGTTCGTGCGTGATAAGAATGGCCGAAAGATTTTCCGGCGTCCGCCCAATGGTCGCGAGCCGTTGGCGGATTTGGCGGGGGGAAAATCCCGCGTCAACCAGGACGCGGGAGTTTTCGGTTTCAAGGTAGGCGCAATTGCCGGCGGAACCGCTGCCCAGAATGGTGAATTTGACGGACACGAGCGGATTTTAACCGATAGGGTTGCGACGACAATTTTTTTCACGCGGATTGACCGGTGGGCGGAAATTTGCGAAGATGATACCATGTATCGGAGCGGTGTCGTTAGAAGCCGGGTTATGTTTCCCCTTTGGGGCGGCCTGTTTCTATTTTTCACCGCTGTGTATTCCCAAGCCATTGGATTACAGGTAGTTCCAGGATCGGTTCCAGCGCCCATCGGGAAGTTTCATTTACATCCGTTGTATGATTTGCCACAGACCAATCGCCTGCGGCTGGCCATTGGCCTTCCTTTGCGGAATCACAGGGAATTGAATCAACTGCTTCGGCAAATTTACAATCCAGCCAGCACCAACTATCATCATTACCTGACGCCGCAGGAATTCGCCGAAGAATTCGGGCCGACCCCTCAGGACTACGCCGCAGTGCTCAATTTTGCGAGGACGAACGGATTCACGGTGACGGCGACGTATCCGAATCGCACTCTGATGGACGTCAACGGCAGCGTGGCGACGGTGGAGAAGGCGTTCCATGTCAAACTGCAGGTGTACCAGCACCCGACCGGGGACCGGAATTTTTTTTCGCCTGATACCGAGCCATCGGTTGATTTAAATGTTCCAATTTTGCACATCAGCGGCCTGAACAATTTCAACCTGCCGCGTCCCGCCGGAATTCGAAGAAAGAGTTTTTCGGGTTTTTCTCCGGCTGCCGGTTCCGGTCCGAATGGCTTGCTGATGGGGAGTGACTTTCGCAACGCCTACACTCCGGGGGTGACGTTCGACGGAGCCGGACAGGTTGTGGCGCTGTTCGAATTGGATGGCTATTATACCAACGACATTGCAGCGTATGAAAGTGACGCCGACCTGCCGGCGACGCTGGTGACCAACGTTTTGGTGGACGGTTATTCCGGGGTGGCTGAGCAGCCTGACGACGCTGAAGTGGCGCTGGACATAGAAATGGTAATTTCGATGGCCACCAATCTGGCCGAGGTCGTGGTGTATGAGGAGGAAAACACCGGGGATACAGGCGATATCGCCGACCTGCTAAACCGGAT
>DATJSQ010000110.1:0-33516 GCA_035503995.1 Verrucomicrobiia bacterium | reverse complement strand
TGTATGCGGATGCGGTGGGGGTGAATTCGGAAGGCTCGCGTATCATGGCTGGGGGGTTGAACAATCCGAGTGTCTATGATCGAGGCGCCGGCGGCTTGCAAGTGAACCAGTTGATCACCGATTTCGGCCGCACGGCCAATTTAACAGCCAGCTCGAAGTATCAGGCGCAGGCGGCGAACCAGAATGCCAATACGACGCGTGAGCAGGTGTTGTTGGATGCGGACACTGCCTATTTTGACGTCCTGGCGGCGCAGGCCGTGTATAACGTGGCGCAGCAGACGTTGGACACCCGGCAGGTGGTGCTCGACCAGGTCAGCGCGCTGGCCACGAATAAACTGCGCTCGGAACTGGACGTGAGTTTTGCGCAAGTCGAGGTGCAGCAGGCCGAATTGCTGATGGAAAACGCCCAAAACGATATGGACGCGGCCATGGCGTCGTTCTCCACGGCACTGGGTTACAGTGAACTTCACCAATTTCAACTGGTGGAGGAAGGGCCACCGGAAAATCCCGGCACCAATGACGTGGAAGATTTGATTCAACTGGCGCTGGCGGACCGACCGGAACTCTTGAGTTTGCGGGACGAGCGGGACGCGGCAAATCGGTTTGCCAAAGGAGAGCGGGACGCGCGACTGCCGATGATTGAAGCGGTGGGGGTGGCCGGCGACGCGCCGGCGCATGATCCTCATTTGCCGGACGATTACGCGGCGGGGGGCTTTCAATTGGACCTCCCGATTTTTGCGGGTGGGCTTTATGTTTCGCGGCAACGCGAAGCGGAACTGCAGGCGCAGGCAGACAATAAATTGCTGGTGTCGGCGGAAAACAACGTGATACGGGACGTGCGGATTGCCTGGCTGGATTACAACAACGCGAAGGCGGAGCTTCGCACCACCGAACAATTGCTCCAGACCGCCGAGGAAGCCTACACGCTGGCGCAGGCGCGTTACCAGACGGGCATCAGCTCCATTGTGGAATTGAGCGAGGCGCAATTAAATTTAACTTCGGCGCAAATCGCCGAAGCGAACGCCCGCTACAATGTCTTCATTCAGCAGGCCAACGTAAGCTACCAGATCGGCGCGCTGCATTGAGGGGAGATCAATGCAGCTGGGGCGGGCGGGGCGCGAAGGTCTTGATGGAAATGCCGTCCACTGTGGCGGAGCCGGCAAAGACCGAAAAATTGAAATACTTTGAGACTTCGTCATAATCCGGCAGCAGGGAGAAATCCATCCAGTCACGAAGTTGCTGCGGAAGAAGGGGCATCACCGCGGCGCCAGCCGGGTCAGCGGATGATTGGTTTTTGAGGGTCTTGAAAAGCGGGCGCAACATTTCGCGCTGGTCATCATAGCCGAACATGCCGCCGCGGGCGCCCCCGACGTATTGCGCGGCATCAATCAAGCCAGGCACACCGCTCAACGGTTTCGGCGGATTTGACGCGCTGCGGAGGAATTCTTCCATCATGGGAATAGCCGTCGTCAACGCCACATAGCCGTCGCTGGTCGCGCAATAGAGAAAATTTTGCGGTATTGGAGCGCCGGACATGGCCGGCATTTGTCCACGGGACAACGGAATTGAATAAATTTTGAACCCTTGAAAATTGCGCGGGGGAGGCGCTTGCTGCATCGCCGGCAGCAACGACAAGAGCGTGGTGATGGAGGCGACGGCGCGGTCGCCGTTTTGAACGCTGAACAGAAAGAGCGAGGGCGCGCCGGTGGTGTCTCCGCTTCCATCCGGCGCCTGCTGATAGCGGATAAAGTCGTCGCCGAGATTTTCGAAGAGATTTTTGCGGATGTCGAAGCCCGGTTCCTTTTGCTGGGCATTGGCGTTGGCCAGGTCAATGGCGGCGTCCAGGCCCACCCTGGCCGACGGCGAGATACTGGCGAGAATGTCCTGCAAGGATTGCCAGGCTTGTTGTCCGTCCACGCGGCAGCGGATGAATTTTGTCACGTCAGCGGGCACAAAAGCGGGCGGCATGGCGGTTTGGTGTTCGAGGGCCAACATTTTGAAAATTCCCAGCCGGGTGGAAGCGGGTGCGGCGATGAAAAAGTTCACTTGCGCGCCCTCTTGCGAATCGCGGTAGGCAAAGCTGACGCTGTTGATGGTGGTCAAACCCAGGGCGGAGATGACATTATTCCACGGTATCCGCGGCATGACGGTCGGCGCCTCAGGATTGGGCGCGGGCGGCTGAACGGAAGCGAGAATCCCAAAAAACGTTTTGGCGTCGAGCCAGCCGTAGTATAGCGGCGAATCGCCGAATTGCGCCAGTTTATCGGCGGCAAATGTGGAATCGTCGCTCAAGGCGGGCATTTCGCTGCCGGTCAAATGGGCGACAATCGGGTCAACAACGTCGGTGGAATTTCCGACAATCAGCAGCGAATCGAACTGTCCGACCACCAGTTCGTGCGGTTTTTCGGGCGGGGGTGTCCGGCCCAGTTCCTGCATTTGGGGGCGGGCGGGAAAGATATTCGTGATTGAAGGCGGAATGTCGTTGCTCGAAATCATCACCACCGAGAACGGCACGCCGCGAATGGTTTGGGTTCGGATGGTTTTACCGTCGTCGGTCCATTTTTTTTGCAAGGCGGCCAGGTTGGTTTTTAGCAGGTCGCTTTTGCCTTTTGCGTCGAGGAGAAAAATGATGCCGGGCGATTGGGCGCCGCCGCCGTTCCAGCCGTTCCGGGTGACGGCGAAGGTCAATTGTCCCTGGGGCAAGTCCTCGAAGTCCGCCCATTTGACGCCCAAATCCGTTTCGAGGGGGCCGATAATGGCGTCATTCATTTTGCTGATAAATTTGTCGTGAAACGGGGCCATGGCGGGGTCATTCCAGAACTGCCATTGCGGTGATTGGCGGGCGTCGGCGCGCAACGCGGCGAAATCAGGAACGGTGAAAACAAACAAGGTGTCCGCAGGCAGAAGGTTTTCGGCGGGCGGGACGGCGGCGCGGACGGATGAAAGGGCGAAAAGCAGGGTTGCGGCGAGAAACATTCCCGCGGCGCGCCCACAAAACATGCGGATGATCATTGGCGGATAGCTGACAGGCTATTTACCCGCCGGATGCATGGTAAGGGCCGGAGGATCGAGATAGCGGTACGGATTGTCCGGGTTGTCGGTGGAATAGGCAAAGGCGTCGCGGTGATCGAGGAAATTTTTCACCAACTCGACGGGGATGGCAAAGCCGAGGCCCTCGCCGAAGGTGATTTTCATATTGGTCACGCCGACGACCTGGCCGGCGAGGTTAAAGAGCGGGCCGCCGCTGTTGCCCGGATTGATTTGGGCCGTTGTCTGCAAATACAATTCGCCTTCCAGTTCGCGGGTCTTGGTGCTGATGATGCCCTGCGTCACGGTGCGTTCCAGCCCCATGGGGCTGCCGATGGCAAAGACCGAATCGCCCACGCTCAAGGCGTCAGAGCTGCCCAGGGTGACGTATTTGAATTTAGGAGCGTTTTTATCCTCGATATGCAGCAAGGCGAGGTCGTGAAACTTGTTGATGGCAATGATGCGGACCTTTTTGTAATTGTCGTATTCAAGCTGGCCGTCAATCTGGTGATAAACTTGGACGGAGATTTCGGTTTCTCCTTCGATGACGTGGAAATTGGTAATGAGGTAGCCGTCCGGGTTGATGAAGAATCCGGAACCGAGGCCCTCCGGGGTGCTCACTTGGACGACGGCTTCGCCGAGCTGATTGACGAGGCCTTGGACGTCGGCGGTTGGAGCGTTCAGGGGGCCGGCGGTGTAAAATTGGGGCGCGAAGGGCGTGAGGAGGGGGCTGTTGGCGGAATCTTTAGCCAGGATCTCGCCGGCCCGGGTGATCCTAGTGACGGCGCTTTTGGGAATTACGAGGACGGTATAGCCGACGTCCACCACGATGGAATCGGGCTTTTCGACGAGGATTTTGCCCGTCACCGCGGCCTCATTCTTCAATTGAACCGTATCGGCGGAGGCGAGCTGCAATCCGAGGAGCATCACCGCCGAAAAAATCATTTTTTTCTTTAACGACATTGTCAGATAATAACGGACTAAAAGGGTTTTGACAAGGGCGGGAGGAAATGATTCAAAAACCATCAAGTTTTTCGACTGATCCTGGAATCCGAATAACCGGAATACGCTTCGCGTCCCTGATTCCGACGATACCAGTGAAAATGCCCGTCACCCGTGACCCGCTTGAAAGTTGGCTGCAATTCGCTGGTGCGCACGAGTGTCGCGTCGGCAAAATCCATTTCGGGCGCGTATTTTCCAGGCAAGGCCGCGAGCGCGGCTTTTTCGGCTGCCACGTCCAACAGAAAATGATTCAACCCCGGTTTGAATTGGATTTTATCTTTTTCCCGCTGCATCCTGTCGGGATGGCCAATGACAAACCAACCGAACGGCTCCGGCTGTTTGTGGCCGTTCCGATTCCCGGCGCAGTCCGCGATAAAATAAGCCGCGCGCAAGGCGAACTGCGCGAACTGGCGCCGCGCCAGGCCGTGCGCTGGACGCCGCCGGAACAATTTCATCTCACGCTCAAATTTCTTGGCGATGTGGCGGCGGAACGGGTGGACGCGCTGATAGAATCTGTCGGGGCCGTTTGCCGAACGGCGCGGCCGTTGCGGTTGCGCGCGCAGGGGATCGGGTTTTTTCCGGACGACCGCCATCCGCGGGTAATTTGGGCGGGCATCGAGGACGAAACCGGCGGACTGGCCGGCTTGCAAAAGCAGATTGAAATGGCCGCACGACCCTTTGAAGAACGGACGGAGGCGGTCTCGGAGAAGTTTTCGGGGCACGCGACGCTGGGTCGTTTCAAGAAGTGTCGCCGCGGTGACCTGGAGGACATGCTACGGCGCGCCGAAGCGCTGGGCAGTCTGGCCTTTGGCGAATGGACAGCGAAGGAAATTGAACTGGTTATGAGTGAATTGTCCGGAGACGGCGCGCGCCATGCAACGGTTGCGGGGTTTGCCGTGGGAGCGGCGTGACTGGACTTATGCCGTCCCTTGGTTAGCGCCTTTGCGTGAGACCAAACGTGCTGCTAATCACGGCAAAAGCACCGCCTGGTAATATTTATTTCCCGCAATCGGATTTTGATCAATCCACAAATACGGGCTGGACGTCAGCAGAATAATAGCTTCGGTCGTCCAATTATTCAGATCCGACGACGATTGGATTTGATAGGTCCGGCCAATCACCCCGGTGATTCGTATACCCGGGTAAGTGCCGATGCTGAGGTTCGCGCCACCGACGACCTGCGGTTGGGGATTAAAAGTGATGTCCCGAATGCGCTGATTGTCTTCATCCGCAACATAAATCACGCCGCCAGACATGCAAACGCCATCCGCACCGTCGAATAATGCCACATTGCCGGGGCCATCGGCGTATCCAGATTGAGAGAAACTCCCGGCCATGGTCACGGTGTTCGTTTGCGCGTCAATTTTGCGGATACAAACGCCGGAACTACCTTCGAAATAATAATATCCCAAGCCGCAAACCACGTACAAATTTCCGGAATTGTCACAGCACATTTGGAAAATGGAATTAAATGTGGCGTTGGTGCCGGTACCGTCCGCATCATTTTGATTACCTTTGCTCCCGGCATAGGTGCTGACGTTTTGGCTCGGGTCAATTCTACGGATCACATCGTTTCCAGAGTCCCAAACATAAATGTTGTTCGCCTCGTCGCATGCCAGGGAAGTCGGATCGCTAAATTCAGGGAAAACCGTTCCACTGCCGTCCACATAACCGGACGATCCATTTCCTGCAAATGGTTGGGAAAGGCCCGAGGCCGGACAATAACGCCAGATGGAGTTATTTCCCGAGAAATAAAGGTTGTCGGCCGAATCAAAACAAATGCCGCTGGACGTGGAAAGATTGGTCAAGCCGTTACCGCCGTTTTCAATGGAAACGAGGCCGTTGGTTTGAATGTTCAAGAGATACGTAACGCCGGGATATGAGTCGTTGTATGCTACTAGCCATATCGTATTGGAATGGTCCATCGCCATCGCGCCGATCGTGTCGTAAAGGGAAAAAGAAACATTCGTCCCTGGTCCCTCAATATCGGTGCCGCCGCCGGCCAAAGTTGAAACCGCGCCGCCCGGGGTGATTTTCCGGATGAGATAATTTCCGCTGTCCCAAACGTAAAGATTGCTCGACGTGTCCGCCACGATTTGCGACGGATTGGAAAATTTCGTCAATAGTCCCTGTCCATTCAGATAGCCTTGTTCGCCGTAGCCGGCGAAGGTTTGGACGTAATCGCCATTGGTATCGTAGATTTGTGCGGCAGCCTGTAAGGCGAAGGCCATCGCCGCCAGGGTGAGCAAGATTTTAATTTTCATTTTGCCGAATGTTTGAATTGTTTTGAATCCCGTATCCGAGATGCAGCCTATAAGGTCATTTTTTATTTCCTTCGTCAATCGAAATTCTGCGGGAGGGCGGGGCGTTTCGGCCGCAAAATAGCAGTTGCCACCCTGATTTTTTCTGATATTCTGTCCATCCTTTTCGCCGGAATCGGCGAGGGGCAGAACGGCCTTGAAAGTTTCGCGCCCGTGTGGGCGTGAGCGGCCACAACAACATTAAACATTAATCCCGTGTTCCGCGGGATGCCTCGAAGGTTCGGGGTTTTAACCAAAGGAAACATGTTAAGCATCGGAGTAAAAGAATTGTTGGATTCGGGGGTCCATTTTGGACACCAGACGAAGCGCTGGAACCCGAAGATGAAGCCGTTCATCTTTGACGCGCGCAACGGCATTCACATCATAGACCTCTCCAAAACGCTCGCACAGCTCGAAGCCGCGTGCGATTTTCTGGCCAACACCGTCCGAAAGGGCGGGAAAGTTATTTTCGTGGGCACGAAAAAGCAGGCGCAACAGTGCATCAAGGACACCGCAAAGGAATGCGGACAATTTTACGTGACCGAGCGCTGGCTGGGCGGCACCTTGACGAATTTCAAGACCATCAAGTCATCCATCAAACGCCTCAAAGAGATTGAAAAGATGGACGTGGACGGGACGCTCGCCCATTATGGCAAGCAGGAGCAGGCCGTCATTCGCCGCGAAGCCGCGCGGCTGCAAAAATATTTCGACGGCATCCGCAGCATGGACAAATTGCCCGCCGCAATGTTCGTGGTGGACATCAAACGCGAACACAATGCCGTAGCCGAGGCGCGCAAATTGAAAATACCCATCGTTGCGCTGGTGGACACGAACTGCGATCCCGATTTGGTGGATTATCCGATGGCCGCCAACGACGATGCCATCCGCTCGGTGCGGATGATCATGGCGACGGTGGGTCAGACGATTACCCAGGCGGGGGCGGAATTTGAATCCAAGCGAACGCGCGCGCCGGAGGCGCCGGCGGAGCCTGCGTTTGAATCGGAGCAAGCGGTGGAAGCGGCCGCGGGCGATGATCCGTCCACGCCGGAAAGCTCGCCGGCGAACGGGACGGCCTGATATTGGGATCATGGGAATGGACTGGCGAATCAACGGATTCATGAGAGACGGGCAGAAGAGCCAGGAATCCATTGACCCCACACTCAACAATTAACGATCAACTTAATTATGGCTGAAATTACCGCTGGATTGGTTGCCAAGCTCCGGGAGATGACCGGCGCGGGCATGATGGATTGCAAAAAGGCGCTTACCGAAGCCGGTGGCGACCTGGAGAAAGCTGTGGATTACCTGCGCAAAAAGGGCGCGGCGACAGCGTCTGTGAAGGCGGCACGGACCGCCAAGGACGGCGCCATTGCGCAATATATTGCGCCGGACGGGCGCCTGGGGGTGTTGGTGGAAGTGAACAGCGAGACGGATTTTGTTGCGCGCAACGAAACGTTCCGGGCGTTTTGCGAGGAGGTGGCCAGGCGCCATGCGAGCGAGGCGAATCCCGATTTGGAAAACGAGCGCCAGGCATTGGTCGCCAAGATCCGGGAAAACATCAAAATTGCGCGTCATGCCAGGATGGAAGTTGGCGGCAACGGCATGATTGCGGGCTACATTCATACCGGCGCAAAAGTCGGGGTGCTGGTGGAAGTCGGCGCCGGCAAAGCGGAAACGGTGGCGAAGGAAGAATTCAAGCAACTCGTCAAAGATATCACGCTGCAAATTGCCGCGGGACATCCGCATGCCGTGTCGCGCGAGGAAGTTCCGGCGGAGGTGATTGCCAAGGAGCGCGAAATCGCGTCGCAATCGGACCGGCTCAAGGGCAAGCCGGCGCAGGCGATGGAAAAAATCCTGCAAGGCGTCCTGGAGAAATTTTACCAGACCTATTGTCTGGTGGACCAGGGGTTCGTGAAACGGAATTCCGAAGTGAGCGTGAAGGAACACGTCGCGCAGACGGCCAAGCAGTTGGGCGATGAAATAACGATTCGCCGTTTTGTCAGGTTCCAGGTGGGCGAAAGCGCGTAAGTTACAAATTCGGAGTGTGGAAGGAAGGCCAAAGGCTGAAGCCGCAACTATGCGGTTCGATCTCACGCAAAGGCCGCAGCCGCCGTCGCCGAGGTTATGGCGGGCCAAGAAGGCCGCAAAGAAATGGGAAGGGTAATTCTTTCAAGAAAAACAGCTTGGACCGTCGGTGAGATATTTTTTGACCTTGTTTGAATAAATCCTTTGCGACCGGCACGTTCTTTGCATGAGGCCATTTTTCGCCGGCATCGTAACATTTCATTTTGTTGGCAATGATTTTGATTTTGCCGAAAATGAGGTAAATTTTTGCGTGGACATCAATTCCAATTCTCCCCTGCGCGAGGTGCTGGAAGCTTTTCCCGGCGCGCAACGGGCATTGTTTCGCCGGTATCATATCGGGGGTTGCAGCAGTTGCGGATTCACCCCGGACGAAACGCTTGCGCAAGTGTGCGCGCGCAACGGCAATCTGGACGTGGCCGAAGTGCTGGCGCAGATCCGGTCCAGCCATGAGCAGGACGCGAAAGTTTTGATTTCGCCAAAGGAACTCGCCGAACTTTTGGATGGGGACAAGACCATAAAACTTGTGGATGTGCGTTCGCGCGAGGAATTTGAGGCGGTCCACATTGAAGGCGCGATTTTGCTTTCGCAAGCCGTGATGCAGCAACTGATGGCCAGCGGCTCCAACAGCAATCCGATCGTGGTGATTGATCACGCGGGAAAAAACGGCCTGGACGCCGCGGCGTATTTTATGGGACACGGGCTGCAAAACGTACGCTGTCTGCGCGGCGGCATTGATGCGTGGGCGCGGGAGGTGGATCCGAAAATGCGGCGATACAAATTGGGCTGACGATTTTTCCTTTTCTGAGCCGAAAAGTTTGGAATTTTTCCATCGGGATAATACACTCAAATCAAAATCGGCCAACCGAAGTGGCCTGAAAAACATCATCATGCGTATGAAAGGTTATGTCTTTCTTTTGCTTTCAACGGCGTCGGCCGCTTTATCGCCTGGCTGCGCGTCAACCGCGCCAACGGGCACATTGATTACGGCGCAACGCAACCCCGATTTTTCGCCTGCCCGGACGGACACAATTTGCCTGTCGCAACAGCTTGATCCCCGCCCGGAAGATGCCGCGCTTCGGTCGGTTTTGACGGCGGAATTGGCGCGGGAAAATTTCAATATCGTGACCAATACGGATGCCGATTACACGCTGGCGTATGTAATCGAAGACGATTCGACGGTGGAACCAGTCCGGCAAACGACGCCTGCTTACACGTATCCGAACCCGATGTTAGCCGGTCCATTTTTGGCCAGACCGATAACCCCGGAGGGGCAGGAAAATACCGGAGAACCGAGCCTCGAAACGGCCACGGTTCAGACGGATTACGTCCATGTAAATTCCGGGATCCGGCTGTATTTATTTGCCAATCCGAAGAAACATCCCGGGATGCAGATTGCCTGGGAGGGCTGCATCGCAGCCGGGAAGACAGTTTCCGCAGAACGTGAACCGCTGTTGGTCAAGACTTTGCTCGGCTATTTTGGGAAGGATTACACCGGACGGGTTGGGTTGAACAGATAGCCGGGTGATTTCCGCCATTCCTGGCGGGACTTGATTTTTTCGCGACGTTCTTCGCCTTACCCTACCATCGTGATGTTGGCGACGGTAAATCTTGAGCGGTGAAATGAACTTGCCAACGTGTGGCGGCAAACTTACATTACCGGTATGAGTCGAGCGGAAATCATTTCTGAGATCCCGAAGTTATCGCACGCCGACCGGCAGGAAATCATGCGCTGTCTTCTCGAAACGGAGAGGAATGGTGGGGTGGATTTGCTGGGGCGCGGCCTCGGCGAGATTCAAGCTGCCGAACTTCGCGCGCGGCTGAAAACTTTTGCGGAAGACTGGGAGCGGCCTGAGGCCGACATTTATGACCAAGACCCGGCGCGGTGACGTTGTTCTGGTGCTTTTTCCGAATTCCGACTTGCGCACGGCTAAACGCCGTCCCGCGCTAGTGATTCAGCGGAACGATCTCAATAACGGCCTGCCGCAAACCATCGTCGCCATGATTTCGAGCAATCTTGACCGCCGCGGCCATCCCAGCCGGATTTTTGTCGGCCTCAATTCGATGGAAGGCAAGACTGCCGGGCTACGGCTGGATTCCGTGATTATGGCGGACAATCTGGCGACGGTGCTGGAATCAGAAATTGATTCTGGGCTCGGCAAGTTTGCAAGAATGCATGCCGTGAATGCGGCCTTGAAACACACATTGGAGCTGGATTGAACGCGCTGCCTGCGCGGCAGGACTGACGCTTGGGCGTAGGAAGTCAATACGAAGATACGGCGTTACATGTTGTGCTGAGGCTCGAAGCTGTGGCGCCACGGATTGGCACGTTAAGATTTTTTGGTTGCCTTAAAATTACACGTTAAACTTGAAAAGCATCACGTCGCCATCCTGCACAACGTATTCCTTGCCTTCCATCCGATATAATCCCTTTTCGCGCGCGGCGGCGATTGAGCCGCACTTGATCAAATCGTTGTAAGCAACGGTCTCGGCCTTGATGAAGCCGCGTTCGAAGTCGGAGTGAATGACGCCAGCGGCTTTTGGCGCGGTGTCCCCGGCATGAATCGTCCAGGCGCGGACTTCCTTTTCGCCGGCGGTGAGAAATGTTCGTAAACCGAGGAGGTGGTAAGTGGCGCGAATCAATTTTCCGACGCCGCTTTCCTCGACGCCCAATTCCCTCAAAAATTGGCGGGCCTCGTCCGGGGAAAGGTCCATTAGATCGCTCTCAATTTGCGCGCTGATAACCACGGCTTCGCAGGCGAGATGCGTCTGGACGTAATCGCTCACCTTTTCGACGAACGGATTTTTGTCGGCGGTCGCCAGGTCGGATTCCTTGACATTGCAGGCGAAAATGGTCGGTTTATCGGTAAGCAGGAAAAAGTTCCTGGCGACAGTTTTTTCCTCCGGTGTCAACGGGACGGTCAGCGCCAGTTTGCCGGCGTCCAGCGGCGGTTCGAATTTTGACAGCACGGCGTCCTCGGCCACGGCGGCCTTGTCGCCGCGTTTCACGTCCTTCGCCAATTTTTCGCGGCGTTTTTTGATGTTTTCGAGATCGGCGATGACGAGTTCGGTGTTGATGATTTCAATGTCGCGGACGGGGTCAATTGAGCCGGTCACGTGATGGATGTCCGGGTCCTCGAAACAGCGGACGACCTGGACGATGGCGTCCACTTCGCGGATATGGGAGAGGAACTTGTTGCCGAGGCCTTCGCCGGCGCTGGCGCCTTTGACGAGGCCGGCGATATCCACAAACTCGACGGCGGCGGGAATGATGACCGAAGTTTTGGCGATTTTGGCGAGCGGTTCGAGGCGGGCGTCGGGCACGGTGACGATTCCGACGTTTGGGTCAATGGTGCAGAACGGATAATTTGCCGCCTCGGCCTTTCGGGTGCGGGTAACGGCATTGAACAAAGTTGATTTGCCGACGTTGGGCAAACCGACGATTCCGGCTTTGAGCATAGAGATATTTTCCGCTGGATGCGGAGTCAGGAGAAACTATCAGGAAAGGCCATGCACAGAAAGGGTGTTCTGCAAATGATGGTGTCCGAGTTGCCAGGCGACGTGGGCGCCGCCGTAAAGTCCGGCCAGGAGGAGGCAAAAGCCTGAAACATGCTGCATCCGCAAGAGGGTTTTATCGCTGAATTTCCCGTGTCCCTGAGAGACGCTGAAACTAAGGACCAGGAACCAGGTATTGGTGCCGAGCCAGACGCCGGCGACGCACGCCACTTTATCAGCCAGGCGGTCACCCACCCAATTTTCGGATCTGAAATAGGCAACATGCGACATAAGATAAGCGGCCAGGACCACCCAGGTGAGCAGGATGCCAAAGTTGCCCATGACGCGCACGAATCCCGTCATGAAGGCCGAGTGGGGATGCCATTTTTCCTCCAGGCGCTTTTCGAGTTTTTGCGAAGCGATTTCCAAGGGGGTTGGCGGGTTAATGCTTCGCGTGTACAGGAATTTTCCGCCAAGAAAGATCAAGAAAGCGAAGCTGAACACTTCCATCACCGCTTTTACGGTGGGACTGTCCAAAAGCGACGACCAACCCGTGAACGCCAGCGAACAGTAGATCAATTCCATGACTGACGCGCCGAAACCGATGAGAATGGCCCATTTGAACCCGCGCTGGGCGCCTTCGTTGATAATGGTGAGATTGATCGGCCCCACCGGAATGGAGGAAAACAACAGCGCGGTGAAGAACCCCGCCAGACCGGCGATCAAAATGGCAGACATGTTCAACATGCTCACTCCGCGGCGGGTTCGTCGTCCTCCTCCTCAATCTCGCGCCGCCAGGCGCGGGAGAGGCTTGGACGGACGAAACCATAAACGAGATACAAGGTGAAGAACGCGGGCAACACGTAGTAAAGAATTTTTTCGCGCAAGATGACGAGCGCGCCGATAAACAGGGCCGAGCCGATCATTTTAACAAAGGTGCTGGTCGAACGGAGGCCGAGCGACTTGAAACTCGGGTATTTCACCTGGCTGACCATCATCGCCGAAAGAAAAATGAGGACGGCGGCGATGACATAATTCCATCCTCCAAGGCTGATCGGACCTTTTGGGCTTTCGTTAAAATGAATGATCAGGAGGGTGAGCGAGGCCACCAAGCCGGCGGCGGAAGGAATGGGAAAGCCGAGAAAATCCTTTCCCGCGCCGGGCAAGGTCATGGCGGCGAGGCAATTAAAACGCGCCAGGCGGAAGGCACCGCACAGCAGGTAAATGGAGGCAATAAACCAACTGATTTGGCGGTATTGCCCAAAAACATCGGCCAGCACGACGCGCTGGACCAAAAACGCCGGCGCGACGCCAAAGGAAACCAAATCGGCGAGGGAATCGAACTCGCGTCCGAAGGGACTTTCCACGCCGCCCATCCGCGCGACCCGGCCGTCGAACAAATCGAAAATACAGGCCAGCAAAATAAAGGCGAGGGCCAGTTTGATTTGCCCGAAATAGACCTGGGGGTCCTCGATAGCGCGATCGGCATCCACGATCTTGGTCAGGGCCACGAAGCCGCAAAATAAATTTCCCGCCGTGAGCAGGTTCGGCAGAAAATAAATTTTCAGCTTCTCATCCGGATTCTCCGGCGCCGGTTTTTGGATCGGCTCATTCATCTAATCGAAGGCGGCGATGACGGTTTCGCCGCCGATGACTTTTTCACCGAGGGGGACTTTGATTTTCGCGCGCAGGGGCAAATAAATTTCGACGCGGGAGCCGAATTGAATCAGGCTGATCCGTTCGCCGCGTTGAACGGCTTCGTTCAGGGAAATCCACGGGACGATGCGTCGCGCAATCAGCCCGGCAATCAAGCGGACGCCCACTTTTTCCCCGGGCGGCTCGACGGTTTGAATTCCGAGGAGGACGTTTTCGTTGAACTGCGCGCAATCGCTACGCATGGCATTGAGATATTGTCCGGGCAAATGTTTGAAAAAGGAAATTTTGCCGGTGAGCGGAGCGTTTTGCACGTGAACGTCGAAGACGGACAGAAAGATGGAAATGCGTTTGCACTCGCCGCCCATGAATTCGTTTTCGGTCATGGTGTCAATGACATCCACCTTGCCGTGGGCTGGGGCGACGACCAGGTTTGCGCCGGTGGGCGTGAGCGGGGCCGGGTCGCGGAAGAAATAAAACGTGAAGACGACGAACACGACCCAGAGGCCGATGAGCACGCCATAGAACTCCAAAATCAGCCCGCCGATGATCGTGCCCAAAAAGGCGACGACGAGCAAGACAATGACGGCTGCGGCGGTAATGCCAGCCAGCTTGAATGCCGATGCCAGGGCTTTTCCGGAATGCTTCACTCCGTCAGGATAGAAATTTTTTGCCGTCCATGCAATTCGGCATTTTGGATCCCGCCGGACGATTTCCGCGCTGCTTTTGAATCCGGGATCGCACCCGCCAGACGGCAGCGCGGGTTCTCCCCGGGCCATTTATTTTCCTCTCCCCCCCGAAACCAGCGTATCGCCCAACAACTGTGAGCATTGGTCCAGCCGCTGGAGATATTCGCCAACCTGATCGGCAGGGACTGAATCGGTCAGCGACTGATATTCGTATTCCATCACCAGCTTGTTGCCCACGCACTGAGCGGTCTTTCGGAAGGTAAAGGCCGGGTCCGAAATGGTTTTATCGCTGGCGCCATAGGGCCAGTCCAATGGCAGAGTGGCCTCCGTTCGCAGGATTTGATGTTCCGGGAATGGGATCGCCAACGGCTGGCTGCGGTCGGTGTCAACCGGTTTTCCCAAAAGGGCGTTGATCGTGGAAGGGTAAAATGCGCATTCATACTTGCCGTTGTCCTGATGCGACCACAGGTTCTCAATTGAATAGGTTTCAGTGGTTTGAAACTGATCTTGCTGTTCGTCGTCCTCAACCGCAATGGGCGATGTCATCTTGATCCCAGGATAAGGAGCGGAATAGAAATGAGAATATTGCTGTCCGATGTCGCCGGGTTTCGTCGTCGCAAACAGTTGCCGCAAAACGTCCGCATCGCGGCCTTCCGCGACAGTGACGACTTTAAGGTCGGACGGTTCGGAGGTTCCCCTGACGAGAAAGGATTCCGTGATGGTTGTCTGGGACAGTCCGGTTGTCTGAGGGATGACCGTCAATCCCCTGGTTCCGGAAGCAATCACCAGGCCGTAGCCATAATCGGGCAGATAATGCGCCGCCAGCGGTCCGCGCTGGTAATTGATGGTGGGGTCCAACCAGAAGGTCTGTCCGTTGCATTGAACTTCGGCGATGCAATGGTCAAAAGCGTCGGCGGAAGGCGCCCAGTCGGCAACGGCACGCCGCATCGTGGCATTCACCAGAACAGGATACGCTTCGATTCCAAGCAGGCGAAGAATCGTGACGAAAAGGAAAGCTTTGTCTTTACAATCGCCAAAGCGGCGCGAAAACACGGTGGAAGGGTCAGCCGGTTTGACGGTGCCGGCGCCGAATTCAATTCCGAGATAACGCACGTCATCCTGGACAAAGCGCAAGGCCGCCAGGATTTGTTGTTCCTGGTCCGGAATCGCGCTCCATTCCTCAATTTTTTGAGAAAGGCCCTCCGAAACAGGCGAGGTAGTTTGGAAAAGTTTCAGCGCCCATTGATTGACTTCCGCCCAACTGCCGAAATCACTGAGCTGGATCCACTGTTCCGGATCGAACCACGCCGGCAGGGAGTCTTCGAAGTCAATGCCCGGCACTTGCCGGTAGTCCCAGTCGTATTCCGTCGTGTCCTTGCCGGCCACTGTCACCGCCTGAATGGAGCAACCATGCCCCTGCGCGTAGAGTTGTTTTTGCCTCGGCCAGAGCAGCCGGGTCAGCAACCGCCCGGCGGGTTGTTCCATCTGCACCGGAACGAGCGCGGAAAAATGGGCGCCGAAAACCGGGTTCCGTCCCTGTATCGAATAGGCATAGTCAATGATGTCGCCGACCCGAACGTCGTCCAATACCAGAACAACGGATTTCTCTTCATCCAGCGTGAATTGGTCCAGGTCTTTGTCGCGCTGGACGACTTCAATCTTGTTTGTATCGAGACAGTCCAAATAATGCGCTCCACGCCAGACGCGGACCCAATGCAGGATCACGGATTGGTAATTGGGATTGAAATCTATCGTCAGCATTGAATCATCCTGCACGCCGGCGATGCTGAGAATCTGCCGGTCGGTGTGGAAAAAAGTTTCGTTTTGAAGGGCGTTAATCTGCTGTTCCTGAAGCAGCAAATAGTCGTCGGCGCCGGGGGTGGCAGGATTCGCGGCGGATTGCGTGCCAAAAAACTGGGGCCTTACCCAACTTTCCGGCAGTCCAAACTTTACGGCGGAAAGGTCGTCCGCCCTTCCCGTCATCGCCATCGCCAAACTGCCGATAAAAACAACGCAACAAATCCGGGAGGCGACGCTTCCCAAGCGCGGATGAAAATCAAACCACCGCATCGGGGAAACGATAACGGAAAAGACCGGCGGCGAAAGCCAAAAAATGGGGTCAAGCCAGAGCTGGGGCGAAGCTCTCCTGCGTCACGTCACCCCGTGCTCCACCTTTACTCCTGCGGATAAACGATAATCCGGTCGTGAACGATGATGATCAGATCATTTTTTTTGCCGCCGGTGACATTGGCGACCAACGCCTCGCGCGGTTCGGGAAGAGCGTTGGATTCGCCGCGGAAGGTATGTGCCTCGAAAACCTGCCAGCGCTCGCCGGGGACGAGTTTGTGCTTCTTGTTGAACCGGACAATGTCCAAATAATTTTTCGCTGTTTCCATGAAGACCAAATCCTTGCGTCCGTCGCCGGTCAGATCACCGGCAACGATATCATTCAGGTAGCCATCCTCGATGGGGGTGTTGTAGCCATCGAGCGTTTCAAATTTCCAAACATCACCGCCCAGTGCCAGCCAGGCAACTGTATTTTGCCCGAGAAACGCAACACTCTGCATGTTAGTCCCGCCCAACGCGACGGAACGCAAGCCGTCAAAGTTTGCGACCGGCAACGGGACGTTGTCGGTCACGCGCCAGACGCCGTTGGTATCGCGTTGACACATCGTCAACTGATTGTACTGGGCGTCCAGAAGGAAAATCGCCGGGGTTTTGCCCGCGCCGCACGGCACGGCCGTGGCGCCGACGATGCTGGAATCGCTCTGCGCGCCATTAATCTGGTCTTGCACGCGGAAGACCCATCGGTTGGTCCCATCCGGCGATTTTTCCCGTCCCAGCACGACGGCGCGGATGAAATTTTTTTGCGGCAGGAGCAGTTCGGGTTTGCCGTCGCCGTTGATGTCGGCTGAGGCCAGCCAGGGTTGGTCGGTCGGCCCTCCTGGGGGGTCAATGTCTTGTTCGTCGAAATCTCCGCCGGGTTTTTGGAGCAGCACCTTGACTTTTTCATAGGGGATGAGCACGACTAGGTCCGCCAGGCCGTTCTGGTTCAGGTCCTGAATCGCCATTGTCGTGGGATTTCCCTTGAAACTGGCGCTCAATTTTTGTGTGCGCACTTTGCCGTCGGCGGTTTCGGTTACCAGGGAACGCTGGCCGTCCTTGTCCACAATCACGCAAAGAGTTGGCAGGGCGCCGGGCTTGAGGGCGCCCACGGCCATCACCAACGGCTTGCCATCGAGTGGAATCAGCGTTGGAAACGGGAGCCGCCCATTTTGGTCGAACTCGGTGACGCCGACGGCGTTTTCACTTTCGCTCAGCATGAAAATTTCCGGATGGCCGTCGCCGTTCCAATCCGCCGCGGCCAATTGGCTGACACCGGCGAGGGTGGGAAAGGTCTCCGGCGGAGCGAGCGAGCCGTCCGGTTGCTGCAAATAAACGGAAATCTCGCCGCTTTCCGGTTGCGCCACGAGCAAATCCGGGCGGCCGTCGCTGTTGACGTCGGCCCACAACTCGCCGCGATGCGCGGCGTCCGTCTTTTCGAGTGGAAGCACCTGGAATTGGCCCTTGCGAAAGGTCCCGGACAACGGTTCGGCGGGTTTTTCGACGAACCGCGAAACTTCCGCGCGGTCGGAATTCTGGTCAATGGTCACGACGTATAAGTTGGAATTGCCTTCCAAGTTGTCGGCGATGTAGGCATGAATCGGCGGCACCTTAAAATACATCTCCGGCCCGAGTTGGCCGTCCTTGTTTTGCAACCGGAACCGGAACGGGGTGGGGCTGTCCCAATCCACCAGTAGCAAATCGTTTCTCCCGTCGCCGTTGATGTCCGCAATCTGAATGGCCTTGGGCGTGCCCGAGTAGGGAATTTTTTGCGGGGCGCCGAAGGTGTGATCGGGCTTTTGCGCCCAAAAATAAATCGAGCCGTTGTCGCCGAGCAAGAGGATGTCGGGCCGTCCGTCCCCGTTTAAATCCCCGACCGCCAGCGCGTTGGCATCCATGCTCCCGTCGTCAATATGCCAGTGTTCCGGGTCGCTCCAGCCATTGGTGCCCAGGTTGTGGATGATTTCCAGGTCCTTGCCGTCGCCGTAAAAGATCAGGTCAGGTTTGCCATTGCCGTTCAAGTCGGTCACCGCGAGCGCGGCAACCCGTTCGTCGGTGGGGACGGAATCTATATGAAAGCGGGCTCCGGGCGGAAGCTGGTTGATTTCCTGGATGGCGGGCGGCGGGGGCGGATTCGTGTTGCCGGTTTCATTGTAAAGCAAATCAATTTTGGAATGGTCGTTGTCAGCCACAATGATGTCGTTCAAGCCATTACCGGTCAAATCCGCCACGTGAAGCAGGCTGATATCATCGTTAATCGGATAGGTTTCATGGCCGACGAACGTGAAGACATTCGTGACCGTGTCGGCGCGGGCCGAAACAACCAAACCCAGGACGAACACCGCAAAAATCGTTTTTAATCGCATAATTTATTCAACCTGCCAGCGAATAGAGCCTTTGGCGAGATTATTCAACACGGAAATAAGACAAAATGACGGCGGTTTCGCTCAATGTGCAAAACATTTCTGAAAATCGGATGGGTAAGGAGGCGGGCAAAAAACTGTTAAAATTAACACAGCTTCGCCTCTTTCATTGGCTCCACCCGGCTAAAGCCGGGTGTTAATCAGATCCCCGCTTAATCCCGCGACCGCTTGGCAGGCCGTCGCGGGATCAAAAGTCAAAGCTGCGCCATTGCCTTGTCCAGCGCGGCAAAGAGCCGGCCCATCGTTGCCTCCGTTTCGTCACCCATGTTGGAAATCCGGAAGGTCGTGCCCTTGATTTTTCCATAGCCGCCGTCAATCAGGAACCCGGCGTCCTTGGCCAGCTTTTGCAATTTCGGCACATCCACCGTCCGTCCGCCCGGTTTGGCGCCGTTGCTGATGCATGTCAGCGTCAGCGATTCAAATCCCTTTTCCGGAAACAAATTGAACCCATGTTTGGCACCCCAATCGCGGGTCATCTGATTTGTTTTCCGGTGGCGGGCGTAGCGATTTTCCAGGCCCTCGGCAAAAAACTCATCCAGCTTGGAACTCAAGGCAAAGACATGCGCGATGCTCGGCGTACTCGGGGTCATGCTCTGCTCGGCGTTCTTTTGGAACTCGACCAGGTCGAAATAATAGCCGCGGTCCTTTGAGAGCGCCGCTTTTTGCAGCGCCGGTTTGGAGCAGGTGAAAACCGCGAAGCCCGGCGGCAGCGCAAACGCCTTTTGTGTTCCGGCGAGCAAAACGTCCATCCCCAATTCGTCAAAATTCAGCGGCACACCGCTCATCGAGCTTACCGCATCCACGATGAACATGACGTCGGGATATTTCTTCTTGAGCGCGGCAATTTCGGCAATCGGGCTCATCACGCCCGTGGACGTTTCATTGTGGATGACCGTGAGGGCGTCGAATTCGCCGGTGGCCAGCCTGGCATCCACGAGTTCGGGACGAATGGGGGATCCCCAATTCACCTGCAACGCCTCGGCGTTCTTGCCACAGCGTTTGGAGACGTCGAACCATTTGTCCGAGAACGCGCCGCACATGCAATTGAGCACTTTTTTGGAGACCAAATTGCGGATGGCGCCTTCCATGATGCCCCAGGCGGAGGACGTGCTCAAAAAGACGAGTTGCTTCGTGGAAAGCAACTGCTGGAGCTGTGGCTGGATTTTTGCGTAAAGGTCTTTGAATCCCTGGCCGCGATGGCCAATCATCGGCGAGCAGAACGCCTTGAAGGTTTTTTCACTGACTTCGACGGGGCCGGGGATGTGTAATTTGACGTGTGCCATAAGTTCGTGAAATTTTTCACAAGCGCGCCCGAAAGGCAAGGAAACTTTGTCAAAATCATTTCGTCGCATCCAGTCCCGCCACGCCGCGCAGCGCGACGAACAGGCTCTTTCCCGTTTCCTGGCTGACCGGCTTGCCGCCGTCCGGCTCTTCAATTAATTCCACCGGCAATTCTTTTAGAAATCGCGAGGGATGGCACGGCGTCAACCGGCCGTATTTTTTGCGCCCGGCACAATGACTCATGACGAGCGTATTCATCGCCCGTGTCACCGCCACGTAAAACAGCCGCCGCTCCTCGGCAAGGTTGCCTTCGACGGTTGAGCGCGAATGGGGCAGAAGACCTTCCTCCAGTCCCACGAGATAGACGCGCGGAAATTCCAGTCCTTTGCAACTATGCATGGTGATGAGGGTCACCGCGTCGCCGGTCTTTTCCTTGTCGTCTTCACGCTCGGCGTCCAGGGTGACGTCTTCGAGGAAACGTTGCAGACGGCTGGCGGGCGGCGCGGATGGTTCGCCAAAATCATCCAGAGTCGCAATCAATTCGCGGAGATTGCGGACGCGGTTTTCGCCCGCCTCGGGAGTTTTTTCGCCACGCCGCAATTCGTTGAAGTAACCGGTTTGCTCCAAAAACATTTCGGACCAGGCCTGCAACGGGCGCGGCGAAGCGATTTCCCGCAGCAATCGGGCGCGGGTGCGTTCAATAAATTCCACGAAGGCCTCGATACTTTCGCGCGTTTTCTTTTGAAAAAGGGCCTGTACCAAGGGATTTTTCATGGCGCTGAAGACGGGGCATTTGCGCTCGTGGCTGGACGCCAGCAACCGTTCCATGGTGACGTCGCTTAAGCCACGGGCCGGGACATTGGCAATCCGCAACAGGCTGATGTCATCGTGCGGATTGATGAGCATTTTTAGATAGGCGAGAAAATCACGGACTTCGCGCCGGTCAAAAAAGCTTTGGCCGCCGATCAAATGATAACGCACGTTGGCCTGCCGCAGGGCCGTCTCCAGCGGACGCGACTGCGCGTTGGTCCGGAAGAGAATGGCATTGTCGGCCCATGGCGTCCGATGCGCCAGGCGCGCAAATTCAATCTGTTCCACCACGTTCCGGGCCTCGTCCTCATCGCTCGGATAAGCGCGCAGGAGGATTTTGTTTCCCGTCCCTTTGTCCGACCACAGTTCCTTGGCCCGCCGTTGCTCATTGTTTTTGATGATGGCGTTGGCCGCGCGAAGAATCGTGGTGGTCGAGCGGTAATTCTGTTCCAGCTTGATGATTTTGACTGTGGGAAAGTATTTTTCGAGGTCAAACAGATTGCGAATCTCCGCGCCCCGCCAGCCGTAAATGCTCTGGTCATCGTCGCCGACCACGCAGAGGTTCTGATGTTTTTCGGCCAGGGCGTGGATCAGCTGAAATTGGGCGCCGTTGGTGTCCTGGTATTCGTCGGCCATCACATAACGATACTGGGCGCGGCATCGTTCGAGCACCCCGGGATGTTCGGCGAAAAGTTTGAGGGTCAACAAAATCAAATCGTCGAAATCCACGGCATTGCAGGCGCGCAAAGCGGACTGGTAACGCGAGCGCACGTGCCGGGCGAGCGCCTGGACATCTTCGTTGGCATCCGCCACGGATTTTTCACCGCTGTTTTTGAGCCGGCTCAACCCGGCTAAAACGGCGGCAGGATCCAACTTTTCGCCTTTGACGGAAATCTGTGCGAGGATTCGCTTGACTACGCCGAGCTGCTCGGATTCGTCATAAATCACAAAATTCCGTTTGTAACCAAGCCTTTCAATATGCTGGCGCAGGATCCGCACTCCCAGCGAATGGAATGTGCAAATGGTTGGGCGATTCGAGGGATTGCCGGTGTTTTTCATCCGTGGAATCAGTTGGGCGGCCCGTTGCTGCATTTCCCGCGCGGCCTTGTTGGTGAAGGTGATGGCCAGAAGATGTTCCGGCGCGACGCCCCGGGCAATGAGATGCGCGAGGCGATAGGTGATGACGCGGGTTTTGCCGGTGCCCGCGCCGGCCAAGATCAGAACCGGCCCGTTCAAAGTTTCGACGGCGTGCCGCTGTTGCGGATTGAGCGAATTCAGATTCAACACGGGGCGCGGAGTTTAATTTTTGCGCAGGGCAAATCAAGCAAATCGGGAATTTTCATTTCAAATTGCCCGGCCGGCGCCCTTGTGAATCAAACCAGGCGCAACGCACCATCGCGGTCGAGCGCCGCCGCCTTGTCAAAAATGTCCCGTCGCAGGCAAAACGCCACATCGTCATGCAAATCCGGGATGGATAGAAGCCGCCGGGCGTTGAGTGAACGGCGAACGACGCGGCCAAAGACGGGCTTGGCCTGCGCAAAGGCGTAAAAGGCGGCTTTTGCCGAATCGGAAAGGGCGTTCTTGCCGCCGGAGACGATTTCGCAAAGCGCGCCGGCGGCCAAAATATCTTCCAACGCCGCATGTTCATGTGTTCCGGCGCAAACGATTAAGAGGGTGCCGAATTTTCGCGCCCGGACAAATTCGGCCGTCGCCTCGAGGTTCAAAAGCGAAGAGGCCAGGACCGTTTTGGCTCCGGCACAAGCGCGCAAAGCCCGGGTGCCGTTCGTGGTGGTTGAGACAACGGTTTTGCCGCGCACTTTGTCCGGCGCATATTCGCGAGGCGAATTGCCGAAATCAAAATCAATTCCCCCGGCGCGAATCTTCAGGCCGTGCCGCTCACCGCCCAGCAGAACCTCCGGACGCTTTTTGCGGATGGCCAGGGCCTCGGCGATTTCGCTGACGGGAACAGCTTCTTTGGCGCCGTTATGCAAAGCCGTGACGAGAGTGGTTGTGGCGCGCAGGACGTCAAAAACGACGCATGCCGCCGCGCTTAAATCGCGTTGGGCCAGCGACGGCAATTCCGCCGGCGTCAGGATGACTTCAATGTTCATTATCCGGGACCTTCGTCACAAACGTTAATTCAATTTGGTCCGGATGTAATGGAAAAGATATTGCTGGGCATAGCCCGCGTGCGGCCCGAAATGCGCGGCGGCGAAGCGGCGCAATCTTTCTTCGCTGATTCGGCGGCGCGGGAAATACAATTGCCGCAACGCGCGCTCGACCCAGACATCCACCGGAAACGCGGAATCGAATCCATAGGCGAACAGCAAAACGCAATCGGCGATTTTCCCGCCCACCCCGCGCAATTTCATCAATTCGGCGCGCGCGGCCGGGTAATCCATTTTGCGGATTTGGTTCAGGTCAAATTTGCCTTCGGCAATTTGGCGCGCCGCGGCCAAAAGATTGGGGGCGCGGAATCCCATTTTGCAATTCCGCAACTGCGCTTCGGTCAATGCGGCGATTTGGTCCGGTCCTGGAAACGAGTCAATCGGACATTCGGGCGGTTGGGGCTGGAGCTTTTCACCGAAGCCTTCACACAAATTTGAAACGACTTGCCGGATTTGGACGATTTGTTTGGTGGAAGACAAGATGAAGGAGGCGAGACATTCCCAGGGCGCCTGCCGCAAAACGCGCAAGCCCCGGCACGCGGCAACGGCGGCGTTCATCGGCGGGTCATCGGGAAACGTCTTAAGGATTTTTTCCAGATCAACGTCCGTTTGCAGGAATTCCCGGAGCCAATGGCCATCTTGAGACCCGATGGTTTCGGCAAGGATGTCTCCCGGTCTTTGTGTCAGGCGGACCCAACGGTTTCCGACGATGCCGGTCCATGAATCGGCCCTTTGTTGCCAGCGAAAAACCTGGCCGGAATCCAGCGTGGCGCTGAGGTCATAATCGCGGACGGGGAGGGCGATTTCAGTCATTTATTTCAAATCGTAGCAGGCCCAGAGATGGATGCGGTGGAAAACGCGGTCGCCGATTTTGACATCGCGGTCACCGAGGTCGGTCACCGATTCAAATTCGCCCGTGATTTCATTGGGCAAGGATGGAGGCGGCGGGACATCTTTGTAATGCAGAGGTTCCCCCGCCAGCCATTTCCAAACCCAGCCATTTTCCAGTGGATAGGGGTCCATTTGGGCGACAAATATCGCGTCCTGGCCCTGGCGTGTGGCGAGATAGTTGTATTCGGACCAGAAATAAAACTGGTTTGCGGGTTCGGTCGAATCCATTGAATAGACCAGCGGCCCGGATTTGAGAGCGGCTTTGGCATCCGGCAAATAGAATGAAAACAATCCGGTGAGGCCGTAGTGATCACAAATAATGAACGCGGGCCTGCCATCGGCCGCCAGTTTTTCCCGCGCATTTCCGACCACCCCGGCGGTTTGTTTCCAGGCACGGACACGGCGCGACGGGTCTTTTTCGCCGGGAAGCAAATTGCCGGTCAATTTCCTGAGCAAATTGGTTTGATACATGACGGCGACGGAGAAAAGGCCGAGCATCAAACCGGCGGCGAGGGCGGGTTTGACGCGACGCGCGCCTGCGCGCCAGCGAGCGTCCCAATACGCGGCCATGAGGCAAAAGGCGGGAATGACGGCGGGGGCGAGCCAATTCGGCTGGATGCGCGAATGCAACGACCAAAGCAGGTGGCCGATCCATACCGGCATGCTCATGCAAAAGAAATAAAGCCATAGCGGATGGGCGCGGCGGAATTTCCAGGAAGCGATCGCCGCCCAGATTGCGGCGATAAAGAAAACCGGATTGAGAAGCGCCGCTTCGCTGCCCAGGAAGTCCCAAAGATAACGGAGGGTTGGATGCCATCGCGAATGAAGTCCCGCGTTGCCGGCCACATGGGTGACGGTGATCCAATGATGCTGCGCGTTCCAAATAATCACCGGCAAGGCACAGAGAGCAAAGATGAGCAACGCCAACCACGGGCCGGGCCTTCGCAAATGAATCCGCGCCGGGGGCCAAAGCGCCATGAAAATTCCGAAACAAACGATTTGATACAGCGCGCTGTATTTGCAAAGAAAAGCCACACCCATCGCCATGCCGACGACAAGCCAATCGCGGGTTTTCGCACCGGGTTGGACCGCCCGCCAGCCGGCGAACATTGCCCAGGCCCAGCACAATACCAGGGGAGGATCAATGGTCATCAAAATCGCGCCAACTCCAAGCAGGGGAACCGCGTTGACGGCGAATAAAAGCCAAAAGCCGGCGCGGGCATTGACCTCCCGCGCAAAGAAGCGGAGCGCCATGATGCTCAAAATGGCGGCGAACAACGGAGAGAAGAAGCGGACGCCGAATGCGGTGTCGCCAAAAATAGACGTGCCGGCGAACTGAATGAAGGCGATGCCGGGCGGCTTGCTGTAATACGAGAGCGCGAGATGCTTCGACCAAACCCATTGATAGGCTTCGTCCTGACTCAATTCAATCGCGCCACTGGCCAGATAAATCCAGCGGCCAATCAGCGAAACGAATATCAAAAGACAACCCAGCCGAAGCCATTCGGTTTCAGACGCGCGGTCTGAGACCGGCGCTTGCTTCGGCGGCGGATTGAGCAATTCGGGCAATCGTTCGTGCCAGAGCGGAAACCATCTTTTACCGACGAAATTCCAGGCGGCTTGAAGCGCGACGACGAGGGCGACGGCGTAGCCCGCGCCGAGGATCGCGCCGGCCAAAACATCGCCGGGATAATGGACGCCGTTATAGACACGGGAGAACGAAACGGCCAGCGCCATGCACAAGACCGGCACGGTGAGCCAGTATTTTCTCCGGTTGAAGAGAAACACGATCATCGTCGCGGCGAACCAATTGGCGGCGTGCGCCGAGGGCATGCTGCCGGAGTTCGTCCGGCCCACACGGGCGATCGCGTCCGGCAGGGCAAAACAGGGGCGCGGGCGGGCAACCGCGTGCTTGATCGTATTGATGATGAGCGGGTCGCCGAGCGCGACGACCAGGACGATGAACAGCGCGCAGAGGCGTGCCCGGGCATTGCCGAAAAAAATCATGGCGAGGGCGGTGAAGAATGCCACCGGCACAAAAATCCGCATGGCGCCGTTGCCGCCGCTCAGAATCGGCATCACCCGGTCGAAAAGCGGATTGCTCAACGAACGGTTGATAAAATAGAACAGGCTTGTATCGAGCGATTGCAGCCAATGCATTGGCAAGACGATAGCCGGAAACGGCAAATTGGAAAACTGAATTGAGCCGTCCCTAATAGGCAACCAGCGAGCTTACCTTATAACCCTTTAATTTTTCCCGTCCATTCAAGAATTTCAATTCAATCAGGAAACTGACTTCGAGAATTTCCGCATTCAATTTTTTGACGAGTGAGACGGCGGCGGCGGCCGTTCCGCCGGTCGCCAGGAGGTCGTCAATCAGGAGCACACGCGCATCGGGCTTGAGCGCGTCCACATGCATGGCGACGGTGGCGGTGCCGTATTCGAGCGAATATTCCTGCTCATGCGTCTGGTACGGCAGTTTGCCTTTTTTTCGGACCGGCACAAATCCCGCGCCCAGCTTCAAGGCGGCGGCGGCGGCGAAAATGAACCCGCGGGCATCAATGCCCACCACCGCGTCCACCACGCCGGGTTTGAACCCATCACAGAGCAAATCAATCGTGCCGGCAAAGAGCCGCGCGTCGGCAAGCAGGGGAGTGATGTCCTTGAACTGTATTCCCGCCTTGGGGAAATCAGGCACGTTGCGGATGGCGGCGGCGATTTCGGAAGGGGCAACAGCGGGCATTTATTCTTCCTTGTTTTTTTGGGCTTCGAGCTTCTCGATCATTTTGCGCAATTTCTTCAGCGCCAGGTTCTGAATCTGGCGGACGCGCTCGCGGGTAACTCCGAATTTAGCGCCGACCTCTTCGAGGGTTTTTTCCGTGCCGCCGTCCAATCCGAAGCGAAAACGCAAGATGGTGGCTTCGCGGTCGTCCAGATGTTGCACCATGTCTCGCAACATGCCGGTGACGGTTTTGTCTTCGAGGTTTTCATAGGGCGTCACCGCGTTTTCGTCCTCGACGACGTCGGCAAAATTATTTGATTCGTCGTCGCCGATTGGGGCGTCGAGCGAGGCGGGCCTGATGGCGGCCAGGCGCATTTGCCGGACACGCGCGGCGGTCATGCCCAGTTCGTCGGCCAACTCCTCATCGGTTGGCTCGCGGCCCAGTTCTTCCTGCAACTTCATTCCGACGCGGCGCATCTTGGAAATTTTGTCCACCAGATGAACCGGCAGGCGGATGGTTTTGGACTGATTGGCGAGCGCGCGCTTGATGGCCTGTTTGATCCACCAGGAGCCGTAGGTGGAAAGCTTGCCGCCTTTTTTTGGATCGAACCGCTCGACCGCTTTCATCAAGCCGATGTTGCCTTCGCTGATCAAATCGAGCAACGGCAGGCCAATGCCTTCGTAATCACGCGCGATTTTCACGACCAGCCGCAAATTGGCCTTGATCATTTGTTCGCGGGCCTTCTTGTCACCCTTCTTGATGCGGGCGGCCAGTTCAATTTCCTCCTGCGGGGTGAGCAATTTCACCTGTCCAATTTCGCGGAGGTAAAGTTTGATCGCGGTGTCGCCATTGTAACGCTCGGCCTCCTGATGCACGTGCCGGATAAACGTCGTGGTATCGCCTTCGGACTTCCTGGATTCCTGTTCGGGCGGGAGTTCGAGGGTGATGGGTTTGGGCGCAGGCACGGAATGGTTTTCACGTAACCGCGTTTTAGCCGCCTTTGGTTGTTTCGCCGCCATAATATGCAGGTGCAGACACCTTAAGCGCGAAAACGCAACTGGCAAGAAAAAAGCGTCTTGAAATTACCGGCGGTTGCGCGCGAGGGTGATGTAATAAAGCAATTGCAAAATTGAGCTGACCAGCGCCGCCACATAAGTCAGCGCGGCGGCGTTTAACACTTTGCTGACACCGGCACGTTCATGTTCATGCACCAGGCCCAGGCGGAATAACTGCTCCTTGGCCCGGCGGCTGGCGTCGTATTCCACCGGCAAAGTGACCAGCTGAAACAACGTGAGCACCGAAAAAATGACGATGATGATCGGGAGCATGACATTCAACAGATTCAGAAAAAGACCAATAAAAAAGATTCCCATGTACGCCATGCTCGCAAACTGCGTCGCCGGCACGAGCGCCATGCGGGCTTTAAACAAACCGTAGGATGCCTGATGTTGCAGGGCGTGTCCGGATTCATGGGCCGCGACGCCGACGGCTGCCACGGTGCGGCCATGGAAATTGTCCGAGGACAAGAACAAGGCGCGTTTCATGGGATCGTAATGATCGCTCAAGTGGCCGGGGATTTCCTCGACGGGCACGTCATTGAGTCCGGCCCGGTCGAGGATTTCGCGGGCGGCTTCGGCGCCCGTCATGCCCGAATCCACCTGGATTTGGCTGTATTTGCTGTAGGCGTGGGACAACTTTATTTGGGCCCAGATGCCGAGCAACAAACCGGGAATGAGAAAGCACCAATAAAGCGGATTAAACAAATTCCAGAACATCATAAATTCAAGTCGTTTGACAGCGTGCGGCTGTTTTTATTCAACCAGCCAGTGTCATGCCAAGGCAAAGAGGTCAAAAAATCAAGCAAATTCGAATGGGGCAGGGGACTCTTTTGCGCCACAGCGACACACCCCGAGGGCGAATGGCACAGCTAAAGTTCCAGCACCTTTTCGAACCGGGTGAGGTTTTTGGCGCCGTTACCGGTAATGTGCGCGACGTCTTCCAGTCGCACGCCGCCGATTTCGGGATAATAAAGGCCCGGCTCGACGGTAACCACGTGGCCGTCTTTCAATTTGCCGACCGAACTGGCGCCGACGCGCGGCGCTTCATGGATTTCCAGTCCCAGGCCGTGCCCGGTTCCGTGGAAGAATCCTTCCATATGTCCGTCACGCCGTCCGGTTTTGTAACCGCGCTTCACAAAGAAATCCTGGACAGCCTTGTGGATATCGGAAGTCGCCACGCCGTTGCGCATTTTGCCGAAGGCGATTTTCTGCGCCTGGAAAACGGCGTCGTAAAGCTTCCGAACCGGCTCGCCGGCGCGGCCGCGGACGACCGTGCGGGTGATGTCGCCGAAATAGCCGGTCTTTTGCGAGCGGGGAAAGATGTCGAGAATAATCGGCTCATTGGCGCGCAAAGGGCCGGAACCGCGTTCGTGCGGGTCGCAGGCCTGCTTTCCTCCCGCGACGATGGTATTGGCGGCCAGCCCGCTGGCCTGCAAAATGGCGCAATCAATGATTGCGCGCAGCCGTTCGGAGGTGAGCGGCGCTCCGCGATAAATCAAGCGCCGCCGCTTGTCTATTTTGGACAGGCGCAACGCCTGCATGCCTTCGGCCATTCCCACTTCAGCCATCATCAGCGCGGCGGAAATTTTCCGCACTTCATCGGCATTTTTGAATTCGCGCTTGGGGAAGATATTCGATTCCGGTTTGACTTTGACGCCGAGTTTCTTCAATTGGCGGGCCAGACCCACGGGAAAGTTGTCCGGCACAACGGTGCGATGGATTTTTTTTTCACGCAGGACGTGGCGGATGACGTGGGCGAATTTGGGCTGCTTGACGCCTTCACGCCGCAGCCGGCGTTGAATTTCGCTTAACGAGGCCACACGGCAATGCGGCGCGTTGGCCCGGGCGCGGTCAATCTCCAGATCGCTTAAGACCAGGAGGGGACGCCGGTCAAAACTGAGGTAGATGAAAGGGTCGGGCACGAACAAGCCAGTGGCATAAAGCATGTTCGCGTCACGTTCGCTGTCGGCGACAATGAGCAACGTTTCTGACATTTTCAAATTCTCCGTCTCATCCTTTTGGCGACCCCGGTCGGGGATGAGGAGAGTTCACGTTCCAAACAGACGATCGCCCGCATCGCCCAATCCCGGCAAAATGTAACCGCGTTTGTTCAGTTTTGTGTCAATCGCAGCCGTAAAGATCGGCACGCGCGGATAACGGCTTCGCGCGAGCCGGATACCTTCGGGCGCGGCGACCAGATTGACCAGCCGGACATGCCGGGCGCCTTGTTCCGCGAGCAAATCCATCGCGGCGACGGCACTGCCGCCCGTGGCCAGCATCGGGTCAATCAAAACCACTTCACAGTTTCCCAGGTTTTCGGGGAAACTCTTGTGATAAAACTGCGCGCGCAGCGTGCTCTCTTCCCGTTTCAACCCAATGAAACCCACCCGCGCGTGCGGAATCAACTGTAAAATTGAGTCCAACATTCCCAGCCCCGCGCGCAGGACCGGCACCAGGACCACTTCTCGTTCCAATTGATATCCTTCCGCGGACGCCAGCGGTGTCCGGACCCGGATTTTTTTCACGCCAAAACTACGCGTTGCTTCATAAATCATCAACGAAGCAATTTCGCCGAGAAGCCGCCGGAATTCCTGCGGGCGGGTCCGATGGTCGCGCAGTCGCGCAAGATTATGTTGCACGAGAGGGTGCGCGATGACGGTGACCCCCTTCATTATTCCGAAGGCGGCAACCAGAGGAAATAACGCTCGCCTGCCTGCAGTTCGGGTCCTTTGATTCCAAGGTCGAGCTTGATATTGGGCGCCTTGCTGCTCTGGCCGAACATCGAAAGCAAATCCGAAATATCATAACGCTCGCGGTATTCAATCAGGTTGGCGTTGGAGTTGGTGATTCCTGTAATTTCCTTCGCCTTATCCACCGCGTCATCGAAATCGCCGAGTTGGTCCACAAATCCCAGGTCCAGCGCCTGCTGACCGGAGAGCACCCGCCCGTCGGCGTAATGTTCCCAGTCCGCCGCCAACGCTTTCCCGTCGGTGCCATTCGCCTTGTGCGCGGCATCGCGGCCGGCCTGCACCACGTCCTTGAATTGCTGGAAGGTCTCGTTGATCAACGCCTGCACCATGGTATTCTCTTCCGGCGGAATTTCATTGGTCTCCTGCATGCCGCTCAGCATGTCCTTGTATTTGCCGCTCTTAAAAACCATCGGGTACAGTCCGATTTTGTCCATCAGCCCGCGATAATTTATCCCTTCCATGATGACACCGATGCTCCCGGTCAAGGTCAACTTGTTGGCGACAATCCATCGGCTGGCGACGGAAATGTAATATCCGCCGCTGGCATCGAGACTGCCCATTGAACAAATCACCGGCTTGTGCGACTCCTTCTGGAACTTGATCACCGAGCGGTTGATTTGGTCCGACGCCATGACTTCGCCGCCGGGGGAATCCACTTTAAGGATGACGGCTTTGACGCGGGGGTCATCCTTCGCGCGATCCAGTTGGGCGCGGATCACGTCCACCATATTATTGCCAGACTGGTCCACGGTGTCGCTGGTGATGATGCCCTCCAAGGGAATGATGGCGATTTTATTGCGCGCATCGTTGTCCTTGACGATCACTTCGTCGAAGCGGGGGCCGGCTTCCGTGGTGACGCCGCCGAAATTTTCATTGAAATTGCGGCCGAGCAAGGCATGGGAAATCGCCTGCACAAAATTTCCGAAAATACTGAAAATCAACAACACGAGGAGAATGATGGCAAAAACCATCCAACCGCGGCCCTTGCGCGGTCTGGGCGGGGGCGTCGCGGCGATGATGGGCGGCGCCGGTGGCGGCGGTGGCGGCGCATCTGGCGAAGAGAATGAATTGTCCATAGACAAGGAAGGTAACGTGAGTCATGGCAGGTGACAAGTGACAAGATAGGAGTCACCAACATTGATGGACCAGCGGTTTGATTTCCGCATCGTAAATGGCGCCTATTTTTTTTAGGGTCGCCTTGGGCAGCGGGTTTAGGTCCGACGCCGCGATGTTCTCGGCGACCTGCGCCGGGCGTTTTGCTCCCGGGATGGCGCAGGTCACTTGCGGGAACTCCAAAATCCAGCGCAACGCCAACTGGGCCATGGTCGCACCTTTCGGCGTCAGCAATTGCAATGCGTCCACCGCGCGCAATCCGGTATCAAAATCCACGCCGGAAAACGTTTCACCGCGGTCAAACGCGTCCCCGTGCCGGTTGAAATTGCGATGGTCGTCCTTGGAAAACAGGGTTTCACGCGTGATTTTGCCGGTCAACATTCCCGAGGACAGGGGCACGCGCGCGAGGATGCCCACCTGGCGTTTTCGCGCCTGCTCAAAGAACGAGTCCGCCGGCCGCTGTCGAAAAATATTGAAGATGATTTGCACGGATTGGACGTTTGGAAACTCAATCGCTTTTAGGGCCTCCTCGACCTTTTCCACGCTCACGCCGTAATGCAGCAATTTTCCGGCTTTCACCAAATCATCCAGGATGCCGAAAACTTCGGGCATGTAATAGACTTCGGTGGGCGGGCAATGCAGTTGCAGCAAATCCATGGCATCGGTTTCCAGGTTTCTCAGGCTGCGTTCGATCCAAGCGGTGAGGTTTTCACGGTTGTAGCCTTCGGGCGTTTGTTTGGGCAACCGGCGTCCGGCTTTGGTGGCGATGTGAAACGGTTCCCGCCGTTCCTTCCTTAATTTGGCCAGCAAGCGCTCGCTGCGGCCGTCGCCATAAACATCAGCCGTGTCGAAGAAATTCACGCCGCCATCAAGGGCGGCATGGAGCGCGGCGAGCGATTCCTTGTCGTCCACGCTGCCCCAGGCGCCGCCGATGGCCCAGGCGCCGAAGCTGATTTCTGAAATCTTCCAGCCGGTCCGTCCGAGTTCGCGGTATTTCATGCGGGCAAATTAGAGGAAATATGAGCGGAGTGAAGCGCGAAGTGAGTGTGAAGTGAGAAGGGTGGCGTCAGAAATCAGATTCCGCCTTCACACTTCTGACTTCTCACGGGGCATTGCGGGCGGCGAGCGAATGGTGAGGTGCGCCCGCCAAGCGGGTCATGTTTTGGCGGATGGAAGCGCTGATGCCTGCCAGCATTTCATAGCGGTGGCGATAGAGGCTCCGTTTATTTGGCCTGATGCCGGTCAAAGCGCGGGGCGTAAACTCGAAAGGCAGCGTGAAATTGCCGTCGCTTTCCAAGCGCCCGCCGGATTGCAGCCAGAATTCATCGTAATCCGCCCGGATGCCGCTCCGCTTTCCACGCAGATTACGGGTTTCGTTACTGACGGCGCGGATGCTTCGAATGTTCCAGAGGGAGGAGATTTCCTGGAGCGCGAATAATAGCAAGGCTTTGGGTCGCAGACCGAACATTGCCCGGGTGACGGCGGCCACGAATTCGCGCTGGTTGGCCGGCTTAAATCCCTGCAGGCCGCCAATGAATATGTGGCGGCGGCCGGGCCGGCAGGAGAACACGCAAAAGGACAGGACGCATACACGGGACTGCTTTTGCTCATCGTAAAATATCAGCGATAACTCGCCTTCTTTCTCGTACAGATCATGGTAAAACAATCGCAGGCTGAAGGTGCCCGCGCCGGAAACCGGCACTTCGGCCAGCCATGCGCCGGGTGCCGTAAAGATTTCCGCAAACGCTGCCGCCGAAAAATGTTTCAGGGTAAAACAATAATGGTCCCGCAAAATCCGCCAGCGTTGTTGGGTGTCAAGCCCGCGAAGCAGATAGGGGCGTTGCAGCTTCAGAAGGACGCGCGGATGGTCTTTGATCAAGGGCGCCAGCTCGGGAGATTGCCATAACGCAAACCAGTCCAGTGTCAACCGAGGCGAGGCGGTGCCCCG
>DATJSQ010000109.1:0-9164 GCA_035503995.1 Verrucomicrobiia bacterium | reverse complement strand
TTGCCCCGTTGTTTGGACAAAGGCCGCGCCACCATCGCCGGCAAAAACGGCGAATATCATTATGACTGCCCCCTCGACCAACGCTTCCTCGAATTCGCCGGCGTTGATGCCGAGGCCCTCGAGAAAGAACTGGCCGCAGGCAAAGGCGACGGCGATATCCTCCAATGGATCAACGCCAACGCCAAACACAAACGCACCGAAGTCGAAATCGCCATCTGGTCGCGCCTTGCTGAAAAACGCTCCCCCGGCGACGTCGAATCACGCGACTATTTCAACGGCATGCAAAAAACCGTCGGCCCAAAACGCGAGGACATCATCACCTGGTTCGACCTGCTCGATCTGGACGATTACGTCAGCTTCGGCGGAAAGGCATAATTGTAACAATCACCCCGCCGTCTGCTCTGAAACCGGCGCCGGCGCCGCACTCTCAATTTTTGCCCCTTCGATCTTTTCGACCCGATGGCGGTGGATGGCGCCGTGCAGTTCAAACTCCACCTCGTCGCCCACTTTACGATTGAGCAGGGCCTGGCCAATCGGCGTGAGATAGCTGATGATGCCCTTGTCCGGATCGGAATCCCATGCCCCCAGTATCGAGAACGTCTCCAACTGGTTCGTGGCCAAATCTGTCGTCTGCACCACCGTCCCGATGTTCACCGCGTCGGTCTTGACATTCGAAAAATCCGCGCCGCGGGCGCGGCTTAATTGCGATTCTAGTTCGTCCTTTCGGCGCATCAGCACCTTCTGCATCTCCTTGGCGGCCTTATATTCGTGGTTCTCACGCAAATCCCCGTAGCTCCGCGCAATCGCAATTTCCTTCGAATTGGCCGGAATCTTCTTCTGCACCAGTTCCTGATATTCCGCCCGCCGCCGTTCCAGGCTCTCCCAGGACACCACCAGCGTCGTGTCCTGCCGCGTTTGTTCCCCGCTGATCAGCGATTGAATCGCCGGATGCGCCTTCACCAGCCGCGCCAGCAATGACCGCTTGTCCATGTCGTCAAACACCGTCGAGAGCTGCAGCGCGCGGGTCAGGTCTTTGATGACCTCGATGTCCGCGCTCGCCGTCAATTCGCCCAGTAATTCCTGGTCTTCCATGATGAAATCCCGGAGCCGATTCGACCGCTTTTCATTGAACTGGTCCCGCTCCATCGCCGTCAGCATCGCCCGGAATACTTCCGGACCCAGAATGTCCACAAAATCCTCGTTGCGCTCGCGCGCGAACCATAACAGCAATTCCGAACCCGCGGTATGCTGGCTGATTAATTTGGCCAGCGTTTCCTTCAGCAATTCCAGCTTGCCTTCCCGCACCAGCAACGTCGCAAATTCCTTGGCCAGTCTCGCCGAAACCAGATTGAGCGCGCCCCGCAATACCTCCGGCCAATCGTCAGGATGCGCCTGCTTGAACGATTCGAGCGCCCGATGATGTTTCGCGGACGGAATCGCTTCGAGCAGCGGCCCGAATTTAAGCCCGTCTTGCGACCAGATTTGCGCGTCCATAATTTCGCCTTCCATCGGCGCCGCGCCCGCCGCATGCCGCAATTCGTCGCGCGCAAATATCGCCTCCATCGCCACCGACGGCTGCGTGCGCTGATGCGACGCAATGTCCGCATTCAACGCCGAAATGATTTCATTGGCCGCCGCGCCCTTGTCTTTAAAATCCGGAAGCGCCTTGAGAATCTCCGTCACCACCGCCACCCGCGCCTTTAGTCCCTTGGCCTTCCGGAAATCCCCAAGCGAGCGGTCTTGCAACGTCACTTCCTGCTGTTGAAAGACCACCGCGTCCGATTTCTTGGTCGGCACGATGAAATGACCGTCCTTCTTCATTTCACGCCGGGCAGTCTCCCACCACTTCTGCCAGTCGTCGGCGATGACGTCCGGCGCCAGCGATTGCTGGATTTGATCCACCGTCGCCCGGCCACCGAAGCTGTTCAATACGAGCGTGATCAGTTCCAAATGATGCGCCGCCAGGGCGCGGACGCTCTCCAGGTCATTCGCCTTCCGCGCCAGAATGTGATCTTTGGGAATCGGCTTGAGATTCTCCGCCGCAAACGCCAGATCCATCGTGTGGCCGGGCTTATTCGGAAAATCAATCGTGAACCGCGCAAACACCGTGTCCACCGCCCGGATTTTTCCGAATCCCCAACTCCGATGCTGGCAACAACCGCTCGCCGTGAGCTTGGCCAGTGGTTCCACGTGCCGACCCTCAATTTTGCCCGCGGCGGCCAATTTTTCGAATTCTTCTCTCATATTTTTTAGTCTCGCTTCCCAGATGCTGGATGCCATATTAAAATTGGTGAACGGCCAAAATCCAAGACAAATCGCGGCGCAAATTCTCGGAAGACGCGCCCCGGGCCTGTTCACCGAAACTCTGTTGGAACGCCAGGTGACCGATGCCGCTCTGTCCGCCGCTGACCGCCGGCTGTGCCGCGAAATCGTCTGTGGCGCCGTCCGCTGGCAGGCCGCCCTCGACTGGCTCATCCAGCGCAAAACCAATGGCCGCGAGCAAAAGACCGCCTTGCAGAACCTCCTGCGCCTGGGCCTCTACCAGATTTTCTGGCTCGATAAAATCCCCGCTCACGCCGCCGTCCATGAAACTGTGGAATCCGCCAAACGCCTCGGCCTCGGCCCGCAATCCGGCTTTGTCAACGCCATCCTCCGCGCCTACTTGCGCGAGTTCGATGATACCAAAAAAATCCTCGCGGATTTGAAAACCTCGAATCCCGCAATCGGTTTTTCCCATCCCCACTGGCTGATCGCCAAATGGCAAAAGCACTTCGGCGATGAAAATGCCCGCCAATTGCTCGATTGGAACAATCAACCGCCGAAACTTTATGCACGCGTGAATACCCTCAAAATTGACGCCGGCAAACTCCTCGAAAGATGGCGCGAGGAAGACGTCGAATATGATTTCGTCCGGCGTGATTGGCTTGATGAGAACCTCATCTTCGAACTGAAATCGCATCCCCCCCTCGCTTCGCTCGGCAGTTTCCGGGACGGCTGGTTTTATCTCCAGGACCCGGGCGCCTTGCTCGCGCCCCTCGTCCTGGCGCCCGAACCCGGTGACGCCATTCTGGATTTATGCGCCGCGCCCGGCGGCAAAACCACCTTCATCGCCCAGCTCGCCCGCAACGAATGCAAAATCATCGCCACCGACGTTTCGGAAGAACGGTTGGAGCGCGTCCGCGAGAATTGCGAACGCCTCGGCGTCACGTGCGTTGAATCCAATCCGCCAACCGCGGTCGGCAATCGGCCATTCGATCGAATCGTGATTGATGCCCCCTGTTCCAACACCGGCGTGCTCCGCCGCCGCGTGGATTTGCGCTGGCGGATATCCCCGGAGGAAATCGAGCGCCTGCGTCAGGCGCAATTGGATTTGCTCAAATCCGCCGCCCCGAAATTAAAACCGGGCGGCTCGCTCGTTTACAGCACTTGCAGCCTTGAACCGGAGGAAAATTCCGCGGTGGTTGAAGAGTTCTTGCGCGACCATACAAACTTCAAATTGGACTTCACAAGGGAATTGTTCCCCTTCAGCAACGCTGTTGACGGCGCGTATGTTGCGCGAATGATTAAAATATCCTAACCTCGCCGCATGGTGGAACTGGACCTGGAAAAAGATTTTGCCGACCACGCTTATCTGTTGCTCGTCAGCCTCGTCGTGCCGCGCCCGATTGCCCTCGTCACCACCGTCAGCCAGGATGGAAAAATCAATGCCGCCCCCTTCAGCTTTTTCAACTGCCTCGGCGCCCACCCGCCCATCTGCGCCTTCGCGCCCGCGGACCGCGACAACGGCGTGCCCAAGGACACCGCGTTGAACATCCGCGCCACGCATCAATTTGTCGTCAATCTCGTGGATGAAAGCATTGCCGAGGCGATGAACCAATGCGCCGCGTCATTGCCTTACGGCGAAAATGAATTGGTGCGCGCCAAATTGACCGCCATCCCATCATCCCTCGTCAAACCCCCGCGCATCGCCGAATCGCCGGCCCATCTGGAATGCGCCGAATGGGGCACCCTGCAAATCGGCGGCAATCGCGTCGTCATTGGCTTGATCAAACGCCTGCATGTGCGCGAGGAATTGTTTGATGCGCAGACAAAACGCATCAACACCGACAAACTTTTCCTCATCGGCCGCATGTCCTCTCCCCACTGGTATTGCCGCACCCGCGACCGCTTCGAAATGAAGCGCCCCCCTTAAAAGCCGACGTGACTCCGCCCTCACTTTCCCACGATCCGCCCCCCCCTTCAAACCTCGTAGCAGCGGACGTGAGTCCGCTCTAATTTTCCCACGATCCGGTGGAGTCGCAGCGCGTGGCTGAAGAGTCTCTAATTTTCACCAATCCGCGTCCCCCCTTCAAACCTCGTAGCAGCGGACGTGAGTCCGCTCTAACTTTCCCACGATCCGGTGGAGTCGCAGCGCATGGATGAACTGGCCCTGCCCAATGACGCTTCGAATCCGCCGTCACCCGAGGGCGGACTAAAGAAAAGACTTGCATCCCTTTTGTTAAAGAAGAAAATCACGAAAATTGCCCACGCTGGTCGTGGGCAAGAAATCAAATGGGAAATCCCAGTTGATATCTGCTTCAAAATAAAAACGTGCTGTGTCTTGGGTCCTTTCCGTAATAAAATTATTGACAGCGACCCGCGACGAAAAGACGTTCAACAAAAATCCTTGAAAAACAAATAAATCGTGTGAATAAAATTACTCCCGCCGCCGTGTTATTGCTTGCTTCGATGTCCCTGACTCAAGCTCAAACTCAAACCATCGCCGAGTGGACATTTCAAAACGATTCGATTGCGGTTAACAACAACCCGGTTGCCGACATTGGCACGGGAATGGCAAGCTCGATTGGCATGAACATTTATCCAACCCCGAACGTCGGGGTGACGACCGACGACGTCCTTGCCGGCAAAAGTTCGGACACGGGCAACAACGGCGTTGCCGACCTCACTCAGGAATGGCGCGTACGCGCGCAAGCGGGTTCGAACGGCGCGGCCAATGGCTGGTCGAGTGAAGCGCCGATCGGCACGCAGGGGGCTGTCTTTGCCGCAAGCACCGTGGGATTTGGCGGGCCGATCAATATCAGCTTCGATTGGTATGTCACGACGCAGGGCGAAGCGAATATGATGCTCGAATACACCACAGATGGAACGACTTGGACGGATGTTCCACTGGTCCTATCGGAATCCGACGCCGGGCTGCTCGTTCTGAACAACAATACATCCGCTAACACGGTGATGGGGTCGTATGTCAGCGATATCTATAATGCAACCACCAATCCGGAGGGGGGCCAGGATTGGTTCACGGATTTGACGGCGACCATCACGGATCCGAATGCGGCAAATGACCCGAACTTCGAGATTGAAATGGTGAATGCGTCAACGGGCGCCGACTGTGTCAGCACAGCAGGAACTGCCTTGAATAATAGCTCGGGCAACTGGCGTTTTGACAATGTCTCGATCAGCGCAGCTCCAGTGCCAGAACCTTCCACACTCGCGCTTGCCGGAATCTTCGGGTCGCTGGCAGTCTGGCAACTTCGCCGGCGAAGCTGAACAATCGCAATGGAAAGAATGAAAAGACGCGACCACGAAGGCGGCGCGCCGAATAGACGGCGCGGCGGCGACGCCTTACGGGGCCGCAGCCTTCAATTTTAAAATCGCCTCCCGCAGGCGCTGCGCGAGTTCCTTGCGGCCGGTGGTTGGGGCATCAATTGGCGCAAACCCAGGAAAGCGGCGCAAAGATCCGAAGAAAAAACGGGAACGGACGCGTTTTCGCCGTTGACACGCGCCTTAATGGGTGGTGCAATATGATTTATCAGACTCATTCATTTGTGCCTGGGGTAAATCGCGAACCCGCAAGCCGTCTTTCACGCGACCTGCTCACGACGAATTAACACCGATGCCAAACAAACAAATGCAATCGCAATGAAAATAGCTGATAGAAACAGAACTCCGGGAACCCCGTGGGCGCCGGTCCTTTTATTTTTGTCACTTTTTTTGGTTGTATCAACGGCCGACGCAACCAACATGACACCAGTGGCGGTGAGTGGATTCAATTGGGATGTGGTTGTTGAGAATACTTCTCCCGGACCTCCCTACACCACCGCATCTGAACTGAATCCCGGTGAGGGCAAGGCGTTTTATCAAAGCGGCCTTCCGGGCAAAAGCTACGGTCTGCCCGCATCCGGCAATTTCACCAGTGCGATGGGCGACGGCACCGTTTTCCAATTTCAACCCTATACGACGAATAATGCGCTCGTATTGAGCAGTGACACGGGTATAAGCACCGGCGGGCTGACCCTGGCAAACCCGGAAGTGTATGGCGAAATTGCGGTCATCGCAAATTCAGCCAATGCCACGGCGACCAGTGAAGGAACACTGACTTTGAAATTCAACGACGGCAGCACGTTCGTCACAAATTACCTCGCGCCGGATTGGTTCACCAGCGGCAGCAACGCGCTTGGGGGAGTCGAGCGTATTGATTTGACGACAGGCGCCACCGAAGGGGCGCCGCTGTATCCCGCATTTTATCAGACCAGCCTGCAACTTTCCTCGATTTTGGGGGCCAAAAACAAGCCGTTAGTCAGCCTGACCTTCACCGAGGCGACGCCGGCCAATGCCACCGCCATTTATGCAGTCAGCGGCACTTTGGCCAGCCAGGTTCCCGCCACCATCACCGCCCAACCGGTCAGTGTCACGGTCAACGAACTCTCTTCCGCTGCTTTCAGCGCGGTGGTTTCGGGTAATCCGTTTCCGACGCTGCAATGGTATCAGGACGGGGCGCTCATTCCCGGTGCCACCAATTCCACTTATACCATTCCATCTGTCGCTTTAACCAATAACGGCAGTGTTTTTACGTTGGTCGCCGCCAATATGATCGGCAACACCAATTACAGCGTCACGAGCAACCCCGCCTATTTGACGGTCAACGCCATTAACACTCCCATCCCGGCCACCGGCTATAATCTGGATCTGGTTGTCGAAAGCAATGCCGTCGGTCCTCCGTACAATGGCTACGCCGTTGAATTAAACCCAGGCGAAGGAAACGCATACTATCAGAGGGGCCTGCCGGGTTACAGTTATGGGCTGCCCGGTTCCGGTTCATTTTTCAGCGCAGTGGATGGCACGCTTTTCCAATTCCAACCTTATACCGGTAAAAACGCCCTGGTGATGAGCAGTGACAGTGGCATCAGTTCCGGCACGTTGACGCTGAAGAATCCGCAGACTTATCAATCCATAGCCGTCATTGCCAATTCCGCCAATGGTGACAGCGCCGGACCAGCCAATGTAACATTGATTTTCGATGACGGCACGTCCTATACCACCACGTATTATGCGCCGGACTGGTTTACCGGCACGGCCAATGTTGCGTTGCAGGGTGTGGAACGCATCGCCCTGAGCAGTGGGGTGACGTCAGGAGCTCCGAGCTACCCGCAATTCTATCAGACCACGCTCAATCTGGAATCGTTGCTGGGTCCGGCGAACAAACCTCTGGCCGCTTTGACGTTTGCCATGCCGCAGGTTTCCAGTGCCACCGCCATTTATGCGCTCAGCGGAATAATGGCGCCGGTGGCGCCGCCGTATTTCGTCAGTCAACCGACAAATGTCACGGTCACCGAAGTCAACCCGGCCACCTTTGGCGCAATTGTCGCGGGAAATCCCTACCCCTCCTTGCAATGGTACTTCAACGGAAATCCGGTCCCCGGCGCAACGAACGTTTCATACACCATTCCTTTCACACCGCTCACTGACAACGGCGCGTCTTTGCTATTGGTTGCCTCGAGCATTGTCACCAATGTGAACTACAGCGTCACCAGCAGTCCCGCAATTTTAACCGTGTTGCAGGACACCAACCCGCCGGTATTGTTGGCTGCCCAATCTCTCGGCCTCAACGAAGTGGAAGTCAGTTTGTCCAAACGCATCACGCCGATCACCGCAACCAATACGGCAAACTATTCGCTGGCCGGCCCGGACGGCCTGGTTGCCATTCTGGGCGCAACGCAGGACGCCTCTCAAAGCAATGTTGTTCTCACGGTCGCCACGATGGTCAATCAAAATTCCTATGTCGTGACAGTCAACAATCTTGCCGACCAAACAAGCCAGGGCAATAGGATCGCCGCCAATTCCCAGGCGGGATTTATTGCCAGCGTGTACGCGCCGACGGGCATCGGCAACCCGCCTTCCGGCGGACAGACGGTGGTGAGCAATGGTCTGATCATCGCCAGCAGCGGCGGCGCCATTGGCGGCAGTGACGACCAGTTTCAATTCAGCGATCAGACGGTTTCCGGCAATTTCGATGTGGAGGTCTGTCTGGCCCGCTTGAGCTTGTCGGACACGTGGGCAAAAGCCGGATTGATGGCGCGCGAGGCGTTGACGCCCGGCGGACGTTTTGCCGCCTCGCTGGCCACACCCTCGATTAATGGCTGTTTCTTCGAGTGGCGTGATCCGACAAACAGCGCCAGCCAGTCCGGCGGCAACTTTCCGGACAATTATCCCAACACCTGGTTGCGCCTCAGCCGGGTGGGCAATCTTTTCAGCGGTTATGCCAGCTATGATGGCCAGACATGGACGTTGCTTTACAGCCAGACGATCACCATGTCCAATCAGGTTTACCTCGGATTTGTCGTGGACAGTGACACCACCAATCAAACGGTCACCGCCCAATTTCTGGATGTATCGAACACGCCCACCAACGCGGTCGTCGGAACCGTGGCCTATCCCTACGAGCCGTTGGCGGCGTGCAGCCGCACAACGCCGATGGTCATTTCAGAAATCATGTGGAAACCGGCGTCGCGCCCGGACGGAAAAAACCTCGAATGTCTCGTGCTCTATAACTCGAATCCGTGGTTCCAGGACATCAGCGGCTATCAGCTCACGTGTGCGGACATGAATTATACTTTTCCCGGCAACACGATCGTCCCCGGCGGCGGTTATCTGGTCGTGGCCGCCGCGCCCCAGGACATCGAAAGTGTCTATGGCATTACCAATGTCATCGGACCGTACGACGGAAGCCTTAAAAAATCAGAAACTTTGGAGTTGCTTGATGAGCAAGGCTCCGTGCTTTTAACCGTTCCCTACTCTGACACCTTTCCCTGGCCGGTGGCGGCGGACGGGACGGGACATTCCATCATTCTGGCCAATCCCAGTTACGGCGAAGGCGATCCGCGCGC
>DATJSQ010000108.1:0-4288 GCA_035503995.1 Verrucomicrobiia bacterium | reverse complement strand
CTCCGAAGACGGCTTGAACTTGGGCAGACTCACCCGCACCTGGCGGCAGAGATAAAAGCGGTCCAAATCGCGCGACGACGGCAGAAAGCCAGCGTCAAAAATATCCGACGGCGTTTCGCCCGCCTCCGGCACCGCCCAAATCGCGTAAGGAAATTGGTAATGCTCGTAGTCGGAATTTTGTTCGGAAAAGAGAAGTTTCATTTGGCAGCAGTTTCAAAATCGCGTGCGGTCCGGTTCTCTTCGTTCACCGATTTTCTCCGCAATCGCAATCGCCAATTGGTCAACACATCATAAGTAACGGAGTTTTTCAACTTGGCAATGTCGCGCACGGTGATTTCCCGGCCACCCTGGCGGCCCATGATGACGGCTTCGTCCCACATCTGCGCTTGGGGAATGTCCGTGATATCCACCATCAACGCGTCCATCGCAATGCCACCGATGAGCGGAGCGAATTGGCCGTGGATGAGCGCGCCGCCCTCGTTGCGCACGCGCGGAAAACCATCGCCGTAACCGATGGGCAGAATGGCGATGCGCCTGGGCGTTTGGGCCGTATAACGCATCCCGTAACCGACGACTTCGCCCGGCTTCAATTTTTGGATGCCGGCAATCTTTGCTTTCACGGACATCACCGGTTCAATGCCCGCAATTTTGCGGCAAACCTGCGACGGAAAAACGCCGTAAATCAAAATGCCCGGGCGCACCATGTCCAAATGGGCGTCCGGTAAATCGAGAAAACCGCCGCTGTTGCACGTATGCCGCAATTTCACGTGAATCTTCCGTTGTTCCAGCCCATCCAACACTTCCTTGAAACGCGCAAATTGAACGTTGGCAAAAGTCTTGTCGGTTTCATCCGATTGCGCGAAATGCGTCATGACGCCTTCCAGCAACAACGACTTTTCAGCAATGATCTTTTCAACCAGCGGCAGGGCTTTGTCCCAGCGAACACCGTAACGGCTCATTCCGGTGTGAATTTTCAGATGCACCGGCACGCGCTTGTTGAAATGCGAGGCGATTTTCGCCAGCGAGCGGATGTTATTCGGCTCGTTCACACAAACGGTGAGATCATGGGCCACACACCATTCGAGTTCTGCTTCCTGCCGTTCGCCGAGCAACACCAACGGCGCCGTGATGCCGGCGTCCCGCAGCGACATCGCCTCTTCCAGGGTGCTCAACCCCAACCCCCAGGCGCCTTCCTCCAAGGCAATCCGTGCCACGTCCAGCGCGCCATGCCCGTAAGCCTCGTCCTTTACTACGGCCATCAGCCGGACGTGTTTTGGCAAGTCACCGCGGATGAGTTGCAAATTGCGGCGGAGCCTGCCCAAGTCAATCTCGGTCCACGCCGGCCTCAACGGAAAATGATCGGAATTAACATTCATAAACGGCAATGGCTTTTTACCATGAGGCAGGGAAAAAACACGAAAAATCAGCGCGTTGCGAAACTTTGGCGAATCAATCCTTTCCCGGCGGCCACAAGCTCCCACCCACGTCCGTCCGGTAATAACTGCCCACGACGCGGATTTTGCGGATATTGGCGTAGGCCTTGGAGATCGCCGCATCGAGCGTCGGGGCCAGCGCGATGACATCGGCGATTCGATGGCCGGTGGAAACAAGATTTCCGTCCGCCCCGCGCGCGACTTCATTCCACCAGACGTCGCAATTAAATTTGTCGCGGATTTCCAACGGCAAATGCGGCCCCCGCACCTGGGTGAAGGGATACCCGTAACCGGCCAATGTCAGCGAACAGCCAAAATGCATCTCCTCTCTGAATCCCGGCTTTAATTTTTCGTTTCGCGCCGTGCGCAAAACGATTTCCAACGGATTTTTCAACATCCGCAGAATCATCGGCCCGGAAGTGACCCCGATGCGGATGTTGTATTCGATGACGTGCCAGCCGCGCGCGACTTTGATGGCTGTCACCTGAATCGGCCCGTGGTAGTTCACTTTTTTGAGCCACGGCAGCAACGGATGAATCAATTCGCGCGCCAGACCGTATTTGTCCTTTTCGTCGCGCTCGACCAGGCCGCCGAGCGGCGCGCCCGCGACAATGCCCAGATTGCTGTTAAACGCGTATTTGTATTCCTGGTTGGTGACCAGTGAATAAATCTCGCCGCCACTGACCAGGGCGATGTGCCCTGCTTCGGCCCGGCCTAGGTATTCCTGTAAAAAAACGCCCTCGGCATAATTCACCTGCCGCAGCCAGGCGCGCGTATCAGCCTCCGTCTCGCACAAAATTGTGTGAATGGGGCTGGTCGGCGAGCAAAGCGGATTTTTGATGACAAACGGCTGCGGATGTTTTGCGAGAATCTTTTCCGCTTCGATGCGGTTCGATGCCACAAACGATTTCGGAAACGGTATTTTGAATTCTGCGCACAACGCCCGCGCAAAGTCGCGTTCGCGCTCGATGCGCATGGCTTCGCCCGTCGGCGAAAAAATGCCGACCCCTGATTTCCGCAACTCTTCCGTCCACGGCTGCTGCGCCCAATCAATGGATTGGGGAATGACGACATCCGTTTTATTTTCGCGCGCCAAAGGCGCCGGACTGGGGAAGGCGTCGCGCGAGAACGTTTTGCCCAAGAGTGACGCCGGATACTGGCCGTAATTGCGGGTGAGATAAGTGCATACCGTCGCGCCCGCGTCCGCGAGTGTCGAGCCGATGCTGTGGGCAAACGAACCGACGCCAAGGATCATTACGTTGGCTTTGGTTTTGGACGGCATAAAATCGTGGTTCCAGTGTTTCGCAATTTTTCGCCGCGTCAAGCCCTCCTCGACTTCGTCCGCCGTTTTGATAGATTATGGCCGTGAGTTTTGTTTCCGAATTTAATTCGTTGCCGGTCCAATCGCTGGTTAAACATTCGCAGGAGGCCCGGGTGCAGGATGTCAGCGCGAGCCTGGCCAAATCCAAATTGTCCCTGGAAGACTTCGCGAACCTGATTTCGCCCGCAGCCTCGGAACTTTTGGAACATCTGGGTCGCCGTTCGCGTGCGATGACCCAGCGGCGTTTTGGCAAGGTCATCCGCCTGTTCGCCCCGCTTTACCTTTCCAACGAATGTATCAACAATTGCTGCTATTGTGGCTTTTCGCGCGACAATCCCATTCTCCGCGTGAGCCTCTCGCTGGATGAAATGAAACAGGAGGCGCAGGCGCTTAAGGAACAGGGCTTTCGAAATATTCTGCTCGTCGCCGGCGAACATCCCAGGTTTGTTTCCAACAATTATCTGCGCGATTGCATCGCCGCGCTGCATCCCGAATGGCCCAGCGTGTCGCTCGAAGTCGCGCCGATGGAGACGGAAGACTATCGGCCGCTGGTGGCCGCCGGCGCCGACGGCTTGGTGGTTTATCAGGAAACCTACGACCGCGAGGTCTATGCGCAAATGCACACCGCCGGCCCCAAGCGGAACTTCGACTGGCGGCTCGAAACGCCCGAACGCGCCTACGCCGCCGGCTTTCGCCGGCTCGGCATCAGCCCGCTTTACGGACTGGCCGACTGGCGGCGTGAAGCGATTTGCGCCGCCGCCCACGCGGATTATCTGCTGCGCAACTGTTGGAAAGCGTCGCTGACTATTTCCACCGTGCGCATCCGGCCCTGCGCCGGGGAGTTCCAGCCGCTGACGCACATTGCCGACCGCGAACTCGCGCAGCTCGTTTGCGCGTTGCGACTGATGTTTCCCGATGTCGGCATCGTGTTGTCCACGCGCGAGACGCCGAAGTTGCGTGACGGATTGATTCAGCTTGGCGTCACAATGATGAGCGCCGGCAGCCATACCGAACCGGGAGGTTACACGGGCGCGGGCAGGGAGAAATTGCACCAAACGGTCCGTGGACGGATAGTGGAACTCGCTTCAGGCGCCAGCGAATGGGCAACACCGGGAGGCTCACAAAACGGCGGCCAACTGACCAGCGCAACCGGGCAATTCAATATCGCCGACGAACGTTCTGCCAATGAAGTCGCCGACCTCATCCGCAAACTCGGATACGAGCCGGTCTGGAAGGATTGGGACGCGGCGCTCACGCCGTAAACGTCATGCACAACACCCATTGCAAGGAACGGTGATTTGATGATAAATTCAAACCGTGAGTGACCTCGTCCAACAGAAGTGCGGAGCGATTGTGGAAGCCTGCCGGCAATTCGGCGTTGGCCGGCTGGAGGTTTTTGGTTCGGCGGTGCGCGGTGATTTCAATGTGCAAAACTCAGACTTGGATTTCATCGCCGATTTTTTGCCGCCGCTACATCCCGGCGTGGCCGACCGCTTTTTTGGACTGGCGGAGGCGCTGGAAACGATCTTTGCGC
>DATJSQ010000107.1:0-5880 GCA_035503995.1 Verrucomicrobiia bacterium | reverse complement strand
CTTCTCAATCGCCGGGCTGCGCTCGTTCTCAGCCAGGCACTTGGCCGCGCGAAAGACATCGCCCGTCGAAAGGTGGCAGGCGCCAAGCTGTTCCGACAGCAATTCAGCCTGGGTGCCTTTGCCGACGCCGGGTGCCCCCAGGAGTACCAGCCGCCACGCCTTCTTCGGCGGTTCGACCGGGGGATTGGAACAAGTTGTTACTCCGCCCTTCAGCCATGCGGCGCGGTCATTAGTCATTGTCATAAAGGCAATCTCCATTTTCTGTGTGAAATTCGCTACACCGAAATTGCCCACTTTACGCTCGCTATTGTTACCCCAATGCCTCACGCCGCGGCCGACGTGTGAATCGAAATCGCCCGCATATACTGCGCGCGCTCGAACTCGGTCGGCGCCGGGCAATTCTGCTGGCTCAGGCTGCCCTTGAGTTGCTCCACCGACTCGTATTCATGTTCTTCCATCCACGCCGCCATTTCCTTTTCAATGGTTTCAAGATGCCCAATGCCGTGGCGCATCAGCGTCGAGCAAAGCATCGTCACGTCCGCGCCGGCCATCAGCATCTTCAAGGCGTCCGTCGCGCGATGAATGCCGCTGGTCGCCGCCAGGCTGGCCTTGATCTTTCCGCGCAGGATGGCAACCCAGCGCAACGGCAACCGCATGGCCATCGGCGTGCTCAACAATATGTTCGGCTTCACTTCCAGCGCTTCCAGGTCAATGTCCGGCTGGTAAAAACGATTGAACAACACCAGCCCATCCGCCCCCGCGTTGTCGAGACGAGCGGCCAAGTTCGCAAAATTCGTGAAAAACGGGCTTAATTTCACCGCAACCGGAATCGTGATCTGCGCCTTCACCGCCTTCACGATTTCCAGATATCCCCGCTCAATCTTCTCCGAGGACAGATTCAGATCGGTGGGGACGCTGTAAATGTTCAGTTCCAGCGCGTCCGCGCCGGCTTGTTGGATTTCCCGCGCGTAACGCGTCCACACTCCGGGCGTGGAACCGTTCAGGCTGGCAATGACGGGAATGCGCACGGCTTTTTTCGCGCGGCCGATGTGTCGAAGATATTCCTCCGGACCAAAATGAAATTCACTGGGTTCGGGAAAATACGACAGCGCTTCGGCGAAACTCTCCGTCCCCTGCTCCAGATTGTGCGTCACTTCAATTTGTTCGCGGCGCAATTGCTCCTCGAAAAGCGAGTGCAACACCACCGCCGCCGCGCCCGCGTCTTCCATTTTTTTGATGCCGTCAATTTCCTCGGATAACGGCGACGCCGCGACGACGAGCGGCGTGCGGAGAGCGAGGCCGAGATATTTGGTGGAGAGATCCATAATATTTATTATCAGGGTTGTTCAACGGCCGCGGCCGGTTTCGGGGCGGTGATTTCGCCGTTGATCTGTTTGCAATCGCGCGTTTGCATGAATTGATAGAATTTCCACCGCCGCTCGGCGTCGGTTTGCGCCTGCGCGAACAGTTTCTTCGCGTCATCCGGCTTGCTCTTGGTCAGCATCTTGAACCGATTTTCGCTCAGCATGAAGTCCTGCACCTTCAATCTGGCAGCCTGGGAATCCACCTGAAGCGGATTTTCCCCTCGTTCGGCGCGCCGCGGATCAAACCGGTAAAGCAGCCATTGCCCCGAATCCACCGCCAGCTTCTGTTGCCGCGCGCCCACACCCGCGTCTATCGCTATGCCGTGGGCGATGCAATGGCTGTAGGCGATGATCAGCGAGGGACCCGGATAAGATTCGGCTTCGACGAACGCCTTGAGCGTTTGCTCGTCTTTCGCGCCGAGAGCGACGCTGGCAACATAAATGTTTCCATAACTCATCGCAATCAGCCCCAGGTCCTTTTTGCCGGCGGGCTTTCCGCCAGCCGCAAATTTCGCGATGGCGCCGCGCGGGGTGGATTTGGACATTTGGCCGCCGGTGTTGGAATAAACTTCGGTGTCCATTACCAGCACGTTCACCTTCCGTCCGCTCGCCAGCACGTGGTCCAGTCCGCCGTAACCGATGTCGTAGGCCCACCCGTCCCCGCCGAGGATCCATACGCTCTTCTTCACCAATTGATCCGCCAGGGGCAGGAGCAGTCTGGCTTCGGGAACGTCGAGTCCTTGCAATTTCGCTTTCAAGGCCGTCACCCGCTCGCGTTGTTCGCCTATTCCCGCCTCGTCGGACTGGTTGGCCAGCAGAAGTTGCGCTGTAAATTCGTCGCCAAGCCGGGGAGAAAGTTTCTTGAGCAACTCCTCGGCAAATTCGCGTTGCTTGTCAATGGATACCCGGAAGCCCAGCCCGAATTCCGCGTTGTCCTCAAAGAGCGAATTGCACCAGGCCGGCCCCCGGCCGCACTGGTTCTTCGTGTAGGGCGTCGTGGGCAGATTGCCGCCATAAATCGAAGAGCATCCGGTGGCGTTTGCAATCACCACCCGGTCCCCGAACAATTGCGTCAGCATCTTGATGTAGGGCGTTTCCCCGCAGCCCGCGCACGCCCCGCTGAATTCAAATAACGGCTGCTGAATTTGCTGCTGGCGCAGGACCGTGCTCTTGATCTTGCGCCGGTCATATTCCGGCAGACCAAGAAAATAATTCCAATTCTCGCGCTCACCCGCCCGCAAAGGCGCCTGCGGCGCCATGTTGATCGCCTTGAGCTTCGCCTCGCTCTTGTTCTTCGCCGGGCACACTTCCACACAAAGACCGCAGCCCGTGCAGTCCTCCGCCGCCACCTGCAGCGTGAACGTCAGTCCCTTGAATTCCGGCACCCGCGAGGCCACCGACTTGAATGTCGCCGGCGCGCCATTCAATTTTTCCGGTTCATAAACTTTGGCGCGGATGGTCGCATGAGGGCAGATCGCCACGCATTTCAGGCATTGAATGCAGGTTTTGGCGTCCCAGACCGGAATCTCCAGCGCCAGATTCCGCTTTTCATATTGCGATGTCCCAGTCGGAAACGTGCCGTCCTTCGGAAACGCGCTCACCGGCACGTCGTCGCCATCACCCGCGGCCAGTTTGCCCAGGACATCGCGGACAAATTCCGGGGCCTCCGGCGAAACCGGCGGCGCAAATTCACCCGCGCCGTTCAGCCGATGGTCGGCCACCCGGACTTCGTGCAAATGCGCCAGCGTGTTGTCCACCGCTTTCAGGTTCATTTGCACCACTTCCTCGCCCTTCTTTCCGTAGGTTTTTTTGATGGAATTCTTGATGGCCTCAATCGCCTCCTCCCTCGCCAGCACTCCCGATAACGCGAAGAAACATACCTGCATGATGGTGTTGATCCGGCCACCCATGCCGCTATCGCGCGCCACACGGGTGGCGTCAATCACAAAAAACTTCGCCTTCTTCAACCGTAAGCTCTTTTGCACGGGCGTGGGAAGCTTGCCCCAGATTTCCTCCGGCGTATGCGGCGTGTTCAATAAAAATGTCCCGCCCGGAACCAGACTCCGCAGCATGTCGTGCCGCTCCAAAAAAACCGGCTGATGGCAGGCGATGAAATTGGCGCTGGAGATCAAATACGTCGAACGAATCGGCTCAGGGCCGAATCGCAAATGCGACACGGTCATGCTGCCGGATTTTTTTGAATCATAGACGAAATAGCCTTGCGCATAATTGTCCGTTTCTTCGCCGATGATCTTGATCGAGTTCTTATTGGCCCCAACGGTCCCGTCCGACCCAAGCCCGTAAAATAGCGCCCGGACAACCTTGTCCCCCTCCGTCGAAAACGCCGGCTCCACGTGCAGGCTCGTGTCCGAGACGTCGTCCTGGATGCCGACCGTGAAGTGGTTCTTGGGCACCCCGTCAATGGTGCTGTCGGCAAGATTATCGAAAACCGCCTTGACCATCGCCGGTGTGAATTCCTTGGAAGACAGGCCGTAGCGCCCGGAAATCACCTTGGGCAGGAACTTCAGTTGTTTCAAATGCTTGTGGCCATTGGATATTTCTTCGAGGATTGCCGTCAGGCAGTCCTGATACAACGGCTCGCCTGTGGCGCCCGGTTCCTTCGTGCGGTCCAGCACCGCAATCTTCCGGATGGTCTTGGGCAGTGATTCCACAAATCGCCGGCCATCGAACGGCCGGTAGAGCCGCACTTTCACCACCCCCACCTTTTCGCCTTTGCCGACAAGATGCTCGACGGTTTCATGGGCCGTCTCGCACCCCGAACCCATCAATACTATGACCCGCTCCGCGTCGGGCGCGCCCACGTAATCGAACAGATGATATTCGCGTCCGGTGAATTGATAGAACTCGTTCATGACCCGTTGCACGATGTCCGGGCAGGCGGCATAAAATGGATTGACCGCTTCGCGTCCCTGGAAAAAAGCGTCCGGGTTCTGCGCCGTGCCGCGGATGACCGGCTGGTCTGGCGTCAAGGCGCGCGCCCGATGTTCCGCAATCAACTTGTCGTCTATCAACTCCCGTAAAATACTGTCCTCGAGCATTTCGATCTTTGAAACTTCATGCGACGTCCGAAAACCGTCGAAAAAATGGATGAACGGCAACCGCGAGCGCAGCGAGGCCGCCTGGGCTATGAGCGCAAAATCCGTCGTTTCCTGCACCGACGCCGCGCCGAGCATCGCCCAACCGGTCGAGCGGCAGGCTATGATATCGCTGTGGTCGCCGAAAATCGAAAGTGCGTGGGTCGCCACGGCCCGCGCGGTCACATGGAATACCGTGGGCAGCAATTCGCCCGCAAACTTGAACATATTCGGCACCATCAGCAGCAGTCCCTGCGAGGCGGTAAAGGTCGTGGCGATCGAGCCGGTCTGCAACATCCCATGGACCGCGCCCACCGCCCCCCCTTCGCTTTGCATCTCCACAATCGCCGGCGTCGTGCCCCAGAGGTTTTTTCTCCCTTCGGATGCCCATTGGTCGCACCACTCGGCGATGGGTGATGACGGGGTGATCGGGTAAATCGCCATCGTCTCGTTGAGGCGAAAGGCGACGTGCGCGGCCGCTTCGCAGCCGTCGAGAGTTTTATAGACGACGCCCTTTCGGCCGGCGGTTTTATGGATGGAATTCATAATTAAAAGATGTATTCGGCAAAGTAATCGCTCGCTCCGTTGGCTTCGATCCGAAATCCCACCTTCTTGCAGATGGACTGCATTGCATGGTTTTCAGGAAGGATATGGCCAACAATCCGTTTTAACTTCTCCGCGCTGCCGATCTTGACGAGTTGTTTCAGCAGTTCGCTGCCCAGGCCCTGTCCGTGGCAGGAGTCGCTTACCAGCACCGCAAATTCAGCTTCGTTCAGGCCGTGTATTTTGCTCAACCGCCCAACGCCAAGAATTCTCTGTTCTTCGCTTTTCTCCCCTTTGGCTTCGGCCACCAGCGCAATTTCCCGGTCGTAATCATTGAAGCAAATGCGCGTCAACCGCTCGTGCGCCACCCGCTGCGAGAGCTTCAACGCGGTGAAATAGCGGTGATAGACGCTTTCTTCCGAAAGCGTTTCGTGAAACTTCACCATCAATGGCTCGTCCTCGGGCCGAATGGGCCGGATCGTCACCGACCCTTTGCTTTTCAACTTGGCGCGGGTGATGTATTGAATCGGATAGGGCCGAATGGCGGGCCTGGGCAACTGCTCTTCGGACTTTTTCGGATCGTGCAGCACGACCCGGGCGTCGAGCGCAAAAATCCTCTCGGAGGAGACAAAGAGTGGATTGATGTCCATTTCGGAAATCCACGGCTGTTCGACAACGAGTTGGCTGAACCGGACGAGCAATTGTTCGAGCACCGTCAGGTTGGCGGCCTTGCGCCCGCGGACCCCTTTCAACGCCGCGTAAATCTTCGTCTGTTCCATCATCCGCCGCGCGAGCGTGGCGTTGAGCGGCGGCAGACCCAGCGCCCGGTCCTTGAAAACTTCCACCAACTGCCCGCCCGTTCCGAACAGTAATACCGG
>DATJSQ010000106.1:0-3644 GCA_035503995.1 Verrucomicrobiia bacterium | reverse complement strand
GCAAGCGCCTCCGCCTCGGTGTGGCCTTGGCTGGCCGTGCCGATTTCGGGACACTCGGCCACAAGCAAATCGGTTTCTGAATCAGGATAAATGATCGCCGTCAATTTCATGTCAACACAGTATCATTTTTTGCGGTGGAAGGCAATGGCACGCGCTGTTTCTTCACTTTGAGCCACGAAAGAAATGGCGATTTGCAAACTCATGGCCAGAGCCGCTTTTTAGATATGTCTCAAATTTCCGGGCCAGCGCCAAAGTTTCAAAGGCTGCGTAAAATTTTACCTTCCAGGGCTTGAACTTTGAATTGTGCGGGGATTTCCCCGCGTTATGTTCGGCGAGGCGCAGTTTAAGGTCTTCGGTATGGCCGCGGTAGAATTCGCCGGGTGAGGCAATGGATTCGAGAATATACGCGTAAAACATGGAATCAAAAAGAATGGCCCGCCATCCGCAGCACGGAACCCCGATTTCAATACAGCCCTCCTACGCTCCCAAAGCGGAGCTACGGAGGGCACCATCCTCTGCCCGGAACGCGGGTTCCGGGCGGAGGATGGTGGAGGCGGCGGGAATTGAACCCGCGTCCCTGGCAAATAAACCAGCCGCGACTACATGCTTATTCCAGGAAATGTTTTCTGCTATGCGATGGCGCCTGGACTCGAGTCGCACTGCCTAGTCCGCATGAGATTTTCTCGGCGCGCCGCGCGCGGTCTCCGCGTCGCACCATGCCTGCTGTGGCGTTCGTCCGGCGTAGCAGGTGTCCACCGGCGAACGTCGCGGCAATCAGGCCGCGAGAGCTAATTCTTCGTTAGCAGTTTTGTTTTGACCGATTGTTAACGGGGCCAACGGTCGTCCCCGGCATGCCGCCTCTGGCGCATTCATCAGGTCGAAACCGGTGCGCCCCCATCATTCGGCAGATAACATACTCCTCCAATTCGCGCCGGTGGTCAAATAAATCTCAAATTTCGAGCGCCTGCCGGTATTCCGGCACGATGACTTGCGCCCGCGGTTTCAACGCCCGCAAGTTTTCGGCGTTCGCGAGGCATTGCGATTCTTCGCCGTGGATGCAGATGATTTTTTTCAAGTCGCCGGAAATGCGTTCCGCGTAAGCCTTCAATTCATTTCTGTCCGCATGGCCGGAATAGGAATCAATCGAGAAAATTTTGGCGCGCACCTGATGCGGCTCGCCGAAAATGTTCACGGGGTTCTTCCCGGCCACGATCTGCGCCCCCAACGTGTTTTCGGCGCAATACCCGATAAATAATATCAAATTGTTCGCGTACCCGATGTGGTTTTTCAGATGGTGCCGGATGCGCCCGCCTTCGCACATGCCCGACGCGCTGATGATAATGGCCGGCTCCTTCAAATCGTTAAGTTTTTTCGATTGCGACGCTTCGCGGACATACGTGAGATTTTCCATGCCGAACGGATTTTCCTTTTCGTGCAGGAATTTATTGATGGTGTCGTTGAAGCATTCGGGATGCAGGCGGTAAATCTCGGTGGCGTTCACGCTTAACGGGCTGTCCACAAAAATCGGCGCGCGCGGCAACCTGCCCGCCAGCGTGAGCTGGTGCAGCACATAAACAATCTGCTGTGTGCGCCCCACGGAAAACGCCGGAATGATGACTTTGCCCTTTTGATTGAGCGTCTCGGAAACAAGCTGGCGGATGGTTTCGTCCGTGTTGGCGCGGGGCGCGTGCTCGCGTCCGCCGTAGGTGGATTCAATCTGCAAATAATCCACATTGGCGGTGGACGCCGGGTCGCGAAGGATGTCATCGCCGCCGCGGCCGACGTCGCCGCTGAAGAGCCAGCGGAATTTCCTCCCGTTTTCGACCATATCCAGAATCACCTGAGCCGAGCCGAGGATATGTCCGGCGTCGCGAAACGTGACCGTTACGCCATCAAGCACTTGCACGGGCCGTTCGTAATTGACGGAGACGAACTGTTCCAACACTCGCTCGGCGTCGGCGACTTCGTAAAGCGGTTTAACCGGCGGCAGCCCTTTCCTGGCATTCAGCTTGGAAACAAACCACGCGTCATCCACCTGAATCTTCGCCGAATCCACGAGCATAATGCTGGACAGGTCGCGGGTGGCGAAGGTGCAATAAATATTTCCGGCATAACCCTGCTTGCGAAGGTTGGGGAAATTGCCGGCATGGTCCATGTGCGCGTGGCTTAGGACGGCGGCGTCAATCTGTTTCGGATCAAAGGGAAAGCAGCAGTTGCGGTTCGTCTCTTCTTCGCGATGCCCCTGAAACAGGCCGCATTCGAGCAACAACTTTTTGCCGTTGATCTCGAACAGATACATCGAGCCGGTGGTGGTCCGCGCGGCGCCGAAGAAATGGATTTTCATCAGAATAATTTACGGATGCCGATAAACGATGCGGGCCTTGTTCAGATCGTAGGGTGACATGGCCACGTTGACCTTGTCCCCGACGGAGATGCGGATGAAATTTTTCCGCATTTTGCCTGAGATATGCGCCAGGACTTCATGCCCATTGGACAGCGCCACCCGAAACATTGTTCCGGGCAGAACTTGCGTGACATTGCCGGTCACTTCGATTGGCTCTTCTTTGGCCACGGCGTCAAATATGCGCAAGTATTGCCATTGCCCCGGCCTAAAATCAATTTTTTTTGTTCTTCATTCAGGATGGCACCGGCCCGCCGTTTCCCCTTTTCGTCGGATGAAATTGCGCTATACTGGGCGCATGTATCGGACGCAGGATTTACATGTCAGAGAGATAGTCCGGCTCCTCTCGCCGCGTGACCTGAAAAACGACACGCCGTCGAGCGAGGCCGTGGCCGCCACCGTCGCCCGCAGCCGCGAGCGGGTCATCCGCATCTTGCGACAGGAAGACCCCCGCCTCCTCGTCGTCATCGGTCCCTGCTCGATCCATGAACGGAAATCCGCGCTGGAATACGCCGGGAAATTGAACGCCCTCCGCAAGGAGTTCGCCGACCGCATGGAGATCATCATGCGCGTTTATTTCGAAAAACCGCGCACGACCATTGGCTGGAAGGGCCTCATCAACGATCCCCATCTGGACGGTTCGCAGGACATCGAAACGGGCCTGAAAATCGCGCGGCAATTGTTGTTGGAAATCGTCGGCATGGGCCTTCCGGCGGCCACTGAATTTCTCGACCCGATTGTGCCGCAATACATCGCCGATCTGATTTCCTGGGCGGCCATCGGCGCGCGCACCACGGAATCCCAAACCCATCGCGAAATGGCCAGCGGCCTTTCGATGCCCGTTGGCCTCAAGAATTCCACCGACGGCGGTCTGCAGGTGGCGATTGACGCCATGGGCGCCACGCGGCATTCGCACAGTTTCCTGGGCATCAACGAAGACGGCGCCACGGCCATTGTGCGGACCACGGGCAACCCTCACGCCCATGTCGTCCTCCGCGGCGGGCGGGCCAAGACGAATTACGACGCCGAGAGCATCCGCGCCGCCGAACGACAATTGATTGCCGAAAAATTGCCGCCGGTGCTGATGGTGGATTGCAGCCATGCCAATTCGGAAAAGCAGCATCAGCGACAGGAAGATGTCTGGCACAGTGTGATTGAGCAGCGGGTCGAAGGCACGCGTTCGCTCATCGGCCTGATGGTCGAAAGCAGTTTATTCGAAGGCAACCAGCCGATTCCGAAAAAC
>DATJSQ010000105.1:0-16670 GCA_035503995.1 Verrucomicrobiia bacterium | reverse complement strand
TTTTTAAAGAAACTTTTTTTACCCAGCCCCAAACACCAGCACCGTTTGCAACTGGCGGAGCGTGGTAGCGTTGCATAAAAGCCCGAATGACCTTTTTCTCTAACTTCTTTGGGGAAATTCCGCCGCGTGATTGAATGAAGCAATATCTTCCGCCAAAAGTTCCTCCATATTCATGCCGAGCCTCATATAAATAATCGCCCAATCTGCGATTGTCTTTAACGCGGTTGTGATATTTACGATGTTGTTTTACCAATCGTTTATGCAGGGATTCTGTTTGTCCTATATAATAAATCGAACTTCGTCCGGCGGGATAACGGAAACAAATATTCTTTGCGATAAGCAAATACACGCCCGGCAGTTTTGGAATGTTATGGTCTTTGCACTTCCAGAAATCGGACACGCATGAGGGTTTTAGTTTTAATTCCTTCAGGAATCGGATTGGCATAAAATCATAATCAGTCAAGGTGATTTCAAACTTACCCACTACCGATCCTACGAACGCTTCGACAGAACCTCTTTTTCGTAACGCTTCACTTCGGCCAGCCAGTTTTCGCCGACCGGGACATTTTTTGATTCGCAGTAAAAATCCCAGACTGCGCCGAGGGGCAGCGATTTGAGTTCCTCCTGCAATGCCAGCCGTGTGGTGAAATCGCCCGCGGCTTCGGCGGCGCGGAGTTTCGCGGTGGGTTCCAACAGGGCGATGAGCAGGGCGCGAGCCATGTTGCGCGCCCCAATCGTCCATGCCGCCACCCGATTGATGCTCGCGTCAAAATAATCCAGCCCGATATGGACGCGGTGAGTGAAGCCGTTGGCGACAATTTCCCGCGCGATGGCCAGCAGGTCATCGTTCAAGATAACGACGTGGTCGCTGTCCCATCGCACGCCGCGGCTGACGTGCAGCAGAATTTCCGGCAAAAACTGGAGGGCGCAGGTGATTTTATCCGAGATGCTCTCGGTGGGATGATAATGGCCCGCATCCAGGGTGAGCAGTTTTTGGCGGCTGACAGCGTAGCCGAAGTAAAACTCATGCGATCCGACGACGTAACTTTCGCTGCCGATGCCAAAGAGCTTAGGCTCGACGGCATCGAGATTCAGTCCGGGCGGAATTGGTTTTTTGAAGATGGCATCGAGCGATTCGGCCAGGCGCGCGCGCGGCGACTGGCGGTCCGCGGGCGTATCTTTCATCCCGTCGGGGATCCAGATATTGGTGACGCAGGCATTTCCGAGGGCCTTGCCCATGGCCGCGCCGATTGCGCGTGAACGGATGCAATGCTCGATCCAAAACTGCCGGACGGCCCTGTCGCGGTGCGAGAGCGTGAAGCCGTCGGCGGATTTGGGATGCGAGAAACAGGTGGGATTGAAGTCCAGGCCAATGCCGCTCTTTTTTGCCCAAACAATCCAGTTTTTGTAATGCTCGGGCGCGATTTCGTCGCGGTCCACTTTTTTGCCGCCGAATTCGCCATAGAAGGCGTGCAAATTCAGACGATTTTTTCCGGGAATGAGTGAAAATGCCTTGTCCAAGTCGCTTCGCAATTCATCCGGGGTGCGGGCTTTGCCCGGGTAATTTCCGGTGGCGACGAGACCGCCGCCGAGGGCGCAGCCAAAGTTTTCGAAACCGCCGACGTCATCGCCCTGCCAGCAATGAAGCGAAACGGGAATGGTTGCCAGGAGGTCCAGGGCGCGGGGCGCGTCCACGCCGATTTCGGCATATCGCTCGCGGGCCAATGCATATGATTTTTCGATGTTTGATTTGTTCTTCATAACATAGGGATTGGACCTCAATGGCCGGCGCGCGTTTTGAATTGCTTGCCGGAAAGGCTGCGCAACCGCCCGGCGGCCTGTTCCGCCGTCAAATCGCGTGGCGGTTCGGCCGGCATTTCCATTACGTTATTGGGCCTTCTTGGGGCGGAAGTTGATGCTATAAACAAGGCCCAGCGCGAGCAAGACCGCGCCCCACCAGATGTTGGCGTGGTACTGGGCCAGTTCCACTTGGTGCTGCGGCGGATAGAACAGCCCGTAAATCCCCGTCCCGCAAATCAGCACGCCATAAACGTCCAGGAGCAGACCGATAAAGAACCAGATGGAGATGAAATGTTTTTGCATAAGTTTTACCAGAAAATCAGGTTAAGGATGATAAAGACGACGAACACCACCGCGCCCCAGAAGCCCGGCTTTTTGAACCAAGGGATGCCATGTTCGACGGGAATCACCGTGCATCCGCGCACCAAACCCACAAGTTCGGAATCCGGTTTTGGTTTGGTCACCAGACTGACCACGACGGTAATGACCACGGTCGCCACGAACGACCAGAGGGCCTGAAACATGTCTTGAGCCAAAGGCTTGGCATCGGGCGACATGGCGACAATGGCCAGGGCCGAAGGGACAATTTTCACCCAGGCCCATAGGCCAATGCTGGTCAACGTGCCGATCAGCAGTCCCCAGAATCCGCCGGCGGGAGAAGTGCGTTTCCAGAACATGCCCAGGAGCACCGTGCCCAGCATCGGCGCGACGAAGAAACTGAAGAGGGCCTGCACGTAGTCCATGATGCTGTTGAACTGCATCACCAGGTAGGCCGTGCCGATGCTGATGAGCACTCCCAGGAAGGTCCACCAGCGGCCCACCCTCACGTAATGCTCGTCGCTGGCCTGCTTCCGGATGAGCGGCCGATAAATATCATACGTCCAGACCGTCGCGAAGGCGCTGACATTGCCCGCCATGCCCGACATGAACCCGGCGACGAGGGCGGTAATTCCCAAACCCAAAAGTCCGGGGCCGAGGTAGCGCCCCATCATGAGCGGCAGCACTTCGTTGTAACTGTACCCGCCGGTGGCGATGGCCTGGCCTTCGGGAAGGAGTTTGGTTGGCAACAACGCCAGACCCAGCAGCCCCGGGAGGATGACGATAAATGGGATCATCATCTTGAAGCCGGCGCCGATAATTGGGGCCGTTTGGGCCGAACGCAGGTCTTTGGCCGTCAATACGCGCTGCACGACCAAAAAGTTCGTCATCCAATAGCCCGGGGAGATGACCATGCCCAAGCCAAAGACGATCCCGATCCAGTTAATTCCCATGGGATTGGTGTTAAAATGGCCCAAGCCAGCCCACAAATGCGTATAGTCCTGGCCGGGAAAGTTCTGGTGAATTTTCGCGACCATGCCGTTCCAGCCGCCGGCTTGAATGAGACCCATGATGGGGATGAGCAATGCGCCGAGCCAGATCAGGACGAATTGGAGGACCTCATTGAAGATGGCCGAGAGGAGACCGCCCAGGATGACGTAAGCGGCCACGGTGAGAGAGGAGACCCAAATGCTGAAGTCAATGTTCCAACCGAGAACGACTTTCATCACCAGCGCCATGGCATACATGTTGATGCCGCTGGTCAGCACCGTCATGAACGCGAAACAGATAGCCGAGAGGAGGCGGGTGGAATTGTTAAACCGCAATTGCAAATAGCCCGGGACCGAGTGGGTCTTGCAGATGTAGTAAAAGGGCATCATCACCAATCCCAGGAAGAGCATTGCCGGGATAGCGCCAATCCAATACCAGTGCGTCGCCAAAATGCCATATTGATAAGCGGCGGCGGCCCAGCCCATGAGTTCGAGCGAACCCAGGTTGGCCGCCAGGAAACTCAAACCGGCGATCCAGGCGGTCATTTCCCGTCCGGCCATGAAGAAACCCTCGCCGGTCTTGGTGAATTTTTTTAGATACCATCCGATGCTCAGCACCAGGGCGAAATAGACGGCGATCACGATCATATCCACCGGGTTAAGGGAAACCAAGGTGGTGGAGGCTGCAAGGATGTAGGTGTGCATGTTCCGAGGTGAATTGGTTTGGGTTGATTACTCGACGCTGAATTTGTACTCGATGGTATTGTGGTAGATCTGACCCGGCCTGAGGACGCACGAGGGGAAATTCGGGTGATTCGGCGAGTCGGGGTAGTCCTGCGGCTCCATGGCGAATGCCGAGCGGCGGGTGTAAACCTTGCCGTCCTTACCCACCAGCGTGCCGTTCAAAAAATTCCCAGCGTAAAACTGGAGGCCCGGCTGGTCGCTCCAGACTTCCATCACGCGCCCGCTGACGGGGTCGGTGACCCGCGCCATCAGGCCGAACTGTCCCAAGGGTTTATTGATGACCCAGTTATGGTCGTAACCGGGCCCATATTGCAAGATCGTATCAGGATCGTTGATCCGCGCGCCGATGGCGGTGGGCGTCCGAAAGTCAAACGGCGTGCCGGCGACGTCTTCGAACGCGCCCGTGGTGATTAACTTGCTGTCCACCGGGGTAATCTGATTGGCGTTGATATATAGAAGTTCGTTGAGGATGTTGCCGTTGCCCTGGCCGGACAAGTTGAAGTAGGAATGGTGGGTCAGGTTGACGACCGTCGGCTTGTCCGTGGTGGCGGTGAATTGGAGTCTCAATGCATTGTCCTCCGTGAGCGTATAAGTCGCGGTCACGTCCAAGTTGCCGGGAAAGCCCTGGTCTCCGTCCGGGCTAAGGTGGCTCAATTCCAACTCCGGACCGTCCGGTCCGACCTGCGCGTTGACCACCTTCCAGACGACCTTGTCGAATCCGATCGTGCCGCCGTGCAAGGTGTTGCCGTGGTCGTTTTGGGGCAGGGTATAAGTCTGGCCGTCCAGGGTGAACTTGCCACCGCCGATGCGGTTGCCGTAGCGTCCGATGAGTGCGCCGAAATATGGGCAATTGTTCACGTAGTTGGGGTTGGTATAACCGTCGAGGTTATCAAAACCGAGCACCACGTCCCCGAAATGGCCGTTTTTGTCAGGCATGATGAGTTTCTGCACAATACCGCCGTAGGTCATGATGCAGGCTTCGGCGCCTTTGCTGTTGCGCAATGTGTAAAGTTCCACCGGCGTGCCGTCGGGGGTGTTCCCGAACGCCGCGGAACTGATGGTCCCGTTGGGGTTGGAGGGATGCGTTGAGGTGCAACCGATCAGTCCCAGCATTGCAAGTCCAGCCGATGCCTGTGCGATGAGTTGTATGGATTTTGTCATATGTTAGTGGTTAGTTCCTGGCCATAATAGGCTTTTGGTCCGTGTTTACGAAGAAAATGTTTATCCAGCAAAACTGATTGCATGGGCATGGTTTTCGGGGCGATGCGCAAGGTTTCCGCGGCCAGGCGGGCGACGAATTCCAGCACGCTGGCGTTGTGAACGGCGTCGTGGACATCCGTTCCCCAGGTGAACGGCCCGTGGCTGGCGACCAGGACCGCGGGATGCTGCAGCGGATTTTTTTTCCGGAAAGTTTCGACGATGACTTTGCCCGTGTTCGCCTCGTAATTGTTTTTAATTTCGTCCGGCGTCAGCCGTCGCGTACAGGGCACGTCGCCATGCCAGTAGTCGGCCTGGGTGGTGCCATAAGATGGAATTTTCTTCCGCGCCTGGGCCCAAGCGGTAGCGTAAAGGCTATGCGTATGAACGAGGCCGCCAATTTTTTGGAATGCGCGGTAGAGGACCAAATGCGTCGGGGTATCGGAACTTGGTTTTAATTTTCCTTCGACCACATTCCCGTCGGCCAGCGACACGACCACCATGTGCTCGGGTTTCATGCCGTCGTAAGGGACGCCGGATGGCTTGATGACCATCAGTCCGCGCTCGCGATCAAGGCCGCTGGCATTGCCCCAGGTCTGAATCACGAGGCCTTGCGCGACCAAATCCAGATTGGCCTTGCAGACGTCCTGTTTGAGTTGCTCGAGCATGTCAATTGGCTCTTATGCGTTGGCGGATTTCGATTAATTCTTTCATGATGCCGTAAAGGTTTCCATTCCAATTTTTTGTGCCGAAGGCATCGTGGAGTTCCTTGTAAAGGGGATAAAGCTGGCGATAAACCGCATGCGCCGCGGGATTGGGCCGGTAAATCCTTGGCTTCAAACCGGTCATTGCTTTTTGCGCGCCGGCAAAATTTTTGTGCGCGCCGCACGCCACCGCGCCGGCGATCGCCGCGCCCAGCGCGCACGTCTGCGCCGAACGCGAAACCTTCATTGGACGCCCGGTGACGTCGGCGTAGATCTGCATGGTGATCGCGCTTTTTTCGGCGATACCGCCGCAGTTGACCACCTGGGAAATTTTCACGCCGTATTCCTCGAACCGATTGATGATGGTCAGCGCCCCGTAGGCGGTGGCTTCGATCAAGGCCCGATAAATTTCCACTGGCGAGGTGTACAGCGTCTGACCCACCAGCAGGCCGGTGAGCCGCTGGTCCACCAGGATCGTGCGGTTGCCATTGTTCCAATCCAGAGCCAACAGGCCGGATTCGCCGGCCCGCAGACCCATGGCTTCCGCGTCGAGGATTTTGTGCGAAAGCTTGCTGCCGTGCGGCTGGATGTAATCCACCCACCAGTTGAAAATGTCACCGACGGCCGATTGCCCGGCTTCGAGTCCGAAATAACCGGGCAGGACGCTGCCATCCACGATGCCGCACAATCCGGGCACGTCCGCGAGTTTTTTATCATTGGGCGAAATGGCAATATCGCAGGTGCTGGTGCCGATGATTTTTACCAGCGTTCCCGGCGCCACGCCGCAGCCAATCGCTCCCAAATGGGCGTCGAAGGCGCCGACGGCGACGGGGATGCCCTTCAGCAGGCCGGTTTTTCTTGCCCAGCCGGCGGTCAGGCCGCCGACCGGATGATTCACGGCATGGATCCGCGGCGTCAGGCGTTCGCGGAGTTGCGCGAGGCGGGGATGAAGCGCCGCCAAGAATTTCCCGTCGGGGTAGCCACCCCATTTGGCATTCCACATCGCCTTGTGGCCGGCCGCGCAAACGCCGGCGATGAATCGGTCCGGAGATTCGGTCCCGGTGAGGGCGGCGGGGACGTAATCGGCCAGTTCCATCCACGAGTTTGCGGCGGCAAAGACCTCGGGAGCGGTCCGCAGACAATGAAAAATTTTGCTCCAGAACCATTCGCTGGAATAGGTGCCGCCGCATTTGGCCAGGTATTCCGGGCGCATCTTCCCGGCAAGGGCGGTGATTTCGGCGGCCTCGGCGACGCCGGTATGGTCCTTCCACAACCACGCCATGGCCGCGGGGTTGCGGGCAAATTTTTTCTGGAACGCCAGCGGCTGGCCGTGGGCATCCACGGGCAACGGCGTGCTGCCGGTGGTGTCCACCCCGATGCCGACGATTTGCCCTGGCTGGAAACCGCGCACGGTTCGCTTCGCCCCGGCCAAGGCCTTTTTGATGGCGGCTTCGGCGCCTTTGATGTAATCGGACGGATGTTGCCGGGCGAGGTTCGGGTCGCGAGAGAGAATCACGCCCGCGACGCCGTGCTGATAGCCCCAGACCGCGGCGGCGATTTCCGCGCCGTTGGCCACGTTGACAATCAGCGCCCGCACCGAGTTGGTGCCGTAATCGAGTCCAATGGTATATTGCGGGTTCATCGTCGAAATCCTAATTCCTTTGTTCCAAAGCCACCTGCATTTCTCGCGCGGCCCGCGCCTGTGCGCCCGCCGGATTCACGAGCCAATCCACGGGATTGACCACGGTCCAATAGACGGAATAACGCTGGTCATTCATTTTGTAGAAGGGAATCAATGTCACTTCATTTGGCTTTCCCAACTCTTCCGTCTGGAAGGTCAACGGGTCGTCCGTGGGCCGGATATGTTTCAGCAGGGTGTCCGCGTCACTGACAAAGACGGGGGCGGGCGGATCCGGAAGCTGGTTGTAGGCGGTTTGGTTATTCGCGAAATGGTCAGGCATTCCGTTCGTGCCCAACTCGCCGGCGAGGACAATGGGGCCATAGAGCACCGCAATGATATTGGTCGTTCCGGGTAACGGCTCGGTGCGCAGCTTCATCTGAAACCGGATTTCCACGCTGTCGCCGTCGCGCCATTTGCGATTCACCGTGACATAATGTCCCGGCGTGCCGGAGATTTTCTGATTCCTGCCGTTCACCTGAACGGACAGTTCGTCCGACCACGCGGGCCAGCGAATTTTCAACGCCAGCGGAACCTTTCGCCGGCATGTGAATTCCAATTTTGTCTGGTTGCTCGCGGGAAATTGGGTTTCCTGCCGCACGACCAGGCCTTTTTCCGGCCAGGAAAGTTCGGACGGGATGAACAGGTTCAAGAACAGGGATTGGTCGTCATGAAAATAGATGGTGTCGCCGTATTTCGAATGGTTTTCCATACCGGTACCCACGCAGCACCAAAAAGAATCTGTCGGTGTCGAAAACGTCTTGAAATGCCCCGGCTTGAGCGACATCAAATAGACAAACATGCCCGTTTCCGGGTCTTGCGAGGCGAGGATGTCGTTGTAAAGCGCGCGCTCATAGAAATCCATTTCGGTGGCATCCGGCGACCATTCGAACAGGTGCCGCGTAAGCTTCAGCATATTATACGTGCAACACGACTCGGCCGTGGCTGGGGAAAGGTGCCGGGCGAAATTATTCACGGGAAAGAAATGTTCGTTGTCGCCGTTTCCGCCGATGACAAAGGAACGGTGCAGCGCCACGCGGTTCCAGAAAAATTTCGCCGTATTCCCGTAGCGTTCATCGCCGGTCAATTCATACAGGCGCGCCAGGCCGATGATTTTGGGAATATTTGTATTGGAATGTTTGCCGGTCAGGTCGTCCTGTCCATTGGCCAGCGGATCGAGCACCGCGTGATCGTAAAATTTTTCGGCCAACTGAAGATAGCGGGGATTGCCGGTGATGCCGTAGAGATTGGCCAGCGCCTCGTTCATGCCGCCATATTCGCAAACCAACATTTTCTGCCATTGGGCATCGGTAAGGTTGGCGGTGGTGGCATCCACCCAGTTGGCGAGGTTGGTGGCGACGACCAGCGCCTGGGCGTTGGTGCAAAGCTGGTTCGCATCAATCAGTCCAGCCAGTTCCTTATGGATGGTGTACCACGGCGACCACCCGCCATTAAGGCCGAAGCCCTCCGTGTTAATTTCGCCGCGGGCGACTTTGCCGAAAATGTCCTTTCCGCCGGGAATGGCGGCGAGATAGCCGTTGCCGTTCGCCTGCTGGCATTGGGCAAGTTCGCCGACGATGTAATCAACGCGGTCGAGAAAACGGGTGTCGCCGGTGGATTGATACATGAGCGAACAAGCGGAAAGGTAGTGACCCAGGGTGTGGCCGGCCAATCCCGTGGACTCCCAGCCGCCATAGACTGGCGCTTTCGGTTGCAGCCCGGCTTCCTTGCGATACCAACTCAACAACCGGTCCGGTTCCAGGCTTAAGAGATATTTGCCGTCCAGTTCCATCGCCTGCTTGAAGGGACTGTCCAGCAACCGGACCTGCGAGAGCGGAAACGGTTCCGCTTGAGGAGAGGGAGTTGTCTTAACATCACTGCGCGCCATCGCCGCGACCGACAGCACGGCAAATCCGAGCAAGCATTTTTTGACGATATGCATAGTGAGCCTTCGCGATGGTTATTGCGGGTGATAATAAATGTCCCAGCCCAGATATTTTCCGAGCGCTTCCTTGACGCCATCGGCAATCGGTGTGGGATTCACTGCCACGTGATGCTCAAAACCGTTTTCACAAATGAAACGCAGCAGCTTTTGGAAATTTGGAATCCTCACCACGCCAAAACCTCCGAAGGTCTTGAGGGGATCATCGGTTAATTCACCCTGGCCGACGTAGGCGATGATTTTACCCGCGAAATCATCCGTGCTGCAGCGCAAGTAGGTGAAACCGCCGCCTTTGACGCGTCCCACCACCGTGCCATAAGTGTTTTCCTTGCCGACGGTCCCGGCGATGATTTCCTGGTAGTCCATCACCGGCGCGCCCTCGCCTTTCTCGACAAAAATGTCTTTCGGCAAATTGCTGCAATGGAAAATCACGGCCTTGTCCGGGTCTTCCCCGTAATTATTGTTCCAATCCACCAGGGCGCTGGGTTTGCCGCTCGCCTGGGCCATCGCGTACATCGCCACTGTACCCATGATGTCCACCTCGCAGGCGCTGCTCATCAACATATTGCTCATCATGCTCATCAAGGTGCAGGGGACCACTCCGAAAAACTCCTCCATCGCCGTCCAACATTGGATTGCCGTGGCGTTTAGCCGCGTCGCTTTCATCCAATGGTCCACGGCCACCCCAAACTTTGCCATCTTGAGCAAGGCGGCCGGCGGAATCGCCCTGGCCTCCACATACTTCTGGATCGCCTGCAATTTTGCATCCACCACCGCGTCCGTGTCCTTCATTTTATTGACCCATCCGAACAGTTCAAAAAGATCGAGGGTTTCAATGCTGATCCCGGATTTTTCCAGCAACTTCTCCGAATATCGGACGGTGTTGAAGGCCGTGGGCCGCGCTCCGAGCGCCCCAATCCGCAAATGCCGCAGCGCCTTCACCGTCCGGCAGGTCACCGCGAAATCCTCCAAGTCCTGGAGAAAACTTTTGTCATCCGGTCCGCAGGTATGCAGGCGCGTCAGGGTGAACGGGATGCCATATTGGCGCAGATTGTTGCAAACCGACATCTTGCCGCAAAACGAATCGCGGCGGTGGGCGATGGTCATCGTTTTCGGATCATCATTAAAGGCGTGGACCAAAACGGGGACACGCAATCCGGACCAGCGCAGGGCATTGGCCACGCCACGCTCATCGCCGAAGTTCGGGAGTGTGACGAGGACGCCGTCAATTTTCCCGGCCTCTCGTTTGAACAACTCGGCGCATTTCTGCGAATCGTCCAGGGTCTCCACCGCGCCGAATTTAGTGGCCTGGGCATCCAGGAGAACGGCCCCGATGCCGAGTTTTTCGAGCGTCTGGAGGATTTGTTTGCGTCCGGAATCGCACAATTGAGCGGGAAAGAAGCCGCGATTGCCAACGATGACGGCGAGAGTGATTTTTTGCATGTTCATTTTGTTCGAATATTTGATTAATGACAGGTCGTGGGAAATTTTAATTCGGCATTCAGCCGTTAGGATTCTCCGGGACAATCAGCCGTTCAAGCCCCGCGGCAACCAGCCCGATATTTCGGCGGCGTGGCGCGGTCCGGACCTGGACCTCGCCAAACCGACCCCAAAGAACGCCTTTGACAATGGCGCCCGAAAGGCGTGAAAAGACGATGGGCGGCAATTCGGCCATGGTGCCGGTGATGACTACGGTGCGAACGCCCAAAATGTTCAAGGCGCCCGCGATGACGGCCGCCGCGGCATCCAGGGTGCGGGCCAGCCAGGGCGAAATGCCTTCGGCGGCGATGGATTCTGAAAATGCCTTCCAAGTGCGTGGCGATTTTGGGCTGGCGGCGGCGAAACTTTTCAACAAACCGCGGTATGAAGTCAGGGTTTCCAGGCAACCCACGGCGCCGCATCCGCAGCGGCGATCATTGCCGACGACCGGCGTGTGCCCCAGTTCGCCGCTGATGGGCAACGGGTGTGAATAAAGTTTGCCGCCAATCATTATCGCGCCGCCGACGCCCTCGGCAAAATCCGCCAGCAGGAAATTTCCCTCTTCGGGTTCGACCGCGTATTGACCCAAAGCCAGGGCGCGTTCCTCCTGAATGAGAACCACCGGGGCGGTCCAAATCTGTTGAATCAGGGAAACCACGGCGGCTTTTTCAGTCCAATGGAGATTCGGCGAATAGAGGATCCGTCCGTCGCGCTCATCCACCAGGCCGGGAACGCTGGCGAGGATCCCCCAGAACGACTTATGGGGGATTTGCCGGGCGGATTGGCGGAGTTCATGGAGCCAACCCTTCGCATCACCGGGGGTTTTGAATTCAACCGCGCATTCTTCCTGCCCGGTTGCGCCCAGCGACAAGAGCGTCAGGCGCGTCGTTTCCACTCCGAGTTGAAGTCCGAGAAAGCGGGGCGCGGACCGATTCAATCGAAGCATTCTGGCGGGCCGGCCCAGACGCGAACCCAATCCATTCAGGGCCGGCAAGTTTCCGCTTTCTCTCTTTCCGGCCGGCACTTTTCCGAGTTCTTCTTCTTCAAACACTCCGAGATTCAAAAGTTCATCCGCGATTTTTCCCACGGTGGGCTGGCTGAGTCCCAGCGACTTGGCGAGGTCCGCCCGCGAGGCGGTGCCCACGCGGCGCAAATGTTCCAGCAAGGCGCGTTTGTTGTGCCTGCCCATTTGAGACGGGACCAAAATCATGGATACTTAATTAAGCTAAGAAACTAACCCTCCGTCAAGCATTTTACCCAAAATTTCTTTTTTTCCGCTTCAGATTAAGATTGCGCGGGCGACATGGTGGTTTCTGCTTTGAAAAGCGCCAAAAATCATGTTCAATACCTGCGTTTGAACAGGAATCAAACACATAAAACGTTCAGATGAATCATGTTGCTCCGCAAATCCTGCTCGTAGGCACCGACCCCAAATTTTTGGGAACGCTCGCGCTTGCCTTTCAGCAGGAGAATGCCAACTCGGCTTTCGCCCATGGGGAAACCGAGGCGCGCCGTCTGCTTCACGATTGGCCGGTGGACCTGATTCTGCTCGACACTGGCCATGTGGAAATTCTTCAGGAATTGAAAAATGACCCGCTGACCCGGCCCGTGCCCGTCATCGCGTTTGTGGCAGAAGACGATTCCGCGGGAAAATTGCGCGCATTTGAATTGGGAGCGCACGACTGCATCGGCAAGCCCTTTAATACCGCTGAATTGCGCGCCCGCATCCACGCGGCGCTCCAGGTCAAACGGCAATGGGACGCCTTTGCCGAAAAGGAACGGGAGTTAAACGAGGCGCGTCTGGCGGCCGAATCGGGCGGCCGCGCCAAGTCTGACTTTCTGGCGGCCATGAGCCACGAAATCCGCACCCCCATGAACGGCGTCATCGCGATGGTCGGCCTGCTCATGGAATCACCGCTCACGCCGGAACAGCGGGGCTATCTCGATACGATCCACACCAGCAGCGAATCGCTCCTGACGATCATCAACGACATTTTGGATTTCTCAAAGATTGAGGCCGGCAAGATGGAGTTGGATTCGCGTCCGTTTGATTTGCGCGCGCGGCTCGAAGAGACCCTGGAATTGCTGGCCACCAAGGCGTCGGAAAAAAATCTCGATTTGATCAGCCAGGTGGACCCGGCGATTCCGGCGATCGTCGAAGGCGATTCCCTGCGACTGCGGCAGGTGCTGGTGAACCTCTTGAGCAACGCCATCAAGTTCACCGAAAGAGGCGAAGTTTTCGCGCAGGTGAAATTGCTTTCGACCTCGCCGCCGGGCGCGCCGGGGCATTCGCAACTTCATTTGCATTTCTCGATTTGCGACAGCGGCATCGGCATTAAGCCGGAAAAATTGGTCAATTTGTTCAAGCCGTTCACGCAGGCCGAGAAATTCACCGCGCGCCACTACGGCGGCACCGGCCTGGGATTGGCGATCAGCAAACGTCTGGTGGAAATGATGGGCGGTAAAATGTGGGCGGAAAGCGATCCGGGCGTCGGTTCCACTTTCCATTTCACTTGCAACGTCCAGGCCGAGGCGACCGCCGAAGCTGAAATCAACCGTCGCCAGCTCAAGCTGGCCGATTTGCGTGTTTTGATCGTGGATGACAATTCGACCGTGGCCCGCGTGCTGGCCGCGCAATTGTCACGGTGGGGCATGCTTCCGCAGATCGCCGGCAGCGCGGCCGAGGCAATCCAAAGATTCTGCGCGGGAGATCCCTTCGACCTGGCGTTGGTGGACTTGCAACTGCCCGAGATGGATGGCGTGGCGCTGTCGCGCGAAATCCGCAAGCTGCCCAGCGCGGCGCTGTTGCCGATGGTTTTCATGACGCCGCTGGGTGTCCACCCCGAAGGGCGCGACACGGCGATCGCCTTCGCCCACGCGGTCAACAAACCGGTCAAGCCCACGCAATTGCTGGCAGGGATCGAGGATGCCTTGTTCAGCAGGAAAAAAATGGACGAGGGTCCGTCCGCGCCGCCGCAACCCGCGGAATCGTTGGCCGAGCGATTTCCTTTGAAAATACTCCTGGTGGATGACAATTCGATCAACCAAAAGGTTGCCGCGCGCATCGTGCAGCAACTCGGTTACCAGCCCGAAAAGGCGTTTAACGGACGCCAGGCGCTTGAAGCCCTGGATAAACTGCGTTACGATTTGGTCTTTATGGACTTGATGATGCCCGAAATGGACGGCCTGGAAGCGACTCGAATCATTCGCCAACGGCAGAAAGACCCGGCCTATCCGGTGTATCAATCGCGCATCCTCATCATTGCGATGACGGCGCATGCGATGCAAACGGACCGCGAAAAATGTCTGGCGGCCGGCATGGATGATTACCTGGCGAAACCCATCCGGCCGGGCGACGTTCGGGGGATGATTGAAAAATGGGCGCCGCAAATCCGCGAGGCGCGGGCGACGGGCAGTTCAACGGAAGCGCAGCCGGAGGCGGCCGCGGTGGCACAGGGCGCGCCCGCTTCGGACGAAGAGCCGCCGGTGGACGTGGCGCGTTTCAACGACATGAGCGGAGGTGACGCGGTGATGGCGCGGGAATTGATTGACATGTTCAACAAACAGACCGCCGGCCAATTGAAACAAATCGAAGAAGCCACCCGCGCCCGGGACGCGGCGACCGTGGGCGACGTCGCCCACAGTTGCAAGGGCGCGAGCGCGACCCTGGGGATGAAGCGGCTGGCCGCGGTGATGCTTAAGCTGGAAAAACTTGGAAAATCCGGCGCCCTCGACGGCGCGGAACAATTTCACTCGGACGCGCGGCGCGAATTCCAGGAAGTGCAAATTTTTTTGTCGGCGAACTTTAATTCGACCCCGCCGGCAACAGCAGCCCAGCCATGAAAAAAATTCTGATAATCGAAGACAACCAAATCGTCGCCAATGTCTATCGCAACAAATTGCTGGTGGAAGGCTATGAAACCGAAATTGCGCTTGACGGCGAAACCGGCTTGAAGATCATGCGGATGCTCAAACCCGACGCGCTCATTCTCGACCTCATGCTGCCCAAGATGTCGGGCGTGGACGTCATCAAGGAAATCCGGGGTGAGCCGGAATTTGCCAAGCTGCCGATCATCGTTTTTTCAAACACCTATTTGACGAACTTGATCCAGGAGGCCTGGAAAGCCGGCGCGAACAAATGCCTTTCCAAGGCGAGTTGTTCGCCGAAGGAAGTCCTCGAACTCATTCGCGCGACGGTGGGCGACAGCGGGACGATGCGGGGCAAATCGGCCGAATTGGAGCCGGAAAAGAAGGCGGAGCGCCTCGCCGCCGGCGGTCCGCAGGACGCCGTCTTTCAGTCTGATCTGAGAAAATCGTTTGTGGAGAGTTTGCCCGCCACGCTGGCGACTCTCCGGGCCGGGTTGCAAAGCCTGATCAAGGCCGACGGCGAGATGGTGCAACTCAAGCAAATTTACGAGTTATACCGGCGGCTCCACGCGCTCACCGGGAACGCCGGGATTGCCGGCCTGAACCAGATATCCAAAATGTCGGACGCCCTGGAAGCGCTCCTCAAAGAGCTTTACGAAAAGCCGAAAAGCATCAACAGCTCGACGCTGCGCACGGTGGCGGCCGGAGTGGATTTCCTCGGTTTTTTGTTTGAGCGCGGCACCGCGCCTGACAAACAGGAAATTCCGCCGGCCCAAATTCTGGTGGTGGACGACGAACCGATTTCGCGGCGGGCGATCGTTTATGCGTTGGAAAAGGCGCATTTGCAGGCGGTCAACGCCGAGGACGCGCCGAGCGCGCTCCAGTTGCTCCAGGACAAACAATTCGATCTGGTTTTTCTGGACGTGGACATGCCGGCGATGAACGGTTACGAGCTTTGCGCCAAATTGCGCGCCATGCCGCATTACAAAAAGACGGCCGTGGTATTTGTCACCGCGTTGAGCGACTTCGACAGCCGTACCAGTTCGATGATGGCCGGCGGAAATGATTTCATCGCCAAGCCGTTTTTGTTCATCGAGCTGACCGTCAAGTCGCTCATTCATATCTTGCGGGCAAAACTGGCTCCGGCAAGGCCATAGCATGGATCAATCGTAGTTTGGCCGGCCCCTGGTCAATCCCTCGCTTCCGCGAGGTGGTGGCACGCGCGCCCGATAGAACTCACCATCATTGACATCGCGGTTGTTTTTTGCGGAAATACGCGGAACCGAGGCCATGTTGACGCAAAAAGAAAGCATTTCCACCGATTCGTTGTCGCACGAAAACCGCAAATTTCCGCCGGCGGCGGAAGTTCGCCAACGCGCCCTGCTGAACGCCGCACAATTCGACGCGCTGTACCAACGCTCGGTCCATGAGTCTGAAAAATTCTGGCTGGAACAGGCGCGAATGCTGGAATGGTTCAAGCCGCCGAAACATGCTTTGAAATTTGAGTGGAACACCGACGCCCGCAAAATCGAGCATACGTGGTTTGCGGACGGCCAGTTGAACGTGTCCGTGAATTGCCTGGACCGGCATTTGAAGACCCGCGGCCATCAAACCGCCATCCTCTGGCAGGGTGAACCGGAGGACGACGTGCGCCGCATCAGCTATGCGGAATTGCATGCGGAAGTCTGCAAGTTCGCCAACGTCCTGAAATCGCTCGGCGTTCGCAAAGGCGACCGTGTGGCCATTTACATGCCGATGATTCCCGAAGCCGCGGTGGCTATGCTCGGTTGCGCCCGCATCGGGGCGATCCATTCGGTGGTGTTCGGCGGATTCAGTTCCGATTCGCTGGCCGGGCGCATCGCCGATTCCGAGTGCCAATTGCTGGTGACGGCGAATGTTTCATTGCGCGCGGGAAAATCCCTCCCGCTAAAATCGCTGGCTGACGCCGCGCT
>DATJSQ010000104.1:0-7296 GCA_035503995.1 Verrucomicrobiia bacterium | reverse complement strand
CCAACTGTAGTTCGGGGCGGCTGCCAGTTTTGCCACCGCGTTGCTGACGCTCGCGGCATTATTGGTGTCGGCAAGGACAGAACCGGCGGCGAGTAATCCGACGGCCAGGGCGAGAGAATATTTCATAAGCTTCCTTTGGTTAATGTTTGACGGCGACTGCGCGATCTTCTGCTTCAGGGAACATAAGCGGAGCTTGGCACAACCGGCGGCAAAATGCAACTGGCGCGAGGGTGGCCTTCTATTTATCGCGGCTGACTGCCGGGGTGTCGCCGCCGGCCGGAACATGATGACATGGTAAGTGGCCGGGCCGTCGCCCACGTTCCGCATTGACTGGAGGGCGTTGGCCGCGTTGAAAATGACCAAACCCGGCCCGACCCGGACCCACTGGTCATTCACAAACGCTTCGATCATTCCTGCCTGCACGATGATGACCTCGTCGTTGGGACGCCGGAGGATCAGGTGGTTGATGGCACCCGGATTGAGGGTGGAAGCATGGCGCTCCAGCACTGCAGGATTGGCGATGGGCCCTTGTTTATTCCTTCCTCCGGTATATAACCAAACATTGGTTTTTGATGTCGGCCTTTTCGGCGGCGGCGCCCCAGGCGGCCGTCACTGTGCCGTGCTCATTGCGGATAACGCCGACCCGTCCGTAAAAATGATCGGCGTATTGGGTGGCCCAGTCGGAAATCAGGAAGTTCGAGTGCTTGTACGGAAGCCACGAAAGACCGTAATTCACAAACACGAGGTATTCCGGACGGTTGGTTTCGATTTCCTGAATCATCTCATGCTGCATCGTCAGGGCCTCCGGCTGCGGTTCCATCAAGGCGTACGTGTATATATAGCCCGTCGCCGAATGGCGGTGCGCATAGAAATAAATTTCGGGTTCGGAGCCGATCACGGCAATGGTTGCCTCGGGGGCGGAGTGTTCCCGGATATAATCCCCGGCGACCACCGCCTCTTGAAATGGATTTTCCGCATAAAGGTTTTGAAGCACTTGCAGCGGGGTTAGCTGGAAAAGAAGCTGCGCTTGATAGAACACCGCCCAATATAAAAGCAGTCCGCAGAAAATCAGCGGCAGGCTTTGGAAAACATTCTCCAGCCGCGGCAGCCGCAGCACGTCCTGCCACGCGGCCACGGAAAATCCCATCAGAATGGCGAAAGCCGGCAGAACGAGGATAAAATAATGCCCGCGAAAATATAGGCCAGCCGCCGTCCCCAGAAACGAGCAGAACCATAGGACCACGACGATGGCCGCGGGTTTTCGGAGCCGTTGATTGAATGCCGCCAAAAGCAATCCGGTCCCGGCAAAAATCCAAAATCCCACCGATAGAAAAAAGGTTTGTTCCAAATGCTTGCGAAGCTGGGCGATTCCTTCCTGCAGCGGCAGCGCCGTGGCATACCATCTCGCATAATCAACCGTCCAAAACCAGAACCGGTGGAAATCCCCGCGGACGAAGCGGACCAGGCAAAACGCGCCGAACGGCAGACCGGCGCCAACGACAAAAACCAGGCTGCGCCGGACGAAGTCGCGGCTGAAAACGCATTTGCTTTCGATGGCCCGCCAGAGCAGAAAGACTCCGCCGAACAGGACAAAAAACATTCCCTGTTGTTTCATCATGAAGGCGAGTCCGTACAGCAGCCCGCTGAAAAAAAGCGTGCGGATCGAGCGGTTGTCATCCGCCCGGAACAACAGCAACGTTGCCGGCAGGGCGCAAAGCACGACAAAATGGTTCGCATGCGCCGCCAGCCCCAAAACAGCCGGGCTGACCGACATCACGCCGTAACTGGCACAGGCCACCAATCCGGCGGCCACGCCGAATAATTTCCGCGCCAGCAAAAACACAAAAATGATCGTGAGGCTGTTCACCACGATGAGGGTGAGATGGATGCCGGCGGGGGTTTCGCCGAAGATCGCCATGCCCAGCGCGTAGGCGAAATAGGTGCCCGGCAATTTCATGTTGAACGCCAGGTCATAGGTGGGAATGCCCTGAAGAATGAGTTGTCCGGCGTAGGCGTATTCGCCCTCGTCGCGTTCGAGCGGCATGTCGCGCAGACGGTAGCGGATGAATCCGACGAACAGCAGGACGAGCAGGACGACCAGCCACGGCCAGAGACGGAGCAACGGGTTGGCGCGGTTTGCCGCCGGATGTCTTTCCATTGGCGGAGTAAAATAGAAGAAAAGCGGAAAGCGGGAAAGTGGAAACGGGCAGCGGAAACCGCACGAAATAATATCGGATTTCAAACGCGGATCGTTCGGTTATTTCGCTTCGAAAGTATCCTAAATCGGACATTACCAAAATTTCTGCCCTTTTGCTTTTTACGATCTGTTTTGCTTTAATGGTTTCGTGATTGTCCTTCTCGATTACGGCTCCGGCAACTTGCGTAGCGTCCATAAGGCGCTCCTCAAGGTCGGCGCCGATGTCCGCATCGCCCGGACGCCAAACGAAATCGGCGGCGCCCAGGCCATGGTATTGCCCGGCGTCGGCGCCTTTGACGACTGCATTGTCGCCTTGCGCCGGCAGGAATTGCTGGAAGCGGCGCGGACCTTTATTCAGAGCGGAAAACCGTTCCTCGGGATTTGTGTCGGTTACCAGGCGTTGTTCGAGCGCAGCGAGGAGTTCAATTCATGCGCCGCGGGCTTGGGCGTTTTCAAAGGGAGCGTGGTCCGCTTTGCCGAAAAACCGGGCCTGAAAATCCCGCAAATCGGCTGGAACCAAATCGAAATCCTCCGGCGCGATTGTCCCCTCTTTGGCGGCGTCGAGAGTGGAAGCTACGTTTATTTCGTGCATAGCTTTTATCCGCAGCCGGCCGACCCGGGCATCGTGGCCGCGCGCACGGATTATGGGGACACGTTTGCCTCGGCGGTCTGGCGCAACAATGTTTTCGCCACGCAGTTCCATCCGGAAAAGAGCCAGCGCGTCGGCCTGCAATTGCTTAAGAATTTTGTGGCATTGGCGAAATAGATGCCTTCCATTCCTTGGCGGAAATCCCCGGCTTTTTCCGTGGAATTCGCGGTTTAATTTCCTTATTGGCCCGTGGCACTTGCAGACGGGTGAAGGCGGGGATTCAGTCCGGCTCCCGGCTCTATTCCGATCCCAAGTCTCTTTGCGCGGAAAAAAATTCTGTTACCTTTCTTCATGAGCGGGTGTTTATCAGAAAAGAACGCGGTATGGACGATGCGGAACTTTTGCGCGAATACGCAGACCGGAATTCCGAGCAGGCTTTCCGGGAACTGGTGGAGCGGCACACGGATTTTGTTTATTCCGTTGCGCTGCGCCAGGCGCGCAATGCGCCTCTGGCCGAGGAAGTAACGCAAGCAGTGTTCATCGCGCTGGCGCAGAAGGCGCGCAAGGTCGCGAAAGAAGCCGTCGTCATGGGGTGGCTGTTCCGCGCAACGCAATTCGCCGCGATGAATGCCATCCGAACCGAATGCCGCCGTCAACACCTGATGCAGGAGGCCGCGCGAATGGAAAATTCAAATCAAACTTCGGATGCCGGGGAAGTGTGGGAGCAAATCGTTCCGATCCTGAACGAAGCGATGAGCCAACTTGGTGAAAGAGACCGCGACGCGTTGCTGCTCAGGTATTTCAGGAATAAAAATCTGCGCGAAGTGGGGAGCGCGCTCGGGACGAGCGAAGACGCCGCGAAAATGCGCGTCGGCCGGGCGTTGGAAAAACTTCGATCGATTCTGGCGCGGCGCGGCGTCGCGACCCCGGCGGCGGCTTTGGCGTTGGCGATTTCGACCAACGCCGTTCAGGCCGCGCCGGCTGGACTGTCTTCCGGCGTGGCAGCCGCCGCCGCGTTGAAAGGCGCCACGGCCAGCAACTCAACCTTAACCCTCATGAAAGGAGCATTGAAACTTATGGCATGGACAAAAGCGAAAAGCGTTGCGGTCGTCGGCATTGGACTTCTCCTCGCCACCGGCACGACCACAGTGGCGGTAAAAGAAATCTCCCATCTCCGCACGGAAAGTGTTTTCAACCGTTTCTATAACAGGCAATACATGGAATTCAGTCTATTGGACGATGCGCCCCCTGCCCTCGCGATTCGGCAGACCAAAAGTCCGTTTCCGATGTGGGACATCAGCGGGTCCGGCAAACATGGCGTGAACAAAATTCTCGAACTGGGCCAGCCCCTGGGGGCGATGCTCGCGGACGCATACGACATCGGCCAATATCGCATCGTGGCCGATACGCCGGTGCCGCCGGGGCGCTATGATTTCATTGCCTCGCTGCCGGGCGATAATGCAAAAGCGCTGCAACAGGAGATAAAAAATAAATTTGGTTTGGTGGGCCGGCGCGAAACGCGCGACACGGATGTATTGGTTCTGAAAGTCCAAAACCGCAACGCGCCCGGTTTGCGGCCAAGCACCTCGCAAGGGACGACGGAAACATGGAATGAGAATGACAAAGACAAAGACATTCGCGGCACCGGCCTGCCGGTAGATTCTGTCATTGGTATCCTGGAGGAAAGTTTAAATGCTCCCGTCGTTGATCAAAGCGGGCTTACGGGGCGTTTTGATTTGCAACTGAAGTACAACTGGACGGTTCCCGGGAAAGAGCATCAAATTGATCGCGATGACTTCCGGCAGGCGGTGCTGGACCAACTGGGCCTCGAGTTGGTTCCGAGCGTCCAACCGCTTGAAGTCCTTGTAGTCGAAAAGGCGAAATAATTTGTCTCCCTTGGAATTCGGGCGTAACTTTCTTGTTCCGCGGGTGACATATTTGAAACGGATCGAATTTGGCCGGTGTGTTTATGAGAGTGCAATCCAAGGTGGCCTTCACGCTGCTCGAATTGCTGGTGGTTATCGCAATCATCGGGATTCTGGCGGCAATGCTGTTGCCGGTTTTGTCCAGGGCCAGGGAGCAGGGGCGGGCCGCATCCTGTGTGAACAATCTCAAGCAAATGATGGTCGCGATGACGATGTACACGGATGACAATCACGACTTTTACCCACCCAATCCTGACGACGGCAACACCATCCCCGGCTATAATTGGTGTTCCGGCGAGGCGGGCATCGGCCAGCCGCAAGAGTTCGACCCCGATGTGATAGCGGACCCGACTCGCTCGCTGTTGATCACATATCTGGGTGGAATCGTGAAGATGTTTCGTTGTCCATCGGACATGCGGCAGGGCATCTACCAGGGAACGAATCCGGCGCTGGCGGGCCAGACTGTTCCGGCAGCGCGATCGTATTCGATGAGCCAGGCGGTGGGCACGATTGATCCGGGCTTTGCGGCCGGCGGAGATCACAGCGGAGTGCCCACCCTGCCCGTTACCGGCCCGTGGCTGAATGGCGATTATCACTCCAATCAGCACGACGACCCGTGGGCGACATATGGCAAAGCATCGCTGATCGGCGCGCCAGGGCCTTCGATGCTCTGGGTCTTGGTGGGGGAGAATGCCGACGGCCTGAACGATGCGGCGTTTTCGTTTGAGATGGTCAGTCCGGGCTGGCAGGATGCTCCCGGTTCCTACCATAATGGGGCGTGTGGGATTGCGTATGCGGACGGACATTCTGAAATTCACAAATGGCTTCAAACGCCTGAACCGGAATCCGACGCGAACGCAACGGACTGGGGCTGGATGCAAGTCCGGACATCGGTGTGGATGGGGAATGGGTCGCCGCCGTGACTTTTTTTTGATAGATCCCGGCGGCGAACATTTCAACTGATTGGAAACGATGAAATGTTCCGTTCATAATTCAGAAGCCATTGGCATTTGCGCTTATTGCGAACGGGCGATGTGCGGCCAGTGCGACAAGCTGTCGGGGCCGCGGATGGCTTGCTCGGAGTCGTGCGCTTCGGCGCTTGCTTATGCCGACAAGGCGATGGAATTGATTCTCAAAAAGAGCGTTCAAAATGCCAGGGCCAGCGCGTTTTATTCCTACCTGTGCGCCGCCCTCTCCGCCGGAGCCGCCGTTGGCGCTTGGTTTTATTTGCCGTCGCCCTTCCTCATCTGGTTCACCGCCGCGTGCAGCGTCGTCTTCGTCGTCGCAGGTTACTTTTATATGCGCAGCGGGAGGTGAAATTGAAATGGACGGCCGACAACCATTGCCGCGGTTCGCGCCACAGGGTCTCGCGGGACTTTTCCTCGTGGCCGTTTGCTGGCCGCTGGATTGGATGCTGCCCGGCGTTCGCACGGCTTACTTGTTCTTTCCCCTCTGGCTGGGCTATATCCTCCTCGTGGATGGACTCGTTTGCCGGCGCACGGGAGCCTCGTTATGGATGCGCTCGCGCCGCGGATTCATCCTGCTCTTCATCTTGTCCGTGCCGGCATGGTGGCTGTTTGAACTCATCAATAGCCGGACGCGCAACTGGGAATATCTCGGGGCGGGAGGGTTCACGCCGCTTGAATACAATCTGCTCTGCACGCTGTCGTTTTCCACAGTGATGCCGGCGGTGTTTGAAACAGCGGAACTGGTGCGGACTTTTGGCTGGGTCAAAGGGCTGCGTCCGGGCGGTCGAATTGCCGACACCCCGCGGGTTCAGGGCCTGATGTTTCTTGCGGGGTTGCTCATGCTCTCGTTGACCTTGCTCTGGCCGAAATTTTTCTACCCTTTCATCTGGATTTCGCTCGTCCTGATCCTGGAGCCGATCAATTGCGGATTGAGGCGCCCGCACCTTCTCGAATGGCTGGACCACGGCGATTGGCGCCCGGTGGTCTCGCTGTCGCTCGGCGCGCTGATTTGCGGCTTCTTTTGGGAGCTATGGAATGAATGGTCGTGGCCGCAGTGGGTTTATCACACGCCGGGCGTGAATATCCTGCATGTTTTCAAAATGCCGCTGCCGGGCTATGGCGGTTATGTTCCTTTTGCGCTGGAGCTGTTCGCCCTGAAAAATTTGCTCTGGCCGCGCGTCCCGAGGCTGGAGATTTAACCTCCGCATTAATATTTGTTTTCGTACGAATAGAGCGTTTCCCTTTTTCATTGCGACCTTCTTGGCCCGCCACAGCTTCGGCGACGGCGGCTGCCGTTAAAATTTTCTTTCGTGTTTTTCACGGTTTTTTTTGTCTTTGAATCCCATCTGCGGTTATCCGCGTCATCTGCGGTTAAAAATGTTCTTTCGTGTTGCCGCTTCGCCGCGCTGTGACCTTTGCGTGAGATTGAATTGCATCGTTCCGTAAAAATCACGTTCCCGGGCAACATGACGTTTTCGCACGTTCCTGTTTAAGTGCTCGCGTGGCTGCGCCCACTAAAAACCGAAAATAGAAAGCAAAATCAAATTATGAAAACAAACACCTCACTCCTGATCACCACCCTCAGCCTTGGCCTGCTGGCCGCCGGCTGCTCCACCA
>DATJSQ010000103.1:0-15418 GCA_035503995.1 Verrucomicrobiia bacterium | reverse complement strand
CGGCCACCGCCATGGCCAGCACATAGCTCATGATTAGCATCAATGTGACTTCGGTCGGACTCACAAAACGAATTTACGCCCGCGCCGCTCCGGTTCAAACAAAAAATTACATTATCGAATCCGCGAGCCAGGCGAGATATTTCCGGCTGCCGGCTTTTAGCGGCAAAACGAGGAATTCCGGCGTGTCATAAGGATGGCTGGCCAAAATGAGTTTTTCCAACGACGCCAGTTTGGATTTGCTGGTCTTCAATATCATCAAGACCTCCGGCGCCGTCTCGATTTTTCCCTGCCAACGGTAATGGGACTCAATTTTTGGGACCAGATTGGCGCAGGCAATCAGCCCGGCATTCAATGCGGCTCGAGCCAGCGTCCTCGCGGTTTTCATGTGCGGCGCGGTCACGAGGACGATGGCAAAGGAATTGGCCGATTTCATATGCAAGAAATTATCATTGATCCACATCATGTCCGCTTGAACGCCGCAATAATCCGGTCGGTGTCATAAACGCAACCGCGCCAGGTGCCGCCGCTGGCCGATTGCAGATTTGCCCACAACACGGTGTCTTCCGGCAAAGCCGGGTCCGGCGCCAAGTCCTGCCGGGTGGAGCGGTGGGCCAGAATTTTCGCCCCTTCCTCGGGTGAAAAAGTTTTATTGCCTTCGCCAACCAGATCAATTGTTCCTTCAATCCGCTTCAAATCGAGTTGGATGCGAATGATATCGCCATCCAAAACTTTTCCGATCGGACCTCCGGCGAGGCCTTCCGGCCCGATATGGCCAATGCAGGCGCCGGTGGAGACGCCGGAAAACCGGGCGTCGGTCAGCAAGGCAATCTGCCTGCCATCCGGCAGGTATTTCAATGCGCCGGTGACCTGATAGGTTTCCTCCATCCCGGTCCCGAGCGGGCCGATTCCGGCCAAAACCAAAATATCCCCCGCTTTAATCCTTCCATCTTTGATGGCGGCCATCGCGGCTTTTTCACTTGCAAAGACGCGGGCCGCGCCTTCCTTGCGGTACACGCCATCCGGGCCAACGACCGATGGATCAATCGCGGTGGCTTTGCAGACGGCGCCGTCTGGCGCGAGATTGCCACGCGGAAAAACCAGGGTGCCGGTGAGGCCGCGCTTTTTTGCAGCGCCCGGCGAAAAAATCACTTCATCAGGATTAATGCCATCGAGGTCCTGGAGCAATTTCCGGAACCGCGCGCGCCGTTCGGATTTCTCCCATCCATCCAGGTTTTCTCCCAGGGTTTTGCCGGTGATCGTGAGCGCCTGGGTATCGAGCAAATTCAAAGCGCGCAGATGAAGCATCACCTCCGGCACACCGCCGGCGAGAAAGACGCGGACGGTGGGATGATGCACCGGCCCATTGGGCAGCACACTGACCAGGCGCGGCACGCGGCGATTCACGGAAATCCAATCGTCCACGGCGGGCAATCTTAGTCCCGCGGCGTGGGCAATTGCGGGAAGATGAAGGAGCAAATTAGTCGAACCGCCAAAGGCGGCGTGAACCACCATGGCGTTTTGAATGCTTGCAGCGGTCAAAACATCACGGATGGCGATGTTGCCGTTTTTCAACTGATGCAATGCCCGCGCGGAGCGTCGCGCCAAGTCCAGCCAGACGGGCTGTCCCGATGGCGCCAACGCGGAGTGGGGCAGTGAAAGTCCAAGGGCCTCTCCGACGACTTGCGAAGTTGCCGCGGTGCCAAGAAACTGGCAGCCGCCACCAGGCGAAGCGCAGGCGCGACAACCAAGGTCTGCCGCCTCCGACAAGGAAATTTGCCCGTGAGCAAAACGTGTCCCCAGTGTTTGGACGGAACTGGCGTCCTCTCCGTCGGTCGCCGGCAGGGTAACGCCTCCTGGAACAATCACGCACGGGAGATCACGCAAACCAGCCAGAGCCATCATCATCGCGGGCAACCCTTTATCGCAGGTGGCGATTCCGAGGACCCCGGCCCGTTGCGGAAGCGACCGTGCCAGCCGCCGGAAAACAATCGCCGCATCGTTGCGATAGGGCAGGCTGTCGAACATTCCCGTCGTGCCCTGTGTCCGGCCGTCACATGGATCGGAGCAATAGCCGGCGAACGGGATCGTCTTCAACTTGCGAAATTCCTCGGCAGCGGCCTGGACCAATAATCCAATTTCCCAATGGCCGGTATGGTAACCCAGGGCGACCGGTTGTCCGTCTGGCGCGCGCAATCCGCCCTGCGTGTTCAAAATGAGAAATTGTGTTTGCCCCACCTCATCCGGTCTCCAACCCATGCCGACGTTCAACGTCAAGCCGAACAGATCGCCGCTGGGGCTTTTCAACAGCATTTCCTCTGTGAACGGCAAAGTTCCCGCCGGCCCGGCTGATTTCGTCCGGACCTGATAAATTTCCTGCGGAGAGGATGCGAAGGGATCGTTGTCGGACATGCGGACATTGAACCATGTTCGGCGGGTTGGAAAAACTGAATTTAGATTCGACTTTCGGCGGCCATGCTGGAAACTCACGAATCCTTTTATGACGCGACAACGCTGGCTGCGACTGCTCCCGGTCGCGCTCCTCATGTACACGATTTCCTACGTGGACCGCACCAACATTTCACTTGCGCTGGATCCGAGGATCTCCTCGTTGATGCCCGACCTCTCAATGGACGATAAAATGAAGGGTCAATTGGCGGGGATTTTTTTCATTGGCTATGTTCTGATGCAAATTCCCGGCGGTTATTTGGCGTCGCGTTGGAGCGCGCGGAAACTCATCAGCCTGTGTCTGATTGCCTGGGGTCTCTTCGCGATGGGCTGCGGTTTTTCAAAGACCTTTCGGGAATTCGAAGCGATGCGGTTTTTCCTCGGCGTGGCAGAAAGCGCGGTTTTCCCGGCGACCTATGTGCTGATGATGAACTGGTTTTCGCGGTCCGAGCGCGCCCGGGCCAATGCGTACTGGCTTCTCTGTCAACCTCTCGCGGTTGCGGCCTCCGCTCCGCTCACCGGCTGGCTGCTCGGAAGATATGGCTGGCAGCTCATGCTGATCCTCGAGGGAATTCTGCCATTTATCTGGCTTCCGATCTGGTGGTTTTGCATCCGGGATTATCCGCGCGAGGTAAAATGGCTTTCTCCGGCGGAACGAAGGCAGGTTGAAACGATTTTGAAGAGAGAAGCCGACGAATTGGAGCCTCCCCAAAAAATTTCGTGGGTGTCGAGACTGGCGCATCCGTCAGTTTTTATAATGATTACGCTTTACTTTTTGCATAACTGCGCCGCTTACGGGTGCATGACTTTTTTTACGGACAACCTGAAGGGCCGGAATTTCAACGGGCTCCAGTATGGGATTCTTTTTGCGATTCCCTACGCCGTCACGATGATTGTGATGGTGGCGAATTCCTGGCATTCGGACAAAACGCATGAGCGGCGCGGCCACGTCGCGGCCGTTTATGTGATGAGCGGGGCAAGCCTGATTTTGAGTGTTGTCTTGAGCGGCCATTTTTGGGTTTCATATGTCTTCATGTGTTTGGCGATTCCCGGCCCTTTTGCGGCGATGGCTCCCTTCTGGGCCATCTCGGCCGAAACCCTGCCGCGCACTGCCATGGCCGTCGTCATCGGGATCGTCAATGCGTTTGGGAATCTTGGCGGTTTTGCCGGACCTTACATCACTGGTTGGCTGGAAAATGAGTACCACAGCATAACGCTGCCGTTCATCGTCCTGGGTTTCGGCATGCTTGGATGCGTTGTCCTTGCGTATTTGTTGCCAAAAACAGCGCCGCCGATTCCATTGGCGGCGGCAGAATAAACCATGAAACTTTGCCGGTTTAAATACGAGACGGCGGAAGCCCGGATCGGCCTTGTCGCCGACGGGGCCGTGTTGGATTTGACGCCGGCTGGAATCACGCGGATGTTTCCGCTGCTTGAAAGCGCGGATACGATGGGGCAATTGAAGCGGCTTGCGGGTGCCAAATTACCGGGACACGCTTTGCGGGAGGTAAAATTCCTTGCGCCGGTGGAGGGGCAGGAGGTTTGGGCGGCGGGGGTGACTTATTTGCGGAGCAAGACTGCCCGGATGGAGGAATCAGATTTCAGCGCAAATGCTTACGACAAGGTGTATGCCGCTGAACGGCCGGAAATCTTCTTCAAATCATTGCCTGGAAAGGTCGTCGGAAGCGGCGAAACGGTCGGCATCCGGCGCGATGCAAAATGGAATGTGCCGGAACCCGAACTCGCCCTGGTGATGAATTCCAGTGGAAGAATCGTCGGCCATACGATTGGCAACGATATGAGTTCACGCGACATCGAAGGGGAAAACCTTCTGTATCTGCCGCAGGCGAAAATCTATGACCGCTCCTGCGCGCTTGGCCCGTGGATACGTCTCGGCGCCTCTGAAACGGAAGCGCGCGAATGGAAAATCAAGATTGAGATAAAACGCGACGGGGGGAGTGTCTTCGCCGGAGAAACGTCCGTCGGCCAAATCAAGCGTGATTTCGAAACCCTTGCGGGTTATCTTTTCCGCAGCCAAAAGTTTCCGCACGGCGCGATTTTGTTGACCGGGACGGGTGTCGTTCCGCCGGACACCTTCACGCTGCGGGACAAGGACCTGATAGAAATTGAAATCCCCGAAATCGGTTTGCTCAAAAATCCGGTGGGAGTAGTTTAAAGTCCATGAATCTGCACGGGAAGAATTTTATTGGCGACCGGCTAAGCCCGGGCGCCGGGGAGACATTTCACGCGTCCAACCCCGACGACCGTTCACGATTGCCGCCCGAGTTTCACGCGGCGGACGAAAGGGACGTCAATGCGGCAATGCAACTGGCCGAGGCCGCTTTTGACATTTTCCGGGAAACAACCGGTGAGAAGCGCGCCATCTTTCTTGAGCGCATCGTCGAGGAAATCATGGCGCTGGGTGATGAATTGATTTCGCGGGCGGGCGATGAAACCGGGCTTCTTGAAGCGCGGCTGGTTGGCGAGAGGGCGCGCACCGTCAATCAACTCAAGATGTTCGCGCAAGTCATTCGCGAGGGCATTTGGGTGGATGCGCGGATTGATACGGCCATTCCCGGCCGTCAGCCCCTCCCCAAACCGGATTTGCGCCGGATGCTTATTCCCATCGGGCCGGTGATTGTTTTTGGATCGAGCAATTTCCCATTTGCCTACTCGGTCGCCGGCGGCGATACGGCATCGGCGTTGGCAGTGGGAAATCCGGTCGTCGTCAAGGCCCATGAGCGGCATCCGGGCACGTCGGAATTGACCGCGGTGGCGATCCGCCGCGCTGTCGCCGCCTGCGATTTGCCGGCGGGAGTTTTTTCCATGTTGCACGGGTTTGGGAAAACGGTGGGAATCGCCCTGGTAAAACATCCGGCTGCCAAAGCGGTTGGTTTTACCGGTTCACTTGCCGCCGGGCGCGCTCTGTTTGACGCCGCCTCCGCGCGGCCGGAACCCATTCCGGTATTTGCTGAAATGAGCAGTTTGAATCCTGTTTTCATCCTGCCGGGAGCATTGCGCGAACGAGGCAATCAAATCGCTGAAGGCTTGAAGAACTCCGTGACTACGGGCGCCGGCCAATTTTGCACGAAACCGGGGCTGGTCTTTGGCCTCCAGAATGTCGCGTTCGAGCAATTCCAACAAACCCTCGGACAACTGCTTGAAAATGTCGCACCGGCGACGATGTTGCATGGCGGAATTTGCGAATCCTATCACAAAGGACTTGCGCGTGTTTCCGGAGCCTGTGGGGTGGAGTTGCTGGGCCGTTCGAAGGACGACCCCGAGCCGGCGAGGACGCAGGCTGAAGCGGTCTTAATCCGCACTGATGCCCAAAACTTTCAAAGCAATCCTGAATTTTCCAGGGAAGTTTTCGGGCCGTTTTCAATTTTGATTTCCGCCCAAACGATTTCCGAATTGGAAGACATCGCCAAAAACCTCGAAGGCCAACTGACGGCCGCAGTCCATGGCACTCCCGATGATCTGAAAGATGCGGAACGTCTTCTGCAAATTTTGGAACGCAAGGCTGGCCGGCTCATTATCAACGGATTTCCGACCGGCGTCGAAGTTTGTCCTTCGATGAACCATGGCGGGCCGTATCCGGCGACAACGGACATGCGTTTTACGTCGGTCGGCACAGCGGCGCTTCAAAGATTTGTCCGCCCGATCTGCTATCAAAATTTCCCCGAACCGCTTTTGCCGGCCGCGCTCCAGAACAAGAACCCCTTGAACATCCTTCGGCTCTTGAACGGTAAACTGACGGAGGATGCGGTCAACGACTGAGGCGCCCGCTTATTGAACGAACAAGCGGAAGAAATGCGAACCCGAGGGTTGTTCGTTAATGACCTCGTAGATATTGGTGGAAATGGCGATTGGCCCGTTGGTGATCAGGTCCGTCCACGAGGACAGATCAGCCGAAGCCTGGACATAGTAGGTGTGCGAAGGAACCGCGGTGAACGACAGGACAAGATTACCCCGAAGCGGAAGCATACTCAAAGAGGGATTAATAAACAGCGGATACGAACCGTATTCATACGCGCCAATGTCCGGTCCCCCGCCGATCGGCCGGACATATCCCCGTTGATCCACGGGCGGAAAATCATTTGGGTCGGCCGAATCAATCGCCGGGCTGGTGGACAGCAAGGCCATGCAAGGAGTCGGACCGCCATCATTGGCCAGCGGCTCAAGTTGAGGGTTGGTATAATTGTAACTGGAACCGCTGGACAAATTGGCGGAGCCGTCATCGGACATGTTGTAGCCATTATCGGTGATGGCGCCGTAGGCATTGCTGTTGGTGCCGCTGAAGGCAAGGATGGAATTATGCAGGGCCAACGTGCCACCGTTGTTGGCGATCTCGGCACCGGCGGCCAAGCCGCTGTTAAAACCATAACCAGCGGGTGAAACGCAAGCGTTCGTGGCAATGGTATCATTCATGGCAATCAACATGGCGCCGGAATTATTGTAAACGCCGCCGCCCAACGCAGTTCCCCCGCTGCCGTATTCGCCATCACTTAGATTGCCAATGCCGTCACCGCCAACCGCCGAATTTAGGGCAATGGTGCAGTTGGTCATCGCCAATTGCGACGCATTAAAAATCCCACCGCCCAATCCGCTTCCGCCAGTGGAGGTAAAATCGAGCTCATCATATCGCACTATGCCGCCTTGAGTGTAATTTGAATAAACCGAACACTGGTTGAGGGCGAGCGCGCCCGCATTATAGATGGCTCCGCCATATCCATTCGGGCCGCCATATCCGCCTCCAGCCACAGCTTGGTTTCCAGAAAACGTGCTGTCAGCAGCCGCCCATCCGGAAGCGCAATAAATAGCTCCGCCAAAGACCGGACCGACCAGGCTTCCGCTCCAGTTGGCCTGGTTATCCAAAAGCCGGCTGTAATTCAGGGAGAAATGACCGCCGGTGACAGCCACCGCGCCGCCATACGTTGCGCTTGCAAGTAGCGGCCCACCGGGCGAATAACTGTCAAAGCTTTGAGCAGTATTTGATTCAAAAATGCTGTTGGCAACTGTCAAAGAACCCGACCCCTGGTACACGGCGCCGCCCATGGACAAGCTGCCGGATGGTTCACCAACGCCCTCAGAAAAATTGCCGTCCACAATGCAACCTACGATCGCCACGGCTCCATTCGTGTTAAAAATCGCACCGCCCAAACTTGTCCCGGTGGTGTTTGACATCGTCGGACTATTGGCTCCGCCTCCGATCGCCTCATTATTTGAAATACTTGATTGATTGAGCAGCACCGTGCCGCCGTTGTTGAAAATGGCTCCGCCACATGCCAGTCCGCCATAAATCAACGATTGCGCGCTGTTATTTGTCAACGTGCAGCCGTCCAATGTCACGGTGCCGCCGTTGTTGTAAATCGCCCCGCCATCGGCTGGTGTCCCCGGGGTGCCACTGGTGACCAGGCATTCGCCGTTGGCCAGAGTCACATTTGACACGGTCAAACTTGCTCCGGGAGCCACATTGAATAACCGCACCGCATTGCCTCCGCTGATGGTCACCGCCACATCACTTCCATCCAGAATCACATTGTTGGTGATGGTGATGGTGTTCGTCAGGGTGACTGTTCCATTAAAATCCAGGCCAATCCAGCCGCCGGCCTGAATGGCCGCCAGTAAACCCGCCTCGGTCGGCGACGTGACCACATTCGTCGGTCCAACGGCGTTGGTCAGGGTGAGCGAGGCGACATGGCTGGTCGCGCTGCCATAATTGTTGGTGGCGATCACCCAATAAGTTCCCTGCTGGCCGGACGAAACATTGGTCAATGAAAGCGTGGTGTTGGTGGCCAATCCCAGCGTGCCGCCGCTGAAATACCATTGGTAACCCAACGGCGCCGCGCCTTCGGCACTCACCGTAAAACTCACCGTGCTGCCGGCGACATTGGTCACGCTAACCGGTTGGGTGTCAATTGCCGGCAATTCGGCAAACGTTCCCGTCAGCGAAACATTCGCGTCCAGCGCCAGCGCCACCGGATTGACCGCGGTATTGGTGGCATCCGACCATCCCGTGAATACCCAGCCGACCGCCGGCGCGGCGGTGGCGGTGACGACCGAGTTGCTGTAATAACTGCCGCCGGGCGGATTCAGGCCAATCGTTCCCTGGCCATTGGTCACCAAGGTCAGCGTGTAAATGGGATATGGCAAAAAACTGCCGGTGACGACCAGGTCGGAATACATCGTGACGTTCACGGGATTCACAGAAGTGTTGGTGGCGCCTGACCAGTTGGCAAAATACCAGCCTGTGGAAGGGGAAGCCGTGAGTATGACCGTGGCCCCTGACGGATAAATGGAACCGGAGTTAGTCGGATTTTGGGCAATGGTGCCAGAGCCATTAGTAACGACGGTGAGCGTATAATCGGCTGCACGCGCGGTGATGCCCGAAAGGAGGCATAGAAATGAGACAAAAGACAACGGCAAAAATCCAATCTTCATTGTGGTGCCTTTCAAAGGGATTCTAATACACCTTCTGTGCCTGTCAAAGTTAAATTCCGGTTACAGGGACGTTTACAAATCCCATTTAATGTATTCTGATTTTATGATTAAATCATCGCATGGACGCGCCATTGCCACCGCTCACGCCAGCCACGCTTTACCTCGTCGCCACGCCCATCGGCAATCTCGAAGACATCACGCTGCGCGCCTTGCGCGTGCTGCGCGAGTGCGACGTGGTCGCCGCCGAGGACACGCGGCACTCGGGACAATTGCTCAAGCACTTCGGCATTTCCAAACCGCTGTTGAGTTATTTCCAGTTCAATGAGGCCAGACGCAGCGAGGAAATCATCCAGCGACTTGGTCGCGGCGAGAAAATCGCGCTCGTTACCGACGCGGGCAGTCCGGGTATCAGCGACCCCGGCGAACGCGTCGTCAAAGCTGCAATTGCGGCGGGATTCCGCGTGGAGTCTGTTCCCGGCGCGTGCGCGCTCGTGGCGGCGCTCACCGCGAGCGGACTGCCGACGGATGAATTTCACTTTGTCGGATTCCTGCCGCATAAATCAGGGCGGCGGCGCAACAGATTGGAATCACTCAAGGCAATTGAAGGGACTCTCGTCTTTTACGAATCACCTTATCGGGTTGGAAAATTGCTCGGGGAGCTGAATGAAGCGTTTCCTGAACGGGAAATTGTCCTGGGGCGCGAACTGACGAAAAAGTTCGAGGAATTCCTGCGTGGTAAACCCGCCCAGCTGTTAGAGATTGCCAAAAAGCGAAGTTTAAAGGGCGAGTTTGTGGTGATGGTAGGTGGGGCAACCGATGCTCCGCCTTGACTGGAGTACGGGCGTTCCAACGGCAGCGCGGAATATGTCGCCCCTCACGGGGCTTTTAATGTTTTCGCAGCGTTTTTCCACAAAGATTTCGCCCCTGATACGGGGCCTGCCCATGAGGTTTTGGCGGTCAATGCAAGTTTCAAGTGCCGTTAGCGCGCCATAGTGCGGTAATAACACCAACAATATTCACCGGCTCCGTTAGGGACCACATCTTCGGGTATTGAATGAGATGCGCGAAATTTTCCAATTGGATTTTTTTTGAAATTGCGCGCATTTCACGGCACATTTCCGTCTGTGAAATATCTTTGGGCGCTTATTGGACTGTTCGCAGGGTTTGCCGCGGCGGCCGCGGAGACACCTTCGATTTACCACAATGGATGGATTGACTTGAACAAGGACGGCAAAATGGAAATTTACGAAGACCCGTCACAGCCGATTCCCAAGCGCGTCAACGATTTGCTCAAACGGATGACGTTGCAGGAAAAAGTCGGCCAACTCTGGGAGTTGGACATGCAGCCGGATTCCGATGTAACGCAACTTGATCGCCTGCGCAGTGGCGGCATCGGCTCATTTCTCTGCGGCTCAGTCCTGGTCGAGAATCCCATCATGCGCAATAAGCTGCAACATATCGCGGTGGAGCAAAGCCGCCTGGGAATTCCGCTGATCTTCGGCCACGATGTCATTCACGGTTTTCGCACGGTGTTTCCAATCCCATTGGCGCAGGCGTGCGCCTGGGAGCCTGAATTGTTCGAGCGGACGGATACGATTGCGGCGCGCGAAGCGGCGGCGGCGGGCGTTGATTGGGCATTTTCGCCGATGGTGGACACCGCGCGCGACCCGCGTTGGGGCCGCATTGCCGAGGGCTTTGGCGAAGATCCCTGGCTCGGCTCGCTCGATGCCGCGGCCTGTGTGCGCGGTCTTCAGGGAACCAACGTCGCGGACACCAATCGCGTGGTCGCCTGCGTCAAACATTACGTCGGCTACGGCGCGGCGGAAGGCGGACGCGATTACAACACGACCGAAATATCGGAATTCACCCTGCGCAATTTTTAACTTCCGCAATTCAAAGCCGCCGTGGATGCCGGAGTGCTTACCGTGATGAGCGCTTTCAACGACCTGGACGGCATACCCGCCAGCGCCAATCATCACACGCTCACCGACATCCTCCGCAATGAATGGAAATTCAAGGGTTTCGTCGTCAGCGATTATAATTCCGTCGCAGAATTGATTGACCATGGCCTGGCCGCGGATAACGCCCAGGCTGCGCGATTTGCTCTGAACGCGGGGGTGGACATGGAAATGGTCTCCACCACTTACGTAGCCACGGTCGCGGAGCAGGTGGAATCGGGCAAAATTCCCAAAGCGGTTTTGGACCAGGCCGTCCGGCGCGTTCTCACCGTGAAATTTGAGAAAGGGCTTTTTGACCATCCCTATACCGATGAATCGCGCTGGCAAACCGCCTATCTTCACCCGGACGCCATCGCGCTGGCGCGCGAGGCAGCGGCCAAATCCTGCGTCTTGCTCAAAAATGCCCAGGACATCCTGCCACTTTCAAAACAGGTCAAACGCATAGCGCTGATCGGTCCGCTCGGCGACGACGCCGAGGAAATGGTCGGTCCCTGGTATTCCCGCGGTCATGCGGCGGATATGGTCTCCCTGGCGACGGGGATCCGCGCCAAGATTTCACCCGGCTCTGAACTGGATGTAGTGCGCGGTTGTTCCATCATCGAAACCGGCAAGGAGCGACTGCACGTCGAAACCTATTCAAAGATCGTGGAACAACCCACCGGCAGCAATGAAATTGCCGACGCCGTTTCCGTCGCCAAGAATGCCGACGTTGTCATTATGGCGCTCGGTGAGCCGCGCGATTGGAGCGGCGAGGACGCCAGCCGCAGCAGCCTGGATTTGCCCGGTCGCCAGTTGGAGCTGCTGGATGCCATAGCCGCCACGGGCAAACCGATCGTCGTTGTGTTGTTCAATGGCCGGCCGCTGGCGTTGCCCGCTGTCTTCGACAAGGCATCCGCTGTGCTGGAAGCGTGGTTTCCCGGCATCCAGGCCGGTAACGGCGTCGCCGACCTGTTGTTTGGCGACGTTGATCCTTCCGGTCGCCTGACCACGACTTTTCCTTATAGTGTTGGCCAGGTGCCGATGTATTACGATCATGACAACACTGGCCGTCCCGGTTTCGGCCATTGGAAGGGCAACTATGTGGACGGACCGAGTGTGCCGTTTCTTCCGTTCGGATACGGCCTGGCCTACACGACGTTTGAATACAGTCCCGTCCAGGTGGATTCCGGCGTGCTGAAATCCGACGGCACACTGACCGTCAGCGCGCGCATTACCAACACCGGCTCGCGCGCCGGCACCGAGGTGGCGCAATTTTATATTCGCGACCTGGCATTTGCCGCCGGCGTCCGTCCGGTCCGCGAATTGAAAGGCTTCCAAAAGGTCCTATTGCAACCCGGTGAAACGCGCGACGTTTCGTTCAAAATCTCGCGCCACGACCTTGGTTTCTATGATACGCATGGCAACTGGATCGTTCAGCCCGGGAAATTCGAGGCCTGGATCTGCAAAGACAGCGCTTCGGGCGAACCAGTGGATTTTGAATTGGAATGAATTAGTTCAGTTTGGCCCTTGCTCTGGCCCAGCGCGCTTTGGCGGCAAGTGAGATTTTGCGGCGCACGGCGGCGGTCATCCGGCGTCTGACGCGGACGATTTTTCCAATTGGCGCCGGGGCGGCGGCGGCGAGGACATTTTCCAACTGGACTTCCAGGCGCTCGATTTCAGATTTTAATCTCACCGCGCGTTTCAATTTGGCGGCCGGCAACTTAAGCAATTCCTTGATCATAATTTCCCGATAACTCTACCATAGCCCGGTGTCTCTTTCCTGAAAATACTTTGATTGCCGGGAATCAAGCATGGAGGTTAATCAACGAACTTCCCTGGATTCAATATCCCCTTTGGGTCGAGCAAATGTTTTAACGACCGGTGAAGCTCCCGGACTTCCGTGGACACCGCCAGCGGCCACCAGCGCATTTTGGCCAGTCCAATCCCATGCTCGCCCGTAATCGCGCCTTTCCAGGCGATAATCTGACGGAACAATTCGTCCAGCGCCGCTTCGCCGCGCGTCACCGCCGCGGCATCTTTTGTATCGAGCATAATATTGACGTGGATGTTGCCGTCGCCCGCATGGCCAAAGCAGGCGATCGGCAAGCGGATTTTCTTTTGGAGCCGTGCCGTGAAACGGAACAAATCCTCCAATCGCCCGCGTGGGACCACGATGTCCTCATTCAACTTCTTGAGGCCGGTGGACTTGAGCGATGTCGAAAAGACGCGGCGGATTTGCCAGATTTTTTCGCACTCGGCATCCCCAAAACCGTGCTCCACAAACAGCGGCTTGAATTTGCGAATCACTTTTGCCACCGACGGCAATTCGCCCCGCACGGAGTTTTTTTGGCCATCCAATTCAACGATCAAATGCGCCTTGCAAATTCCCAGGCGGTTGTCACCGGTATATTTCGCCGCGGCGGCGAGGGTGAACTCATCCGCCAGTTCCAGCGCGCCCGGCAAGAAGCCGGCGGCGAGAATCGCCTGCAGCGCGCCGACGGCATGGCGCATGGAATCAAAACCAACCGCCAGAGTCGCGCGGCAGGGCGGCAGCGGAATCAGTTTCAAAGTTGCTTCCGTCATCACGCCCAACAGCCCCTCCGACCCGACAAATAATTTCGTCAGATCAAAACCGGTCTTATTTTTATGCGTCCGCCCGCCGGTGCGGATGATCGTGCCATCGGCGAGGACCACCTGGAGGCCCAGGACATAATCGCGCGTGACGCCGTATTTAAGGCAACGCGGGCCGCCGGCATTGGTGGCAATATTGCCGCCGATAAAATTGTCCGCGCGGCTGGCCGGGTCGGGCGGATAGAACAACTGGCGCTTTTCAACTTCCGCCTGAAGCTTCGCAGTAATCACTGCCGGCTGCACCACCGCGACAAAATCACCCCGGTTGATTTCCAAAATGCGGTTCATTCGCTCCATCGCCAGCGCGATGCCGCCGCGGATGGGAACGCATCCACCCACGTAGCCATGTCCGGCGCCGCGCGCGGTAACGGGGATGTTATTTTCCGTGGCGAACCGCAAAATTTTGGAAACGGATTCGGCGGAGCGGGGCAGGGCGACGGCGTCGGGTTCATGGGCGGCAAACCATTTGTCGCCGGCGTATTCGGCAAGAATTGCGGGTTCAAGGGAGATTTCGCCGGGCAAAGATTTTTTCAGGCGGGAAAGTTTGGACTTAAGGGCGGCATTCATTTCAATTCTTTCGGCGGGGCGGTGCTTTTGCGCTCAATGAGTTCGGCGGTCAAGCGCTGCAATTGCACCGGTTCGTTGCGGATTAATTTCATCATGGCGTCCACGGCGGCGATGCCCAGGCGGAATTTAGGCTGGCGCATGGTCGTCAGCGGCACGCGGAAATACTCACCCGCCAGCACATTCCCGAAACCAATGATCGAGATGTCCTGCGGAATTCTGACGCCCTGGGCCATAAGGGTTTCCGCGCAACCGACGGCAACCAGGTCGTTGACGGCCTGCACGGCGGTGGTGTGGCAATTTTCATTCAGCATTTGCAGCGCGGCCTTGGTGCCATCCTCAATCGTGCTGCCTGCCTGAAAAACCAGCTTGTCATCCGGTTCCAGTTTGGCCTCGCGCAACGCGCGGCGGTAGCCTTCGAAGCGGTCGTGCGCCCACGGCGCCACCGGCGGCCCGGTCAAATAAGCAATTTGCTTGTGGCCCAATTTCAATAGATGCCGCGTGGCATTATAACTGGCCAGGGATTCATCGATTTCCATGGACGGAAACGATTTGCAAAACGGCGCGGGAGGCCCCAGCAACACCGTCGGCGTCTGGCGCGTCAGGATTTCCTGGTAAATCCGCGCCTCGGCTTCGAAACGATAGACCGGGGATATGAAAAGCCCGTCCACCCGCCGGGAGAGCAAACGGCGCAGGCAATGCTCCTCCCGTTCCGGCTTGTTATGCGTGTGCGCAAGCAAAATATCGTAGCCGAGTTCGTGAGCGCGGTCTTCGATCGCAAAGACAATCCGGGCAAAAATCGGATTGGTGTTGGACGGAATGACCAGCCCGAACAGCTTCGTCATTTTGGTCCGCAACCCTTGCGCGCTGGAATCAGGCACGTAGCCCATTTGTTGCGCGAGCGCCTTGATCCGCGCTTTCGTGGCGGCGGAAACATCCGGCGCATCGCGCAGCGCTTTGGAAATCGTCATCACCGAAACGCCGGCATGCCGGGCAATGTCTTTAAGGCGGACCATTTTTTAAAGTGCGAAAAACGAAGTGCGGTGCGTGGAATTATCCCCATTGCAAAGCTGGTCATTAGGACACACCGCCTGGACTTTTGGCATTCTCATCTTTCAACGATTAAAAATCAAAAATACGCGCCGCGCCATTGCATTTTCCGGCGCAACGCTTCCAGAAATGAACTGTCGGCCAAATGGACCAGCCGGATCACCCGCCGGCTCCGGCGGATTGTCACCCGGTCTCCCTCGTTCAAATAGGCGACCAATTCGCCATCCACACTGAGAAGGGTCGAGGGGGGCGGGCTGGCGGCCTTGACTTGAATCACCGAATCCAGCGGCAGGATGATGGAACGGTTTGACAGCGCGTGCGGACAAATCGGCGTGAGGGTGAAAACT
>DATJSQ010000102.1:0-21082 GCA_035503995.1 Verrucomicrobiia bacterium | reverse complement strand
CCCGAGAGGCCCATTAAACTGCGCGTTGGTGCCCAAGCCGTCCACAGTTCCCCAAATTAGCGGGTCGCCCGCGAACGTGGATACCACTCCGCCGGAAATTTGACGGATGCAATGATTCCCGCTATCGGCGACAAAAACCGTTCCATTCGTTACCACAACGATTCCCAACGGCGAACTGAACAGCGCGCTGCCCGCCATCCCGTCGGCATAGCCGCCAAAGCCGGGCACGCCGGCAAAAGTGGACACTGCGCCAGCCGGAGTGATTTCGCGAATGGTGTTGTTGCCGGTATCGCTGACGAAAAGATTTCCGTTTGCGTCAAACGCCAATCCGCTGGGCGTGTCAAACTGCGCATTGGTGCCGGTGTCGTTCATGCTGCCGGCCACGCCCAGGTCTCCCGCAAATGTCGTCACCGCGCCGTTGGCGGTGACTTCGCGAATGGCGTCATTTTGCGAATCGGCCACGAAGAAATTGCCGTTAGTATTCACAATGATTGCCGCCGGATCATTGAAAAGCGCATTCGTGCCCGTGCCATTCACCGCGCCACTGACGAGGGCCTGGCCGGCCAGCGTCGTCACGGAGTCCTGCGCCCGCAACGCCGCGGGGGTCAGGATCAATAATAATGTGGCGGCTAAAATTTTCATTTGCCTTGTCGCATCAATCGTTCGGTCTGCGGCGGTGGACCCGCAGCCTGGGTTTCCTCCGCCACGGGTTGAAATGGTTCCGTTGGATTCAGCTCCCGCCCGGAGCGCGTCACCAACCCGCCGCCGCGCGTGGAAACATTTTCGACGGTGTAAAGCCGGCCGTCGCGTTCGTAGAACCTTTGCATTTCATCGAGATGAAACGGGCGCGAACCCCGGCGCCCGAAAACGACCGTTTGCTTCCCGCTTTCGTCCACGACACGGTCCCGGTCAAGCCCGCGCGAAACGGCCAGGGCAGGCTGTCGCGTTGCGAAAGTCGCAATCAGTTTTGGATTGGGAACGGGGCTAAAGCCCGCCGCGCCCGGGACGTTCTCCGGCGAAATCAATTGGATGACCCGCAGGCCGTTCCGGCCATCGGCGACGAGCGCGAATTCCGACGCGCTGATGGAGCCGACCTGCACAGCGCGCGTGTCCGTAAGTTGCCCATCGGCGTTGTAGAGCCGTTCGAGGCGCGGCTTTTCAGGATTGGTGATGTCAATAAACGCGAGGCCGTCGGCGCCGTCGGCGACGTAGGCATAGGTCCGGGCAAGATAAAACCGTTGGGCATGTTTCAGCGGCACAAACGCGCCGGGAATCAGCCGGGGCTTCGTCGGCTCGGTAACGTCGAACACCTTGAAACCCTCATCGTCGGTCACGAACAGGTAGCGGAATTGCACACTGACAGCTCGCGGATTTTTCAGGCCGGCGGTCACTTCACCGGCGAGCGCGGGGGCGGCCAGCGAATCGTTGCGCAAGCCCACGACAAACAGTCCGTTTTGACCGACGACATAGAGGTTCGTTCCCGCCATGAACGAATCCATCGCCCCGGTCAATTTTCCGCCCGGATTGAACCGGATGATTTTTTCGCGGCTGAAAAAGTTGTTGGCCGGGTCGCCATCAAGCAGGGTGCCGACGGTCACCATCACCAACCCTTCCTGGCGATCAGTCACGAAGACCCAGGCGTAAATCGGGCTGACCGCCTGCTCCTCATTTTCGGGACGGTGCGTGCGCAGCGGATCATCCGCGAGCGTGCTCGGCAGCGTGATACTGGTGGCAAATTTGGTGGGCACGCAGGTGTTTTGGCCCAGCGGCGAGACCGGCGCGGAGGTGATGCGCTGGGAAAACCCCTTGTTGTCAATATTCGCCACGTCGAATACCCGAAAGCCGCCCGGGCCGTTGGCGGTGTAGAGGTATTCCCCGCGCAATTGCAGGTCGAGAATGTTGTCCGCATCCTCGTGATACGCCTCCTTGAGTTCGCCGTGATTTTCGATGGTGAATTTCCGGTAGTCATCAGGATACGCCAGCCGCTGCAAATGGCTGCCATACGCGGCTTGCGGTTCCTCCTGCTCCGTCCAGGCGACCGCGTCCAAACCACCCCTGCCTTCGGCCACGTAGGCAAAGCGCCCAAAGAAATTCACCGCACCGGTGCCGAAACCGAGAAGCGACGCCATCCAGGCATTGTTGTCGTTCGAATCGGAAATGTGGCAGTCCTCGCAATTTTTTGTCGTGCCGACCCCGCTGGTGGTGTGGAGAAAAGCCGGGTTGAAAGCCTGGCCGCTGAAACCCTCGGCGCTGATGGTTTGTTGCTGCGAATAAACCCACTCCCGGTTCGCGTTCTGCGAACTGACCAGCACGGCGGACGACGATCGGATAACGGCCATGCGATGGTCCTTGTAAGTTGCATCTATGCCGAGTTGGAACACGTCGTCGCGGACCACCTCGGGATTGTAACTGGTGAAATTTCGCGTGTTGATGCCCTCGTATTTGTTGAGCGCCACGCGCTCGTTCGCGCGCATCGGGAGATGGCAGCCGAAGCAGGAGGTCGCCCACGACGTGTGGCAGACTTCGCAATTGATATTTGAATTGTCGTGCGCCAATTTGCGCGGGCAATCCGTCTTTGGCACCGCCCCCCAGTGTACGCCGTCGCGCAGCAGCGTCTTGGCGTAGGCGGACGCGGGATCATAATGGGATGACTTGGGGTCGATCGTGTCAATCGTTTGCGGAATTTCCCAGACCAAATCCGGCGTCATCATCGAGCGTTGATACAATTTTTCTCCCACCCGGAAAAAACGCGGGCCCCACGGCGTGTTGCCGCCGCGCAAATCCACCTGCCCGCCGTTGCCGCTGGTGACGAGCGTCGGCCGCTTCTCAATCGTCCCGTGGCAGTCAATACACTCGATGGTCGTCGCCGCGCGTGATTCGCCGTAAAGCAGCCCGTTGCCATGAACGTCCCCATCGAAGTGGCAGTCCACGCATTGCATTCCGTGCCGCAGATGCTCGTCTTCCAGATGCACCGCCCTGGCGAATTTGTCCACGTCGCTGGACGGAATAATATTGCCATCGCGATCCAGCAGATTGCCCTGTCGGTCGTGGAGGAACACGGCGCGGAAAATCCAGCCGTGCCCGTGATAATCGGCGAACTGCGTGTCCTTCAACTTGGAGTTCAGCTCGGCGACTTTTTCCAGAAAATCCAAATTACCCCAAAGTCCGCGCGCGGCGGCGGCTTCGGGGTTATTTTCAACTGACCGGACCAGTTGCGCCGGAGTCGGATTGACCTGGTTGGTGGGATACATCAATTCACCGTCGGTTTCCTCATCCCACCAAGTGTAACCGAGATACGTATTCTCGAAGAGATTGCCCTGATGCATGTGGCAGGTCATGCACTGGCTTGAAGGAATAGAGCGCGTGAATTGGTGGATGATAGGATGGCCGCGCTCGTCTTTGCGAATCGCCTTGTCGCCGGTGAAACTCAAACCCTGGTTGCCGTATTTGTAATACCAGCCGGAATCCGTTGGCGAGCGGTCGTTGGCATAGACGACATGACACGCCGTGCAACCGCTGCTGCGGTAATCGCCCGGATGATTGTTCGAGCCGAGAAAATCCAGCAACGGATCGTTTAGCCGCATTTTTTGCAAATTCAAAAACACCGGGTCGGTCCGGTTCAACGTGCCGAGACCCCGGTCACTCAACCGGTGGGCCGGCCTGCCGCCCTCCTCGAATGGATCGGGGTTGCCCAACGACAGGGGCTTTTCCTGGCCGCGCTCGAAGATGCGCAGGATGTTGCCCGGCTGGCTTTCTTCAAAATGCGGCAGCGGCTCAATAAACGGCAAAATGCCGAACTGCTCCGTCATCTCCGGCGTGACCGGAATGGGACTATCCAGTCGCAGCGGCACGCCGTCCGCCCCGTAAGCCTGGCCAAAGCGGTAATTCTTCTCCGGGAACGAGCCGTTGTTGTAAAGCGCCGCACCCCAGAGCATCGCTCCGTGCCGCATGATACTGTGGCTTACTTCCTGGACAATTTCGCCGTGGCACAGGCCGCAGGCCTTTTGCGCCACGCGCAGGTCGCCGGGGTTGACAAACTGGATGAACTCCGGCGACTCGTGGTTGAGCAGCACCGACGAGTCGTTTGGCAGCGCCGAACTTTGCCAGAAGATTGGATTGCGCGGCGCGACATGCGCTTCCCGTTCGGTCAGGCCGGGCGTGGCGTTACCGCCGTGGCAGTCGGTGCAGCCGAGCACAACGCTTGGCGAGGCGTGCATCGGCTCGATACCCAAATGACATTGCAGGCAGCCGCGCGATTTGGTGTCGGCCGCGGCTTGTGATTGGTCAATCCAGTTTGGCGGCGGCAGGCGGACTGCCGGATTTGGCGGCAATTCCTTGGGGACGGAAATGGCCGGGCCGGAGCCGTCGCTTTGCGCGAATAGCGCCAGGCAACATGCCAGCCATCCCGTCGCCGTCAGCGCGGCGTACCATCGGTGTCGGTTTGAATTCGTTTTCATGGCTAAAATCGCAATGTCACGGCCATCAGGCCGCTGTAAGGAAATTCGCCGGAATTGGCGGCGGGACCGCTGCCGTCGAAACCGGGTATCGGGTTCGGGTTGGTGTCATAGATTTGATGATAACCGAGCGCCGGAATCAGCACGCCGAAGCCGGCGGAAAAAATGATGTTGTCCGTCAGCAACGGCCGATATTGAAATCCGAGGCTCAAATCCCAGCCGACATCCCGGTCTATATTGGGCGTCAACAACGCCGTCTCAATCGGATCAGTTTCGGCGAAACGAATGTAATTTGCATTGAGAAACGACCGCAGTTTCGGCGTCAGGTCAAATTCGGCCCCCAGGCCAAAAATATAGACGCCGGGATTTACAAAGTTCGCCTGCCCTTCGGTTTTGCTTGTCCGCAAATCCGGCACCAGGCTGTCGGCGTCCTTCAAATTCACCAGCGTCCCCCCCAGATTGAAACCCTGCCGCGACCAGAAACTGAACGGCCCGCCCGTGAAATTCGGATTGTCCACGATGGTATCAAAGCCGCTTCCCGTGCCGCCCGTGGTGTGGTTGTCGCCAGACGCATAAAAAAAGGACGCCTTGTATCGCACCCAGTTGAGGTCGTAGGAAACCTCCATCGCGCCCATTTGCGCGTTGATGTTGACCGGCCCCCCGGCCAAGCCGTTGAAATCGTCGCGGCCAAACGCCTGGTAAAATTGGTGGGACACATTCAGCCGCCCGATGTGGCCGTCGCCGCCCCAGCCCACATAATACGCCGTCACGTCGTGTGGCCGTATCGTGCCGAGCGGTGCGGGCCGCACGATAAAGCCATTGTCATCGTAATGCACGCCGCCGTGGTCGAAGTTCGCCAGGAAACTCAGCTCGCCCGTGTACCCCGGCGCCAGAAGGTCCTGCCGATAAAGATTGGCGATGAGGACATCCTGATTGCGGCTATTGAAGGTGTTCAATTCCGAGTCGGTGTCCTTCTCGCGCATGTCGAACCCGGCGAGATTGTATTGGTAGAGGTTGTTGTCAAAATTGCCGAAGAGCCGCGCGCCGAGGTTGATGTCGTTGAAGAGAAAGCCGCGGAAATCCGCGTTGAACGGCTGGTTGCCGATGCGCAGCGACATAAAATCGTAATTGTCCGACAAATCCAGCAGGTGAAATTCCACGAAGGCCTGCTGGAGGGAGAAATAAGTCTCGGTCCGTTCCGTGGACATCGTCCCACGGTAGCTATTCGCCGGACCCACCTGGCCGCTGAGCAGTGTGCCGATGTCGCCGGGATTTTGCACGAACCCATTCGCCGGCGGCGGCGTGTTGTTGGCCAATGACCCCGTCGGGCTGGGGGAAACCACGCCGGCCTCCTCCGCCTGCAAATAATTCACGTTGAACACAGGCTGAATGTCCACCGCCCAGGTCACCGGCCGGAACGCCGTGTCGCCCTGAAACAAATCCACCTCGAATGCCAGATAATTTTGGATGCTCAGTTCCTCGCCTTCACCGTAAAATTCATATTCGCCCGGCACGGCGCCGCTCACGCCGCTCGCCGTCGGTACGCGCCGGAATTCCGTCACGGTCTCCGCCGACGCCGTGAGGTCGAGAAAAATGTCCTGCCCGATGATGGGCAGGTCGCCTTTCAAAACGCTTTGGTGGTAAGGCGCCCAGAGGAGCGGCTCCGGCGTTTCGTAAGGCTGCTCGGTGACGCCGCTGGTGTAGCGTTCCCAGGGCACGAAGCCGATGCGCCAGCGATTGGGCTGTGGCACGGTGTTCGTCGGATAATCGCCCGGTTGCAACGAATACTTCTGATAGCCGAAGTCCGGATAAATCTTCAATTCGCGCCGCGTATCCCAGCGGGGCAGAGCCAGCCCGTTGGTGAGGGGTTCCATGCCGTAGCCGCCCGGTTCCGGCTTCCGCGGCGGGAGAAATTCCTCCAGCCGCACGCCTTCGCGCGGCAACGCCAGACCCGGCGGAATCGGCGGCGGGGTAAAGATCGGCGGCGCGGGCGGCTCAATGAACAGCGCGGGCGGAACATTCGTCTGCGGACGGAAGCTCGCGCCGGGGTCGGGGTTGAAAATCTCCGGCGACGCGGGCGGCGTATTGCTGCTGACGATCACCCGCTGCTGCCAGCGAAAATCCGTCTGCGGAAGTGGTGGCCATTCCACCGCGTTCGGATCCGGATTGAAAATCTCCGGGGACAGCGGCGGTGTGTTGGTGCTGATGGCCTGATACGGCTTGAGCCGGTTCACGTCGTTCGTGGCCGCGAGTTCGCCTCCGTTATTTTTCAGCGGCAACGACAACACGGCGGCGCAGCCGAACAGAAACGGTTTTCCCAAGCTTTTAACCTGGCGCGGCCTTGCTGACATTTCCGCAATAAGAAATTGTTTATTTTGAGAAAGCAAGCCCTTATCTTCGCATCCCGGTGAAACGGATTTTCGGAATTTTGTTTTTCGCGCTGATGGCCGCGCGGCCCGCGCCCGCGCAACTCACTCTGGACGACGTGCAGACCATTGTCGCCCAAGCCGTTTCCCGCGCGGTCGCCCTCGCCAATTCCCCGCTGGCCACCAACGCCGTCATCGCCGTCGCCGATCGCGAAGGCTGGGTGCTGGGCGTTTGGGCGCTCAATCCCAATTCGTCCACCAACGACCCGCTCGTCGCCGACGCCATCGCCAAGGCCGGAAGCGCGGCATTTTTGAGCAGCGACCAAAACGCGTTTTCTTCGCGCACCGCCGGAGACATCATCCAGCCGCATTTTCCGCCAGGAATCCTCAATACCGCACCCGGCCCGCTCGTCGGGGTGAATTTTTCGCAACTCGCATTTTCCGACATCAACAAAATGAAAGCGCCCGGCAGCGTCATCAGCTACGGCAGTTCGCCAGGAGCGACGCTTGTGCCCGTGCCAATTCCGATTACCGGCGGACTGGCCGGCACGCCCGGCGGCCTGCCTCTTTACAAAAATGGTTCCCTGGTCGGCGCCATCGGCGTGTCCGGCGATGGCTTGCAGCCGACGGATATCACGCCAACGGTCATCGCCAGTCCGGACGCCAACGAAGACGTCGCGCTTGCCGGCCAGATCGGCTATCAGCCATCGGCCGCCATTCTCGGTTCCCAGGTGCTCCTGAACGGCATCCGATTCGAATACGTCGAAAGTTCCACGAGCGTGGGCGCCGTGATTCCGTTCGACAATTTGCCGGGAACAAATGTGCAACCCTTCACGCTCATGCCATCGCCGGCGCCGTATCCCTATCCGGTCGCGACTTTCGGCGGCGAAACCGGCCAACTGCGCCAGCCGATCATCGCGGACCCATCCACGGTCCCGCTGCCCGGCGGCATGGCGCGGCTCTCGGCGCTGGAAGTTTCGAATATCATCGCCGCCGCCGCCAATCGGGCGCGCACCACCCGCGCTGCGCTCCGCCTGCCGCGCGGCCAGCCGACGCAGATGTTCATTTCCATCGTCAACAATCCAAATTCCAATGGCGTGCCCCCGGTGGTTCTCGGAACATTCTGCACCTCGTCCGACGCCACGCGTTTCAGTTGGGACATCGCCGTGCAAAAGGCGCGCACGTGCGTTTTCGTTTCAGCCACCAACCGCGCCTACTCCGCGCGCACCGTCAATTTCCTTTCGCAAAACACCTATCCGCCGGGAATTAATGGCACGGAGCCGGGTATCTTTTTTGGATTGCAGGAACGGTTTTCGATCATCACGCCGGTTTCGATTCAGGCGACCAATCCCGTCAACGGCGCGGTCTTCATGACTTCGACCAACGTGAATGGCAATCTGCCGAACGGCATGACCATATTCCCGGGCGGCTTTCCCCTCTACCGCAACGGCGTGCTCATTGGCGCCATTGCCGTCAGCGGCGACGGCGTGGACGAGGACGATTTGATTGCAGCCAGCGGGGCTTCGCTCTTCCTCGCGCCCGTGCCCATCCGCGCCGACCAGACCCAGTATCGCGGCGCGCGCCTGCCGTTCGCGAAATTCCCGCGCAACCCGGGGTTGTAGCTATTTCGATTCCATTTTCCAAATGCCCTTCCAATCAGCCGGCGGCGCAACCGCCAGCCCGGCGCAGCGCGCGGCGAGCGTTTGGGCGGGGCCATCGGAAAATTCCCGGGCCAGTTTTTCGAATTCCATCCGCGCTTCAACGAATTTTCCAAAAAAATATTCATCGTAAGCCGCCTTGTAACGCCCGCAAAGTTCCGCGAATTTCGCCGGCGCACAGGGATTATCGCATTCGTACAATTCCACCGGCCCGGTCTTGCCCTTGACGACGACGCGGTCCACGAGCCGCCGCGCTCCCTGCGATTTGAACTGCGCGAATGTCTCGCGGGTCACCAGCATCCGCACGCCGTATAATTTTGTCAGCGACTCCACCCGCGCAGCCTCATTTACCGTGTCGCCGACGAGACCGTAATCGAGGCGCAACGCGGAACCCTTGTTGCCAATCAGCACTGGACCGCTGTGCAATGCGACGCCGTAGCCGAACAGTTTTTGCACTTCCGGCGGCAGTGTCGCCCGCAACTCCTCCATCGAGCGGATGAGTTTCATCGCCGCGCGCAGCGCGCGGTCGGCGGCGTCCGGCTGTTTTTGCGGCGCACCCCAGTAGCTCAAAAACTGGTCGCCGAGAAAATGCTCGAGGTTGCCGTCTTCGCTCATGATGGCGCTGGTCTGGGCCTCGAACACGCGGTTGAGCAATTCAAAAGTTCCCTGAGGGCCGAGCATTTCGGCCAACGGCGTGGAATTCCTCAAATCCGTCAGCAACAGCGTGACGTCCGCGCGACGCGGCTTCATTGAGCCGGGGTCGGCCAGCACCACGTCCAACACCCGCGGCGAAAAATAAAGCCCCATCGTATGCCGCAGCTTCATCCGCTCCAGCCGCTCCACGATAAAATCGTAACCCAGCGCGCCGACACCGCTAATGCCCAGCACCAACAGCGGGCTGACCACGGGAAAAATCAGGTTCAGGTGATTGAAGCAAAAATCGGCGGCGAAAAAAATGGCGACGCCGGCAAGCAGGATGGCCAACAACCGATGGATGGGCGTGCGGACCAAACGGCAAAGCGCCGCGGCGAAAACTCCCGCCAGGGCGACCAATGCGCCGCTGGCGACCGGCGGCGTTTCGCGAATAAATTCCCCGTTCAACGCGGCGTTCAGAATGTTCAGGTGAATTTCCGGGCCGGACATCGCCTCGCGGAACGGCGTTTGGTGAAAATCCTGAAAAATGACCGCCGTCGGTCCGACGAGGACCAGCTTGCCCGCGAAAAATTTTCCGCCGCCGTAATTACGCTCCCAAATCTCCGGCGAAAGGACGTCGCCCACCGGAATGACCGGCCACGTTCCCGGCGGACCGGTATAGCGAATGACGGGCCGGGACCCGACGGACGGAATTTTATCCGCCGCCCCGAATTTTTCCAGCGCGCGGGCGGTCAGGGACTCGATGACCGCGTCCGGCGCGGCGTTGACGGCGTCTTGAAGCTGATGGTTGGTGGCGCGGAAAAAGGGGCGGCGAAACTCGCCGCTATCATCCCAGATGTTGACGAAGCCCACGCGAGAATCCAAGGCGGCCGGGCGGCCGGGCGTGTCGGAAATCAGGTCAGCCGCCGGCGGGGTGAACTGCACCGGTTGTCCACGGTCCGTTTCATTGAGATTCAGCACGCCGCCGATGACAACGCGGTCCTGGTATTTGTCCAGAGCGGCGCGGAGCTCGTTGTCGCCGTTCCACGGCGAGGCGAAGACGAGGTCAATCGCAATCGTCTTTGCCCGGGCGTCCGAGAGTTTTTGGATGAGCCGCGCCCAGACCGCGCGCGACCACGGGAACTGGGTTTGCAAATCCCGCAGCACCGGCTCGCGTTGAAGCTCGGCGTCGCTGAAAAAGGAAGAATAAACCGGCTGGTCAATGCCGATGAGAACGAGATTGGTGTTGGCCGGCGTCCAGCGCCCGTGGCGCGCGAAGAAGTCCTGAACGAAACGTTCCGCGCCAGCGAGCGGGCTGGCCAGCGGCGCTGGACCGCAAAAATCCACCGCCAGCACGGCAAGCGTCACCAGCGCGCAGAAGGCGGTGAGAACAGCCATGCGGCGCGGGGCGCGGCGGTTGCCGAAACGATCAGGCATGACGAAGGTTGACAAACTCATGCCGGAGATGTAAACCAAAACGAGATTAACAGGAGTTTCAAATGAAAGCAATTTTTCTTATCATTGCCATGGTGCTCCCGGCCGGGCTTGCCGGCCGGGCGGATCCTCTGACCCAGAGCACCTTCACCGAAATCATCAACGACGTGGGCACCGTCTCCGTCGCCGGAAACACGACGCCGGCCAGTGTCAACGAAGTCGTCAAGGCGCCCGAACGCGTCCGCACCGGCCCGCAGTCGCGGGCGGAACTCGTCGCCCCGGACCAGACCATCACCCGCGTCGGCGCCAACACGATTTTCTCCTTCGCCGACAACGGGCGCACATTGAACCTGGAGCAGGGCAACGTGCTGTTTCACCCTCCAAAGGGTCTCGGCGGCGGCACCATCCAATCCGGCGGCGCGGCGGCGGCGGTGTTGGGCACGACGATTATCGTGTCGGCCACGCCAAGCGGCGGGTTCAAAGTGATCTTGCTTGAAGGTTCCGGCGCCGTGACTTTGCCGAACGGAACGTCTGCCACGCTGAACGCCGGCCAGCTCGTGTTCGTGCTGCCGGGCGGAACGCTGAGTCCGGTGCTGAACATCAATTTAGGCAGACTGGTGGCTGATTCGCTGTTGGTCAATGGCTTTCCAGACAAACTTTCCTCCCTGACACTGATCAAGGAAGCCATTCGCGCGCAAAACAGGTTGCTCAAATCGGGCAAGGCGGTGGACACCGGCCGGCCCGTGGACGCTTATTGGTATCCGCCGGGCAACGGCCTGGACACGATTGACCACGGCACGTATCAAGTTGGCGTGCCGACGCCAACTGCGCCGCCCCAGCAAACTTTTAGCAGTACCGGCGTACAAACCGCCGGCACGGGCCCCGGCGCACGCGGCTTTGAGCCGGTTACCTCCACCACCCCGACAGCGAGATAATATCATCTATGCGAACCCAGACATTTCTGCCGGCGGCTCTCGCGGCAATTTTCATTTTGCCGGCGCAGGCCCAAATGCCTAACGCCAGTCAGCAGGTGGAATCCCTCCAGCAACGCAATCAAATCCAGCAATCGGAACCCTTCCTGGGCACGAATATCCCCGCCCTCTACGAAGGCGAGTCCAGCGACATCGGGCCGCAGTCAGTGGTCGAAGTCAAGCCGCGCCGGACGTGGATTGAGGCTTATGGCGATGAACAATATTTTTACACGGACAACTTGTTTCTCGCCGGGCAAAACAAGCAGGGCGCGGACGTGCTGGTGAGCACCGTGCAGGCGGCCCTCGCGCCAACGCCGTTCGATTTCCACGGCGGCCAGCTCGCGCCGCGCATCGGCTACCAGCAGCAATGGCTCAACTTCGACCTCGCGCGTTCTGACACGGTACCGGTTTATTATTTCAACAACGGCATGATTCAAAACAACAGGCTGGACTCGTTCGACTTCAACGTCTCGACCGTTTTTGGCGACGTGACCTGGCGGCGGCAAAATTGGCTTTTCACCGTGGGCGCGGATTATCGCACCCTCCTCGACTCCGGCACCTATGACGCATTCTACCACGAATACGTTCCGCGCTTGTCCGTTGTCCGGGACTTTCCGCTGTCTGCGACGAAAGATATTTCCATCGGTTACGAGGGCGATTATCGCTTCACCGATACCTGGAATCCTCCGACAGGCTACGGCGGAGATTACAATGACCGCACCGACCAGGGCGTTTTCGTTGTTGGCAATTGGCGGCTTTGCCAGTATGCCATCCTGCAGCCGTTCTACCGCTTTGAATATTCCCACTATACGGCCCTTCACCGCGATGATTTCCTGCACTCGATGGGTCTGACGGTATATTTTCCGGTCACGAAAAACGTCGCCTTGCGCGGCTTCATCGGCTACGACGATTTGAACACTGACGGTTTGTTCGCCCAGGACTACGAAAAGCTCGACGCCGGCGGCGGATTGAATCTGTTCGTCCGGTTCTAGTCATTTGTGCCTTGTCATTCTTTCGTCATTAGAGTGTCGCCATCAGTCATTCCGCCCGGCGGATTATGGTAATTATGGCATTCCGCGCAGGTATCCACCACCCCTCCCTGCGGGCTGTGACATACCTCGCATGTCTCCTTCGGGGGCAGGATAATGTCCGCCGTCTCCTGGCTGTGAATAGCGTCGTGGCATTGCCCGCAGGCGATATTCGCATGCACGGCATGGCTGAACTTGGCGTCCGGCAGCCATCGCTCCGGCATCACCGGTCTCGTAATTCCCGGTGAACCGGTGGTTGACGTTTTCACCTCATGACAATACGCGCAGCCGGGAAAGATCGCCCGGGTCATTCCGTTTAAAGTTCCGATTTGCGTCTGCGGCCCAAACGTCGCCGTGCTGAGGAAAATCCGCCGCTCCAATTCAATGCCGCTCCCGAATTGCGACCGCAGACCCGCCAGCTTCGTTTCCACAAAGTCGCTCGCGTCCGCCACTTTTTCACGCGCCGCCAGTTGGGCGTACTGCGCCGGCAAACTGTGCAAAAATGCGGACACAAACTCCGCGCTGCCGTGCGGCAAGGTCAGCTCCGGTGTCTGCGGGTCGAATTGCAGCGAGTGGCAGACACGGCAATTCCGCTCAAACTCCACCGGCCGCATGTAAGCGCCCGATGCATCCGGCTGATGGCAAAACGCGCAGTCCAGCGTCAGGCCGTCAGGCAGCTTCGGAATATCCGTGGCGGTCAAGTGCAGTTCATGGTCAAATTTCAACGTGTCCGGATCACGCAATTTTTCGGTGATGAACCGGAACTGCGGATGGTCCGTGGAAAAATGGTGAATGACCGAAACCGTCCGCGACACCGCCATTTTTGCCGGGTCGCCATGACAAAAATCGCAGTTGGCATCCGTCGTCGCCACCATGACCGCCCCGCGATGTTCCGCATGACAAAACGCGCAGGAAATGACCGGCGCATCCGGCTGATGAAAATTTTTGCCCGGATGACATGTCAGGCAGTTGGCGTCCATTACTGAGGGTTCCGCCGGCTGGGCGAGGACGACTTTTTTAAAATCGAATATTCCCGGCTTGGCGTGAAACGCGGCGCGGACGATTCCGTTCGGACCCGAATGGCCGGCGACGTGGCACGCGCCGCAATTTGATTTCAAATGATTCGTCGCCGCCATCTCCGCAAATGCCGCGACGGAGTGCCCTTGGGAAAGCGTGCCAGGATTGATGAACCCGTCGCGCCACGGCGGAATGCCCAGCAAAATCAAAAGCCCGGCGCCCGAGGCGGCGATGACCGCCAGCGTGAGTCTTCTGCGAACCAAACGAAGCGTTGGCACGGGCGAACACTTCGCTATCGGACGACAGCAGCTTCCGTCCGGCAACGGGCCGGATTCACAGGCTCCTCCAGGACGCGTGCAACGCCAGCGGCCTTTCGTCTCGCCTGGTTTTGTTTCCAACACCGGTTTGCACTCGGCCGTCGCGCGGCAGCGGCCCCGGGCATCGGGACCGAGCCGGCACGGATTGCCTTCGCGCCCATGTCCGCAAATCCAGTTCTGGTTCGGACGCGCATAATTCTGCGAGTCGAAGCCGGGTGACGGCAATTGTTCGCTCATCGCGCGCCTCCTGAAAATCCGAAAACCAGAACGATGTGCAGCGCCGTAAAAATCAGCAGGCCATAAGTGAGCGGAATATGGACGAACAGCCACAGCTTAAGCGTCAGCTGGAGCGACCGATGGTAATCGAGACCGTCCTTCTGGCGAACGAGCGCGGCGAGCTTTTCGAGCATGGCACGCTCGGCGTCGCTGCCGGTGCGGCGTAAATCGTCCAATCCCGAAATCAACGCATTGAGCGGATGGCGCGACTCGACCAGGTGCAGCCAGGTGTTTTGCGGCGTGGAGAAAAACCGTGCCAGCCGCCGCGCATAAAATTCCGCGATCGCCGGCGATTTTGCCTCCGCGCCGACCGCCACATTTTCCGCCTCGGATTTCAGCGCATGAGACAGCGCGGGAATTTTTTCATAAATCACCTCTCCGCCCCGTGTCGCCAGCCGGCGCGGCAGGACCCGGCTGAGAATCAATCCGACGACGCCGCTGCCGCTGACCAGCGCGAACAGCCAGGCAAGCGTGATTTCAAACCAGCCATGGGGCAGGCGGAAATTCAGATGAATCAAAAATAACAGCACCGTGAAGAAGCCCAGGTAGATATGGACCTGCAGCCACGTCTCGGAATTGCCGAGGGGCAGGAACGGCAGCCTTTTGCGCGCGTTGTAAAAGGCCAGCGCCAGCGTTGCGGCGAGCAGAATCCACCCGGTGAGAAGCGCCTCATTCGGCAATGTGCGCCGGAAATGTGCATGCAACACCAGCGTCGCCGCGGCGGCAATGAGCAGCGCGAACAAACCCGGAAAAAATTGTCGCCGAAAACGTTTCATTTTTTCAACCAGCGCGTCAGCGCGTCCAGATTATTCATATTCATCCGCGTCAGCGCGCCGTGCGGACAAGCGCGCTGGCACGCCGGGCCGCCGTAATTCTCCACGCACAAATCGCATTTCGTCGCCTTCGTAATCGGCTTCGCTTCCGGGTCCACCATCAACTCGCCGCGCTCGTCCCGGACTTCCACCATGCGGATGGCGTCGTAAGGACAGTTGTTGGCGCAGGATTTGCAGCCGATGCAGGTGGCCGGATTAATGACCACCTGGCCGGCGAACGATTCGCGATGGATTGCGCCAGTCGGACAGCCAATCATGCAGACCGGGTCCGCGCAATGCATGCAGGCGTTGGCAATCATCAGTCGGCCCACCGCCGGTCCGTGGCGCAGAAAACGCGGATTATTGTCGTGCGTCGAGGCGCAGGCACGCACGCAATCGTCGCAGCGAGTGCAACGGTCCAGGTCAATGACCATCGCCGCCGTGCCGTTGAAAAACCGGTTTTCAGTGATAAACTCCAGGACTTCCGCGCCGACGTTTTCGCGCACGGCGGTTTCCGACGGAGCCAAATCAAACGGCTCCGTCGCCTCCACCGGCGGCGGCAACTCGCCCCGGGGCAATGACGGCAAAACGATTTCCTCCATCACTCGCGTCGGCACCACCAGCAAATGTGTGTAGCCGATGGCCCGAAGCGAATACTGAAAATTCACCGGCACGTTCGGATTGCGCCAATTATGGGCAATTTCGTTCAGCCCAAAAATTTGTCCGGCGCCAAGGTAATTCAACGTGCGTTCGCCGCCGCGGGTTTTCTGGCTGACCCGCGCAAATCCGGCGCGCAGCAGCACCATGCCGTTCGGGTAATCGCCCTCCGCCACGACCGCCGGTTCCTTCTCTGGACGGACAGCGCCCGATTGCGCCAGGCGTTTGTAGTCGCCCGACCAATCGTAGTCGCCGAACGTCGCAAACTCGACGGCCTCGGCCACGCGCTCAAGCTGCGCCTCGTCGAGCCGCTGAAAAATCGGTGTGGCGCGGAGATACGACGCCAGCGCGCGTTCACGGTAGATCTTGTTGATGTGGGCGCGCAGAGCGTCATCGTTCTTCATCAAATCGCGCAGGCCCTGCCAGCGAATTTCGAGCAACTCGGCCTCGTCGCTGTCGGCGAAAATGGTCGAGGTGCGAGGCATCCGGCTCAACGCGGCGATTTCGCCGAAAAAATCCCCCGCCGTCATTTGCACCGTGCGATGCCGTTCCAGTACGCGCGGCAAATCCTGGAGAAAAACGCGCACGTCCTTTTCGTCCAGCCGCGCCCCCAATTCGGCGGATTGGCGGAGTTGTTCGGGCGAAAAACTCTCCGGCGGACGGACGCCATTCCAAAGCTGCGCGAGCGTCGGCCAGAGGCCCTTTTTGCCCGGCTTCCGCCGTCCAAGCAACGTCGGCGGCAAATCCGGCTTCAACACCACACGGGCCGCGCCGTTCAAGATCAAAAATGCCGACGTTCCGTAATCGCCCTGGCGCACGATGATTTCGCCCTTGCGAAACCGGAGCAATCGCGCGTCGTGCCGGAGAATTTCGCGGAGCGGTGTGCGTTTGGGAAATTGATCCGCGTCCATGTCGCGGAATGGAGCCATGGCCAGCAGCCGCTCGACCTCCGCGTTCGTCATCTCCGGTCCAAACGCGGCATCCCACCGTTGCGGACGTTCAAGAATGGTCGGTGCGGCGGGCATGTTTTTCACGCATCCAAAACCAAATCATTCCTGGGCCGGCAAATACACGTCAAGCATGCCCCCGCTTCAGGTTCCGTGTCCGGCTTCTTCAGATAATCCACCTCGCCGGATTTGATGGCCACCAGGCACGTCCCGCAACTCCCGGCGCAACAACCCGAATCAATCTTTATCCCCTGCGACTGCGCGAATTCCAGCAGGTTGCCCGTGGACGGCTCCCATCGAACGATCTTGTTCGAGCGGCCAAAAGTGACGTTGATTTTGGAGAGATGTATCGTTTCGGCGGGCGTCAACGCCGCGGCTTTTTTCTTCACCGTCGCCGGGCCAAACGCTTCAAAATGAACGTCCTTGTCCGGCACCCCCCACGCTTCGAGTCCCTCGGTGATGCTTTTCATGAAGGCGCCGGGGCCACAGAGGTAATATTCAAAATTGTTCGACGGCAATACTTCCTTGAACAATTCGACACTTACGCGGCCTTCATGCTGGTAATCGCAGCCCTTCACGTCATCCAGCCCCGGCTTGCTGTAACAAATGTGCAGGCGGATGTTTTCATTCTCCGCCGCAAGCTTCTCCAACTCCGCCTTGTGGATGTGTTCGCGCCGGTTGCGAACGCCGAGGAAAAACCACGCCTCGCGCTTTGACTGGCTGGCGACTATGGCGTTGGCCATGCTCAACATCGGCGTGATGCCGACGCCGCCGGCAATGAGCACAACCGGAATCGTCTTGCTCATGTCGAGATGGAAATGGCCGGCGGGCGCTTTGACGTTGAGAATATCGCCTTCTTTCACCGCGTCGCAGAAAAAGCTCGAAGCCACGCCCGGCGGCAGGTGCGGTTTGTCCGCCGGCGCTTTTTCCTTTTTGATGGTGACGCGGTAATAATCCCTTTGATGCGGGCAATCGGAAAGCGAATAACAGCGGACTAACGGCTTGTCGCGGCCCGGCACGTCGAGTTGGAAGGTCAGGTATTGCCCCGGCTTGAACGGCGGCAGCGCGCGGCCATCATGCGGCTTCAAATAAAACGCGCACACGTCGTCGCACTGGGTGATTTTTTTTGCGACGGTGAATTTGCGGAGACCGTTCCAGCCAGCCCGTTCCTGTTCGATTTCGCGGCAGCGGAGCCGCACCTCGGCGAGTTGGGCGCGGAGTTTTTCCAGCGCCAGGCGCGATTGTTCGCGTTCACTGGTCAAGCGCTGCCAGGCGCGGACCGCCTCAATACCCAGCCACACCGCGAGCCAGGAAAGCAACACTAATCCGGCAGCGAGGCTTAAACGGCCCCCGCCCAGGGCGCCCAACGATTCGATTAGGGTTGCATTCACGCCGACACTCCATTAACGAATTTAACCCAGTGAGTAAAACAATTTGTTATTGCCTGGCCGTCAGCCTGGCTTTTCGCGTCGCGGCGACATGGGGCGCGGAGCCGCCGGCGGAAATCCTCGGCGCGAATTCCTGCGCCAGCACCAGTTGCCACGGCGGCGGCGGCGCGAACCAAGATCAATTTCTCATCTGGTCGCTGCAAGATTTCCATTCGCAACGGCCCGTTGCCGCCCTGGCCACCGCCCGCGCCAAAGAAATCGCCGACGCGGCAGGCATCGCCGACCCGACCTCCGACGACCGCTGCACTTCCTGTCATGCGCCGTTGCGCGAGGTGCCGGAAGCTCTGCGCGGCAAAAACTTCAATGTTGCCGAGGGCGTTACCTGCGAGAGTTGCCACGGCCCGGCAGGAAACTGGATTCGTTCGCACACACGGACCGATTACACCCGCGCCGACTGCACGGCGGCAGGGATGCGCGATTTGCAGGACCTTTACGTCCGCGCCAACACGTGCGTTGCGTGCCATCAGGTCGTCGCGGAACCGCTGCTCCAGGCCGGGCATCCCGAATTGATTTTTGAACTGGACGGCCAGAGCGTCGCCGAGCCAAAACACTGGAGCGTGGCGAAAAACGGCAACGGCGCGCAGGCATGGTTCGTGGGCCAGGCCGTGGCGCTGCGTGAAGTCAGTTGGGAACTGGAGAAGCAAAAATTGCCCGCGCAAAATCAAATTGACTCCTGGCGCGGCCTCGTTTGGCTGATGGTTCGGTCCGGCAAGATTGATCCACGTTTACCCGCGCCACCGGACATCACCTTTCGGCCCAACTTCGAAAACTTTGAACAGGTCCAAAAATGGAGCGACGCCCTGGCCCATGCCGGTGCCGAACTTTCGTGGACCGACCAAATGACGCAAGCCGCCCTGGTGTCGCTTGCCGGCACGTCGCCCGATTTCCGCGCCTCGGTTCCGCAGCCCGTGCAAGCCCGCCGTGCCGAACGCCTGGTATTGGCACTGGACCGTCTCTTCGGCGCGCAAAAAAGCCCGCAGGCCAACCACGAACTGGACGAATTATTCAAACTTTCCCAGTCCCGTCCCGATTTTGATCCGGCAGCATTCGCCGTCGCCCTGGACAAGTTCTCCCAAACCATCAATCCTCTTTAAAGCCTAATCCAAATCTTAATCCTAATCCTGGCCCATTATGATCGGCGGTTGGCGGAGGCATGGCAGCCACACGGCGTCCGTTTTATCATACGAGCACAGCTTTACGGTCGCCGTATCCGTTTGTGTCGGGGAATGTGATGTCCGCCGCCAGCGAAAAGTTGCCGGACATTTTCTTCCCCAGGTAACGGAATTCGTCGCGCGAATACCAGATTGCCATTGTGAGCATTACGGAAATTAACAAGAAACAGCTTCCGTCACTCTTTTAACTTTCCAGGCACGAATATGACGCCATGATAACAACAAGAACCTTGTCAGCGTCCGGCAACCGCAACTCTTTCGGCCAGATGCTTTTGCGCCGTTGCAGCAAAATAAATGTCCTTTTTCGGCCTCGAGCGGACATTAATAAATTGAAACGAAGTTGGCGCGGCAGGGTCAAACAAGCATGAAGGCGAGACAGGCATTCACTCTCATCGAATTGCTGGTGGTCATTGCCATCATCGGCATTCTTGCGGCGATGTTGCTGCCAGCCCTCTCAAGGGCCGAGGAAAAGGCCCAACGCATTAACTGCATCAACAACTTAAAGCAACTCGATTTGGGATGGCAACTTTATGCCGACGAGGACGGTGGCATCCTCGCTTCGAATGACTGGGATTATCGCACGCAGAATGTCGCGGAAAGTCCCGCCGGATCCTGGGTCGTCGGCAATGCCCTCCTCGACACCGCCCCGACCGATATTACCAGCGGCACCATTTATCCCTACGTGAAAAGCGTGGCGGTTTATCGCTGTGCCACGGACCGGACCATCGTTGCCGGCGCGGGCCAGTTGACGTTGCGGAGCTATTCTTTGAGTTGTTTCATGGGCGGGCCGCAATCGGACACGGATGAGTGGAATATCAAGCCCGTGCATCGCACCGCCCAGATAATTAATCCGTCCACGGGTCTGACGTTTCTTGACGAGGCCAGTTCGACGATTGACGACGGGCATTTTCTTTATTCCAACACCATCATGGCGTGGTTCAACGTTCCCGCGTGGCGCCATGCCAGCGGGGACACGCTCGCCTTTGCCGACGGACACGAGGAATACTGGAAATGGCGAAGCTCACTCCCGACCGAAACCTATTTTGACGACGGCGGAGAGGAAACCGATCCCGATGCACTCCAGGATATTCAACGCCTGGCCCAAACCGCCGTGTCCGCAAATTGAAACGGAAAAAATGTTACCACGACGCTGGACTATCCGTCCAATACGGTGACAGGAAGTATGAAGTCGATTGTTACAACATATCCGGATTTTCAAATGCTGCCGAAGGGCGTGAAGCAACTGCTGGTCGCCTCGGAAACATTTTTCTTTCAGGACAGCACGCCATCGTCGCCGGTGATCACCGGTCAGACCCGCCAGGCTTCCGCCTTCACTTTGCTACGGCGCGACGAGACGGCGCGGCAAGCAGTTGAGAGGGTGAAACAGTTGATCTTGGGGTGAGTTAAGAATGGAGAGGGAGTTCAGCAGCAATCCTTCCTGTGCTTCGTTTGGGTGTAAAATGGCCGTTTTGGGAGCTTGCGTTTTGCATTGATTTCTGCCGATCCCGCCTTCCTCCATGCCCCATCCTTGCCTTTCCGTGGGTTGAATTTTTACCGGCGAAAAAGGCTGGCTCTGTGAGGGGCGGTCCTTTAAGATGAGAGCCGGAGATTGCGGGCGTAGTTCAATGGTAGAACGGCAGCCTTCCAAGCTGCACACGAGGGTTCGATTCCCTTCGCCCGCTCCAGTTTTATGTAAAGTCATGATCATTGGCGTTCCCAGGGAAATCAAAGAACAGGAGTACCGTGTGGCATTGCTGCCCAGCGGCGCTTACCAACTCTGCCAACGCGGCCACGAAGTGGTTGTCGAGCGCGGCGCGGGCGTCGGCGCGGGTTTTCCCGACGCTGAATATGCGCAGGCCGGCGCACAAATGGTGGACTCGCACGCCGCGGTT
>DATJSQ010000101.1:0-6412 GCA_035503995.1 Verrucomicrobiia bacterium | reverse complement strand
CCCCCACGCGGCGTCGCTCCTTCAGGCTTTCGCCCATTGAGAAAAATTCTCGACTGCTGCCACCCGTAGGTGTCTGGACCGTGTCTCAGTTCCAGTGTGGCTGGTCGTCCTCTCAGACCAGCTACCCGTCTTAGCCTTGGTAAGCCGTTACCTTACCAACTAGCTGATAGGCCGCGGGCTCATCGTGAAGTGTCAGGCCTTGCGGTCCCCAACTTTGAACTTTCGTTCACATCCGGTATTAGCTCGCCTTTCAGCGAGTTATCCCAGGCTTCACGGCAGATGACCCACGTGTTACACACCCTTGCGCCACTCCGACCTGAGAATATTGCTACCCTCAAGTCAGCGTTCGACTTGCATGTCTTATCCACGCCGCCAGCGTTCGTTCTGAGCCAGAATCAAACTCTCCGTATAAAAACGTTAGCTGATTCGCCTTTGATTCGTAAAAATCAAAGGGCTTAATTTTTTGGTTAAAACCTTCAATATCAGCCAACTAACTGGCTGACGTTAAAGGGGCTCTTAACTAATCGCACAATTCAATTTTCAAAGAGCAGCAGGCGTTTCCGCCTAAAATTCCGGCCGAAATTCGTCGGCTCGATTTTCCTGTCAGGGATAAAAAGAGCCAATTGCCGAATCATGTCTTTCAACTCGGCAATCAGTTTCGAGTTTCGGAGGCGCGTAAGTTATTCATATCGCGCCATTTGTCAACGGACATCGCTGTCCACCCACCGCCGTTTTATCGGCAAGCGGACGATTACTTTACCAAACAATGTAATCTGCGCAAGCATTTTTTCAAAATTTTTTTGCCATGCCTATTTGACCAAAAAATCACGGAAAAAATCGCCAAAAGGCCAATAAAAACAGGCTTTTCTTCGGTCATTCCAACCCGCGCTCCGCCAGCCCGTTCTCATCCAATCCCAAATAATGTCCCAGCTCGTGTAAAAAAGTCGTTCGAATTTCGTCACAATAAATTTTTTCATCTCTGTCGGCAAAATCCCATAGGTTGTCGAGAAACAAAATGATTTGCGGCGGCATGGCAATATTTGCTTCGTCAACGAAATCCGGCCCGACAAACAGTCCAAGCGTGTCCGGTTCGACCCCGTCGGCCTGCAATTCCGCGTTGGGGAGGCGCTCAAATGTCACGGGCAGTTTTGCCGCCGGCTCGCGCAAGGGTGCGGGCAAACTCAGGAGGGTGGCCTCGATTTCCGCCGTGGCCAGGGCGCGCAATTCTTCCCATGGCAAATTCATTTTAACGCCGGGATTTCACGCCATTCCAACGGCAAATTCAAAGAAATTTTCTGATGGCGAAGGCCAAGCCCGGGAAAGCTGAAACATTTTCCCAGGGCTTACGCCGCAACGGCTTGGGCGGCGAGGTCGGCTTTGCGCTGGCGCAGGCTCTTGAAGAATTCGTAGCCTTCACGGCTGCGGCGGACGAGAATGTCCTTGTCTTCGAGCATGGTTTTGATGATGCGCAGAATGGGTTTCGGCCGCAAATAATAGGTGCGATAAAAGCGGTCCACCGCCTCGAAGATTTCCTCCTTGGAGGCCCCGGGATATTCGAGGGTGCTTTGTTGAAAGCCGTCGCCTTCGACGAGATCGGTTTTGTCTTTTTTCACGAACCAGCCGTTGAGTTTGGCTTGCTCGTAAAGTTCGGTGCCCGGATAGGGGGCGGCGAGGGAAACCTGCAGGCTGAAGACATCCAGTTCCTTGGCAAAGTTAATGGTTTGCTCAATGGTTTCCCGGGTCTCGACGGGCAGGCCGAGAATGAATGTGCCGTGGATCACGACGCCCGCTTTGTGGCAGGCTTTGGTGAAGGCGCGCATTTCCTCTGTGGTCACGCCTTTTTTGATGCGTTTGAGCGTGTCATCGTTGCCGCTTTCGTAGCCCACGAGGAAGAGGCGCAAGCCATTGTCCTTGAAACTTTTGACGGTGTCGTAATCGAGATTGGCGCGGCTGTTGCAGCTCCAAGTCAAGCCGAGCGGGCCGAGCCGTTTGGCGATTTCGCGCGCGCGCGGCAAATTCGCGGTAAACGTGTCGTCATCGAAGAAAAATTCGCGCACCTGCGGGAAGATTTTCTTCATGTAGGCCATCTCGTCGGTGACGTTTTGAGGCGAGCGGACGCGGTATTTGTGTCCGCCGATGGTCTGGGGCCAGAGGCAAAAGCTGCATTGGGCCGGGCAGCCGCGGCCGGTGTAAAGGCTGACGTAGGGATGGAGCAGGTAGCCGATGAAATAATTTTCGATTTTGAGGTCGCGTTGGTAAACGTCGGCCACCCAGGGGAGCGTGTCCATGTCCTGAATCATTTCGCGCTCAGGATTGTGGACGATTTTGCCGCCGCGATTTTTGAATGAGAGACCGGCGATGGTTTCAAAGGCGCGGTCTTCGGCGACTTCCTTGCAGGTGAAATCAAATTCCTTGCGGCCGACCCAATCAATCGCCGGCGACGCCTTCAAGGTTTCGGTGGGCAGCACCATGGTATGCGCGCCGATGAAGCCGATTTTGGTATCGGGCTTTTGCGCTTTGATGGCTTCGGCGACTTTGCAATCGTTCTTGAGCGATGGCGTGGACGTATTGATGATGACGTGGTCGTAATCGCGGGCAATGGCGAGACACTTGACGAGGTCAATGCCGTGCGGGGGGCAATCCAGCAGGCGGGACCCGGGCGTAAGGGCGGCTGGCTGCGCGAGCCAGGTGGGATACCAATAGCTGGTGACTTCGCGGCGCGCCTGATAACGCGCGCCGGCGCCGCCGTCGAAGCCGTCAAAGGACGGCGGTGAGAGATACAGTGTTTTGCTCATGCTTGACCAGGATTATTCCGCACACGGATTGGAATTTTTTTCCGCTGTGCCGCAGGAAGTGCCGACGTGCGGCTCATCCTCCTTGTTGTTTGAAAAAGCTCCACGCGCGCCGGCGGCGGGAGAGTTGATGGCGGCTTTGGCTTCGGCCAAATGGCCCAACCCGATGCTGACGCCGTTGAAGGCGCGTTTCTCCAAGCCGGTTGAGTACGGGTATGGCCGCGGTTTGGCGCCGAAATTATATTTAAGGTTTTTCCAGTTGTCGCCGCGCTGGAAACTGGTGCCGAGCGCGCCGCTGGGGTCGTAACCGCAATGGACCATGCAATGCTCGCAACGCGGGTCGCGCGCCACGCCGTTCACCACGCCATATTTCTCCCAATTCACTTTTTCCAGCAATTCCTGGTAGCCGGAATAATGGCCGTCGGTCATCAAATAGCAGGGGGCTTTCCATCCGCGGATGTTGAAAGTGGGGATGGCCCAGGCGGTGCAGGTCAACTCGCGCTTGCCGGCCAGAAATTCCTGATAAACCGGCGTGCCAAAAATGGTGAAGGCCTTGCCCCAGTCCAAGATGTTGGCGAATTTTTTCCGTGTCATATCGCGCGTGAGAAAAAATTCCCTGGGGTCTTTGCCGAGGCGCTTGACCATGTCCTTCTTCGCCGCGTCATAATCGTAGCCGGGTGAAATCGTATGGCCGTCCACCTCGAGCGAGGACAGGAATTTGAACATGTCTTCAATTTCACGGACGTCGGTTTCCTTATAGACGGTGGTGTTGGTAGCCACCTGGTAGCCAAGGATTTTGGCCATGCGGATGGCCGCAATACATTCCTTGAAGACCCCTTCGCGCTCGACGATCAAGTCGTGGGTAAACTCCAGACCGTCCACGTGAACGTTCCAATACATCCATTGAGACGGACGGATGACGATTTTCCTTTTGGCGGCGGCGTCAGCGTGGCGGATGGCTTCGGCTTCTTTTTCGGAGATCAACCCGGCATCGAGCAATTTCTTCAACCGCGGCTCGATTTCGGGCGAATAAATCGTCGCCAGATAGTCCCTCATTTTTTTCCGCATGAAGACGCCGTTGGTGCAGATGTAAATGATACGGCCCTGCGCGAGGAGGCCGTTGACAAGCTCTTCGATTTTTGGATAAATGAGCGGTTCACCGCCACAGATACTGACCATGGGGGCCTCGCATTCCGTCGCGGCCTGGAGGCATTTTTCGAGGGGAACCATGTCTTTGAGGGAAGTGGAATATTCGCGGATTCGTCCGCAGCCGGTGCAGGTGAGGTTGCAAGTGTGGAGCGGCTCGAGTTGCAGCACCATCGCAAACTTCGGCGTTTTCTTGAGTTTGTGTTTAATGATATGCCCGGCAATTTTCGCCGTGAGCGCAAGAGGAAATCTCATAAGATTATTTTGATGAAGCCAATTCCCTGGTTAAATCCGGCGAGGCCGCCGGCGCGTTGGTGGTGGTGTCATTTCTCAGCAAACCGGGCAAAAAAAACGACGCGGGCGAGACGCTGGCGCCGCTGTTGAGGCCGCCGCAACCGGCGCCGAAAAAAATCAGGGCGGCGAACATTGCGGATAGTAACAAAAGATTCCAATTTAATTTCACTTTGATTAGTATAAATTAGGATAAAATAATGGCAACTGTTAATTCAAGGCGTAAAGACGCGGCCGGCGGGTGTCTGGCCGCGATTTTATTTATGGCGGCATCAACGGTCCATGCCCAGAACGGGCAGGGCAAAATATTCGCTGTTCAAGCCGAGGCCGAATATCACCACGCGCAAAAGGAGGTTGAGACGGCGAACAATCCGACCAATGCGATCCAGTTCGCCAGGGCGTGTTTTGATTGGGCAGATTTTGCCACGAACAAGGAGGAACGCGCGGCGATCGCCAATCAAGGCATCGCCGCCTGCCGGCGGGTGATTTTGCTGGAGCCGGAATCCGCGGCGGCGCATTATTACCTGGGAATGGATCTGGGCCAACTGGCGCGGGCGGAATTTCTGGGCGCATTGCGAATTGTCCGGGAAATGGAGCGTGAATTCAAAACGGCGGCGGCATTGGACCCACAACTGGATTATGCCGGGCCGGAGCGTTGCCTGGGGTTGCTCTACCGCGACGCTCCCGGCTGGCCGGCGAGCATTGGAAGCAAGCGGAAGGCGAAAGCTTATTTGGAGGAGGCCGCCCGGCTGGCGCCCGATTATCCCGAAAATATTTTGAATCTTGCCGAATCGGACTTGAAATGGCACGACGCGAGCGGAGTGGAGAGAGCCATGGACTCCCTGGACGGGCTTTGGCCGCAAGCGCAAAAGAATTTCACCGGTGAAAAATGGGCGCGCGAATGGGCCGATTGGTCGGCACGGCGCGTTGCCGCGCGCCAAAAATTGGAAGCGATACGGGAAGCGGAGAATCCGCGGCAAAACGGGAGGTAACGATAATGTCACAAACAAAAGTTTGCCACCGCGGCGCCGTTCCCATATTTTTCCGGTGAAAAGCAAATCCCGAGGGCCTTTAAGACGCGTTATGGCTAAAAAGCTAATGGTGACACTCAGCGACACTGGACTGTTTCTACAGGAATGGCTGGCGCATCCGAAACGCACCGGCTCGCTGGTGCCCAGTTCGCGGCATCTGGCCGCGGCGATGGCGCGGTGGCTGCCGACGGACCCGGAAAGTTTTGTGCTCGAACTGGGGCCGGGCACGGGCGTGGTGACCGACGCGCTGATGGCGCGGGGATTGCGTGAGGAAAAGCTGGTGGTGATTGAAAACAACTCCAAGCTGGCGGGGCTGCTCCGGGAACGTTATCCGCGCGCGCAAATCATCACGGGCGATGCGTGGAAATTGGATGCGTTGTTGCGCAACCGCCGGATCGAATCGGTGGGCGCCGTGATTTCAAGCCTGCCGCTGCTGAACTTTTCCGAGGAGCAGGCGTCGGCGCTGGCGGGAAAGATCCGGGCGATGCTGGAACCAGGGGGTCACTGGGTCCAGTTCTCTTATCGCATCCACAAATTGCGTCCGCGCGGCGCCGCCAATTTCCACTTGCGCGCCTCGAAAATCGTCTGGCTCAATATCCCGCCGGCGCGGGTGAGCGTCCTCCAAAAGTAATTCAAAATCATTGATTGAGTCTTTGTAAGCGCGTGATTACGTCACGCATCCAGCCACGAGCCGATTTATCCCATTCCGGCAGGTTCACGGCGGTTTGCGCCAGCAGAAGCGCGTCGGATGATCTTTTCTCCCCGGTTAAAAAATTGACATACTGAAGCGTCGCCTCGGGAGAATAGGGACAAAGTGCCCAAGCCTGCCGAAAGGCAAAATCCGCCGCCGCGCTCATGCGCTGCTTTTCCCCGGGGTCGTTCGCCTGACGCGCGCGCCAGGCATAAAGGTCGGCGATGCTCGCGCGCTCTTTGGAAAACATCTTGCAGGAGTAATCGCTTCGGACGAATTGCGGGTCGCCGGAAAACCCTGTGAAATCGCGCCGTCCATAAACTTTCCCTGCGAAATCGGCAATGTCCCGCACCGATGTGTCATCGTTCAGCCAATCGCCAATCATCGGTTGGATCAAATTTTCCCAGTAATCGTGGTCCTGCTGGACAACCGCCTGGGGCAGCGCCGCCAAAGGTTGGCGG
>DATJSQ010000100.1:0-2614 GCA_035503995.1 Verrucomicrobiia bacterium | reverse complement strand
GCCAGCCAAACCTCAAATTAACACTTCGCCGGCGTTGGATTCTCAACTATTTTCGTCGCGTGCATCTGGCCCATTTACGGCTGCGGGATTTTCGCAATTACGCCCGGCTGGACGCGGATTTCGCGCCCGGTTTTCATCTGCTTTTGGGCGACAATGCCCAAGGCAAGACGAATGTTCTGGAAGCCATATATCTCATGGCCACGTTGCGCTCTTTCCGTGGTGTTGGCAGCGCGCAAATGCTCCGGCACGGACGCTCCGGCTATTTTGTCGGAGGAAAAGTCGTTGGCGCCGGCGAGCATGAAGTCAAAATTTTCTGGTCGGCGCGCGAACGGAATCTCTCGCTCGATCACCAGCCGGTAAAGAGACTCCTGGATTATTTCGGGGTGCTACGCGCCGTCGTCTTTTGCACCGAGGATTTGCAACTGGTCAGAGGGGCGGCGCGATCGCGGCGGCGCTTTCTGGATTTGCTGCTCGCGCAGACCAGCCCGGTTTATTTGCCATTACTCCAGCGTTATTTGCGCGCCGTTCGCGCCAGAAACGCCCTGCTTAAAGCCCATTCTGCGGACGAAGCGACGCTCGACAGCTTTTCCCAGGAACTGGTTAACCTCGGCGACCAAATCATCCACTTGCGCCGCGAGCTGATCCCGAAGTTTTCACCACTGGCGCGGCTGGCGTATCGCCGTATTTCCAATGACGCGGAAGATTTGCGGATTGAATACCGGCCCGCGGTCGAAGGCGATTTCGCCGTCGAATTGGCCCGGTCGCGCGCACGGGAAAGGACCTTCCGCGCCACGCTGATTGGCCCGCATCGCGACGATTTGCAATTGTTGCTTAACGAAAAATCGGCGGCGCAATTCGGCAGCGAAGGACAAAAACGCACCCTGGCGATCGCCCTCAAAATGGCGCAGGCGGAATTTCTCGGAGGCGTCCATGGCAGCGCGCCGGTGCTTTTGATAGACGACGTGATGGGCGAGCTTGATCTCAAACGCCGCAGCGGGTTTCTGCCGTTGCTTCAGCACGCGCGCAAGACCAGCGGCCAGGTCTTTATGACCGCCACGGAGGAAAATTGGCCACAGGAACTGGGCAAGGATTTGCAGCGGTGGGAAGTGAAGGCGGGAACGTTGATTTCACGGGTTGAAACCAATATTGCGCCGTTAAAATAGCTTCAATCCGGAATTGTCCGCGTTTTCGTCCCCGGGAATTCCGATTACCAGGACGAGGGGAGGAAACGCTACGGCCGCGCTCTTGTACCGCTTTAACGCTTCAACTCCTCGCCGCTTTGGCGTAGTCTATAGGCATGCGAATTTTGTCAGGCATTCAGCCTTCGGGGTCGTTGCATCTCGGAAATTACTTCGGGATGATGCGCCCGGCCATCGAGCTTCAGGAGAAAGGTGAGGCGTTTTACTTCATCGCCGATTACCATTCGATGACCTCGCTCTTCGACGCCAAGGAACGCCGGGCGAACACGATGGACGTGGCGCTGGATTTTCTGGCCTGCGGCTTGGACCCGAAAAAATCCGTTTTCTTCAAGCAATCGGACGTGCCGGAAGTGACCGAGCTGGCGTGGTTGCTGACTACATTGACGCCAATGGCGATGCTGGAAAATTGCCACAGTTACAAAGACAAATTGGCGCACGGAATCACGCCGAATCACGGGATTTTCGCTTACCCGGTGTTGATGGCCGCGGATATTTTGATTTATGACTCCGATATCGTTCCCGTCGGCAAGGACCAGAAACAACACGTCGAAGTCGCGCGCGACATCGCTATCAAATTCAACAACACCTACGGCGACACATTCGTCGTCCCCAGGGAGCAGATTCGCGAAAGCACGGCGGTTGTGCCTGGCACGGACGGCGATAAGATGTCGAAAAGCTACGGCAACACGATTGAAATTTTCGGCGACGAGAAATTGCTGCGAAAAAAGATCATGGGCATCGTGATGGACTCGCGCACGCCGCAGGAGCCGAAACCGGACGCCGACAAGAACCTGGCGATCCAGCTTTTGAAACTCGTCGCGCCAGAAGATGTTGGAAATGATTATGAAAACCGACTCCGCAACGGCGGCCTGGGCTACGGCGATTTGAAGAAGGCGCTGTTCGAGAATTACTGGAATTATTTTTCCGACGCGCGGAAAAAGCGCGCCGAGTTGGCGGCCAACCGGGATTTTGTTCACAAGGTGCTTGCCGACGGCGCAGCGAAGGCGCGTGGGTTGGCGGACGAGGTTTTGAAGCGGGCGCGGAAGAATTGCGGGCTGGAGTAATCTTTAAGGCAAAGGCTCAAAGGGGAAAAGGCGCGAATCATAAAATTTGGGCGCCTTTGGATTATGTGGGCGCGGATTGCATTGCAACCAATTGCCTTCAGCAATATCAGCCGGCGTTCGAGCGTTTTATCCGGTACAGCGGCGCCGAGCGCCCCGGCATCGTCGTGGAGACGATTTGATTTTAACCTTATTCATCCCGTGTTTTGTGGGTTTGCTTTATCCGTGCGTCGGCATCAGCATTGTGCAAATTCTTGAAAAGCTCGGACACAAAATTGATTTTCCTGAAGAACTGAATTGCTGTGGGCAACCGGCGTTCAACTCCGGCTATTGGGATGAAGCGCGCCTCGTTGC
>DATJSQ010000099.1:0-10039 GCA_035503995.1 Verrucomicrobiia bacterium | reverse complement strand
CGAAAGCGGTTTGTGGGGCTGCCCCACATTGATTAACAACGTCGAGACGTTTGCCAACGTGCCGCCGATTTACCGGAAGGGCGCCGCGTGGTTCGCCTCCATCGGGACGGAAAAAAGTAAAGGCACAAAAGTGTTCGCGCTCGCCGGCAAAATCAACAACACCGGCCTCATCGAAGTGCCCATGGGGACCATGCTACGGCAAATCGTCGAAGAGATGGGTGGCGGCGCCCCCAATGGACGCAAAATCAAGGCGGTGCAGACCGGCGGCCCGTCCGGAGGCTGCATTCCGGCGGAACATTTGGACACCCCGGTGGATTATGATTCCCTCATGAAACTCGGCTCCATCATGGGGTCGGGCGGCATGATCGTGATGGACGACTCCACCGGAATGGTGGACGTGGCGCGCTATTTCATGGAATTCTGCGTGGATGAATCCTGCGGCAAATGTGTTCCCTGCCGCGCCGGCACTCAGCAAATGCTTCATCTGCTCGAAAAGATTTTGAGCCGCAAGGCCACGGCACGCGATCTCGCCAAATTGGAAGAACTATGCGATATGGTCCGCCACACAAGCCTCTGCGGACTGGGCCAGACGGCGCCGAATCCCACGTTGAGCACGCTGCGTTTTTTCCGGAAGGAATACGAGGAATTGCTCCAGCCCAATGAGTCCGGTGCGCGCAAAAACGGCGAAAACCGGATTTTAACACAATTGACCTGAATTTTATGGCGGCAAAAACATTGACCATTGACGGCACCCAGGTCAGCGCCGAGGAAGGCGCGACCGTTTTGCAGGTGGCCCGCGACCATGGCGTCGAAATCCCGACACTGTGCCATCTGGAAGGCGTCTATGACGTGGGCGCCTGCCGGCTGTGCCTCGTGGAAGTGGCGGGCATCGCCAAATTGCTCCCTGCCTGCACCACAAAAATCAGCGAGGGAATGGAAATAAAAACCAATTCTGAGCGCTTGCAAAAGTACCGCCGGATGACGCTTGAATTGTTGTTTGCGGAGCGCAACCACGTCTGCGCCGTGTGCGTGTCCAACGGCCATTGCGAACTCCAGACCCTGGCGTATTCGCACGGCATGGAGCACGTCCGGTACGATTATTGTTTCCCGAAATGGAAGGTGGACGTGACCCACCGCCTGTTTGGCATGGACCATAACCGTTGCATCCTCTGTGCGCGCTGCGTCCGCGTTTGCTGGCACATCGAAGGCGCCGGCACCAAGAACGTCTCCGGCCGCGGCGCGCGCGCCAACATCATCAATGATTTGAACCAACCCTGGGGCGAGTCCGATTCCTGCACGGAATGCGGCAAATGCGTGATGTCCTGTCCCACCGGTGCGTTGTTCCATAAAGGCTCGACGGTGGCCGAAATGGTGCATGACCGCGACAAACTTGAATTCATCGTCAACGCACGGGAGAAAAAACAATGGATCGTTTAAGAGTTGCCACCGTCTGGCTCGGCGGCTGCGCCGGCTGCCACATGTCCTTTCTCGACCTCGATGAATTCCTCATCGAATTGGCCGGAAAAATCGAACTCGTCTATGGCCCAATCGTGGACATCAAGGAATATCCCGATAATGTGGACCTTTGCCTGATTGAGGGCGCCGTCTGCAACGAGGACAACCTGGAAATCCTCCATAAAATCCGGGCGCGGACTAAAGTGCTGGTGTCGTTCGGCGATTGCGCCGTCACGGGCAACGTGCCGGCGCTCCGTGACCAACTTGGCCTGGGCAACGCAGACAAGGTTTTGCAGTGCGCCTACGTGGAGCATGCTCAGAACAATCCCTCCGTCCCGAAGGCCGACGGCATCGTCCCGCGATTGCTCGAGCGGGTGACGCCGGTGCATGAAGCCGTCAGCGTGGAATTCTTCCTGCCGGGCTGCCCGCCGCCCGCCGACCGCATCAAAGCGCTCTTGGCGCGGGTTTTAGCCGGTGCCCCTCCGAATCTGTGCGGGGCGGAATTGAAATTCGGGTGAGCTATGTCAAAACGCATTGTCATTGATCCCGTGACCCGAATCGAAGGGCACGCCAAAATCAGCATTTTTTTGGACGACGAAGGAAATGTCTCGGAGGCTGAATTCCATGTCGTCGAATTTCGCGGTTTCGAAAAATTCTGCGAAGGCCGGCCCTATACGGAGATGCCCGGGATCACCCAGCGAATTTGCGGGATTTGCCCGGTAAGCCACACCTTGGCCTCGGCCAAAGCCGGCGACGCTCTGATGGCCGTCAACATCCCGCCCGCGGCGGACAAATTGCGCCGCCTGCTGAACCTCGGCCAGTTCATCCAAAGTCATGCCCTGAGCTTCTTCCATTTGAGCGCGCCGGATTTTCTGCTCGGCTGGGAAACACCGCCATCCGAGCGGAACGTCTTTGGCTTGATTGCCGGAAACGCCGACCTCGCCCGCGCCGGAATCCGCCTCCGCCAATTCGGACAGGAAATTATTGAAACCCTCAGCGGCAAAAAAATCCATCCCGCCTGGGCCGTGCCCGGCGGCGTGCGGACGGCCTTGAGCGAAGAGGGCCGGAAAAAAATCGGCGGCTGGCTCGCCGAAGCCTATCGGACAACGCAAACCGCGCTCGACCTCTTCAAAAAGACGTTGCAGAGCCACCAACGCGAAGTGCAGATTTTTGGAAATTTTCCCTCCCTCTTCATGGCCCTCGTCGGGCCAGACGGTACCTGGGAGCACCACGGCGGCAAGTTGCGTTTTACCGACAGCACCGGCAGCATCATTGCCGACCAAATGGACCCGCAAAAGTATTTCGAATTCATCCGCGAATCCGTTCAAGGCGCGTCCTATCTTAAATCACCCTATTATCAACCCCTTGGGTTCCCCGCCGGAATGTACCGCGTCGGACCCCTGGCGCGTCTGAACGTCTGCGAGCGAATGGGTGTGCCGAAAGCCGATGCCGAATTGAAACGTTTCAAACGCATGGGCCGCGGCGCGGTGACCTCGTCGTTCCTGTATCATTACGCCCGCCTGATCGAGATCCTTGCCTGCATCGAGTCGGTCGAGCGTTATCTCGAGGATCCGGAGCTGTCGAGCGGTGATTTGCGCGCCGACGCCGGCATCAACCAACTGCGCGGAGTGGGCGCCAGCGAAGCCCCGCGCGGCACGCTGTTCCATGACTATACCGTTGACCGAGGCGGCCTGCTCCAAAAGGTGAACCTGATCGTGGCTACCGGCCAAAACAACCTGGCCATGAACCGGACCGTCGCCCAGATCGCCGGCCATTACCTCGGCGCGCGGAATGGCGATGAAATCCCCGAGCCCATGCTCAACCGCATCGAGCACGGCATCCGGTGCTATGATCCCTGCCTGAGTTGTTCCACCCATGCCGTCGGCCAAATGCCCCTTCATGTCAGGTTGATCGCCTCCGACGGCAAAGTGGTGGCCGAAGCCGCGCGAGGATGATTTATGACACCCGATTTGCTCATCATTGGCTACGGCAACACCCTCCTGAGCGATGACGGGGTGGGACCCAAAGTGGCCGAGGCCGTTGGCGCGCTGCGGTTGCCCGGCGTGCGCACCATGATTTGCCAACAACTCTCGCCCGAACACGCCGAACCCATTTCGCAGGCGCGCTCGGTGATTTTCGTGGATGCCGCGGTGGATTCGCCCGCGCAAGTCCAATTCCGCAAGCTCGAACCTTGCCATTCCGCGCAACTCATGGCCCACGCCGCCAACCCGCGCACCATGCTCGCCTTCGCGCGCGACGTCTTCGGTCACGCGCCTGAGGCCTGGTGGCTGACCATTTCGGCCGTGGAGTTCGGTTTCGGAGAGAATCTGTCCGCCCACACCGAAGCCGGCTTTCACGAAGCCCTGTGCGTCATTCAATCATTGGCCGAACGGTCTTCGAATACCTCGAAATGCCCCACTCCCTACGAAAGACAAAACCAGCCGGAATTTGCCTTTCCGTCCCTTTAAGCTCATGACAAAAAACTTTAGTCGTTAGGCGCATGCGTTTCTAATTTGCAATTCGTATCTGAACCCTCTGCATCGTTCCCATCCCGCCGCCTCGATTGAAATCCCTATTCCGCCTTCCTTCGGCAACAAATGGAGGGCGATGGCCAATTTCAGGTGAGCTTGCCCCGCCCGCCCGCTTTATCTTCCTCCATTGACTGAGACCACCGGTTTCATAACCGAGGATTGAATTATGCATGAAGTTCATCTCGTCCGCGCTGTCTTGGAAGCCGTCGAAAAACAGGCCGCTGCCCAAAAGGCCCGCCATGTAATAAGCGTCCGCATCCGTTTCAACCCCCTCACCAGCCACAGCGGCGACCACGTCCAGTTCAGCTTCGACATCGTCAAAAAGGAATTTCCCGCGCTCCGGAATGCCAAACTGACGTTGACTGAAGTGGAACCGCTCCTCCTCTGCTTGAAGTGCGGCAACAAATTCCTCGGCCAGCACCTCCCCGATGTCTGCCCCAAATGCGGCTCCGTGAACGTCAATGCCGTCCATTCCACTGACATGGTCCTCGAAAGTTTTGAAATAGACCAATGATGAATGCCTCCCCGCCATCGAGTGAATCCCGGCGAAATGAAGCGGCCCCACAAACCGGATTCAACGTCGTCAACGGCGCGGCGGCAACCCGTTTGAAGCTGGCCATTCGCGGCGCGGTGCAGGGCGTCGGTTTTCGCCCATTCGTCTTCCGGCTGGCCAACGAATTGAAGCTGGCCGGCTGGGTCAATAATTCAACGCAAGGCGTTTTTATCGAAGCCGAGGGCGCGCGCAGCATCCTGAACAGGTTCCTCCTGCGGCTGGACCTGGAGAAACCGCCCCGAAGTTTTATCCACAGCCTGGAGGCGTCCTGGCTGGACGCCGTCGGTTACAAGAGCTTTGAAATCCGCGCCAGCGAAAACGCCGGCGAAAAGACCGCGCTCATTTTGCCGGACATTGCCCCGTGCCCCGATTGCCTGCGCGAACTGTTCGATCCGAAAAACCGCCGCCACCTTTATCCGTTCATCAACTGCACACATTGCGGCCCGCGTTTCAGCATCGTCGAATCGCTCCCTTACGATCGCGCCAACACTTCGATGAATAAATTCGCGCTCTGTCCCGACTGCCGCCGCGAATATGAAGACCCGGCCGACCGCCGATTTCACGCCCAGCCAAACGCCTGTCCCATCTGTGGGCCGCACCTGGAACTTTGGAGCGGGCTGGGCGAAAAGATTTTCGCAAACCACCACGCCCTCCTCGGCGCCGTCCGCGCCATCTGGCGGGGAAAAATTGCGGCGGTCAAGGGTGTCGGCGGATTCCATTTGCTCGCCGACGCGAGAAACGAAAAGGCCGTGCAACGTTTGCGCGATCGAAAGCACCGGGAGGAAAAACCGCTGGCGCTCCTGTTTCCATCCATCGAATGGGCAAAAGCCGCTTGCGAGATTTCACCGCTGGAAGAGCGCCTGATCCGCTCGCCGGAAGCGCCAATCGTCCTGTTGCGCCGGCGCGCTCATGCGGCTTCCAATTTTAAGATTGCCGGAAATGTCGCGCCCGGTAACCCGAATCTCGGGGTGATGCTGCCATCCAATCCGCTGCATCATTTGTTGATGGCCCGGTTGCGCTTTCCCGTCGTGGCCACCAGCGGCAATTTGACGGATGAGCCGATTTGCACGGATGAACGCGAGGCGCTCGGACGCCTCGGCGACATCGCCGATGTCTTCCTCGTCCATGACCGGCCGATTGTCCGGCATTTGGACGATTCCATCGTCCGCGTGGTCTTGGACCGCGAGATGGTTCTCCGGCGGGCGCGCGGCTATGCCCCTCTGCCAATCACGCTTCACTCTCAAATCTCAAATCTCCGCCATCCGCCGATTATTGCCGTCGGCGCGCATTTGAAAAATTCCGTGGCGCTGGCCGTGGGCAACCAGGTCTTCGTCAGCCAACACATCGGCGATTTGGAAACCGAGCCGGCCAACAATGCCTTCCGCCGCGTGATTGCCGATTTTAGAAAACTTTACGGCGCCGAGCCGAAGATCGCCGCGGCGGATTTGCATCCGGATTACCTTTCGACCCGGTATGTCCTCGAATCAAAGTTTCCCCGGTGCGTTGGCGTCCAGCATCATTTCGCGCACGTTTTGTCCTGCATGGCGGAAAATGAAATCGAACCGCCCGCCTTGGGCGTTTCGTGGGACGGCACAGGCTGGGGAATGGACGGAACGATTTGGGGTGGTGAATTTTTTTTGGTGGGACGGAACACCTGCGAGCGGGTGGCGCATTTTCGCCGGTTCCGACTCCCCGGCGGTGATGCCGCCGTTAAAGAACCGCGCCGGGCCGCCCTGGGCTTGCTGTTTGAAATGTTCGGCGATGCGGCCTGGGCTATGACGCATTTGCCGCCATTCCAGCATCTGTCGGCGATCGAATCCAGTGCCATCAAGGGCATGTTGCAGCGCCGGTTGAATTCGCCGCCCACCTCCAGCGCCGGACGGCTGTTTGACGCGGTCGCATCGCTGAGTGGCTTGCGTCAAACGATGCGCTTCGAAGGTCAGGCCGCCATGGACTTGGAATTTGCGCTGGATGGAATCAAGACCACTGCGGCTTACGATTTGCCGACGGCGGATTGTTGGTTTATGACCACCGAGGCCGCGGGTCTTCCCGGCCTCCGCTCCGGGATGGCTTTGGACTGGCAACCGATGATTGAGGCGATTCTGTTGGATTTGGAAAATGGCGTTCCCGTTGCCGAAATCTCCGCCAAATTTCACAACGCGCTGGCCGACGCGATTGTCGCGGTGGCAAAAAGTTTCGGACTGGACCGGGTGGTGATTTCGGGCGGCTGCTTCCAAAACCGCTATTTGACCGAACGCGTCGTCCGCCGTTTGCGCGAGGAAAATTTCAAGCCGTATTGGCATCAACGCGTTCCGCCCAACGATGGCGGCATCGCCCTCGGCCAGGTGATGGCCGCGCTCCGCGAACAGCAAAAGGAGGACCCTCAATAAAATGTGCCTCGCAGTTCCAGGAAAAATTCTCAGCGTCAGTGGCCAGGACCCGCTCGAACGCGTCGCCAGGATTGATTATGGTGGCATTGTCAAAGACGCCAGCCTGGCGTGTGTGTCGGAGGCGGTCGTCGGTGATTATGTCATCGTCCACGCCGGCTTTGCCCTCACCCGCCTCGATGAAAACGAAGCGCGGAAGATATTCGATTATTTGAAGAACATGGAAGAACTGGGCGATTTGCAGGAGAGCACCCCATGAAACATCCGTTGATAATTCCATCCCTCCTGAATGAAATACCTCGATGAATATCGCAATGCCACGCTCGCCCGGCAATTGACGCGCGAAATTCACCGGGCCGCCACCCGTCCCTGGACGCTCATGGAAATTTGTGGTGGGCAAACCCATGCCATCGTCAAGTTCGGGTTGGACGAATTGTTGCCGAAACGAATTACCCTGGTTCATGGACCGGGTTGCCCCGTCTGCGTGACGCCGGTTGGAATCATTGATCAGGCGCTGGAAATCGCGGCGCGGCCCGGCGTCATCTTTACCTCGTTTGGTGACATGCTCCGCGTGCCCGGCAGCCGCGCGGATTTGCTCTCGGTCAAAGCCGCCGGCGCCGACGTGCGGATGGTCTATTCGCCATTGGATGCCGTAAAACTCGCCGCGCAAAATCCGGCGAAAGAGGTGGTTTTCTTCGGGGTCGGCTTTGAAACCACCGCGCCGGTCACGGCCCTCGCCGTCTATCAAGCCGCGCAAAAAGGTTTGAAAAATTTTTCCCTGCTCATTTCGCACGCCCTCGTGCCGCCCGCAATGGAAAGCCTGCTCTCCTCTCCCAATTGCCGCGTCCAGGCGTTTCTCGCCGCCGGCCATGTTTGCGCCGTCATGGGATTCGAGGAATATCTTCCCGTCGCGAAAAAATTTCACGTGCCGATTGTCGTCACCGGCTTTGAGCCGCTCGACATTCTGCAGGGCATTTGGATGGCGGTGCAACAGCTCGAATCCGGACGCGCCGAGGTCGAAAACCAATACAGCCGGGCGGTCCGGCGCGAGGGAAATCCGGCGGCGCGGCAATTGATGAAGCAAGTCTTTCAGGTGGTCCAACGCCAGTGGCGCGGCATCGGCGAAATCCCCCGCAGCGGCCTCGGCCTGGCCGATGGGTATCAGGCGTTCGATGCGGAAAAAAAATTTGGCGTGGCCGAGAGCCGCATCGGGGAATCATCGGATTGCCGGAGCGGCCTCGTCTTGCAGGGGCAAATCAAGCCGCACGAATGCCCCGCATTTGCCGCGAAATGCACGCCGGAACACCCTCTTGGCGCTACGATGGTCTCCACCGAAGGCGCCTGCGCCGCGTATTATCGCTATCGCCGCCAACCCAACTGACATGGAACTCCATTGCCCCATTCCGATTTCGCAATATCCGCATGTGCTGCTCGCGCACGGAGGGGGTGGCAAACTGATGCGCGACCTCATCGGCGGCATGTTTCTCGCGGTGTTCCAGAACCCGCTGCTGGCAACACAGCACGACTCGGCTGTGGCCGAACTGGCCGGCAAAAAAATCGCCTTCACCACGGATTCCTACGTCGTACGGCCGCTGTTTTTCCCGGGAGGGGATATTGGTTCGATGGCGGTCCACGGCACGGTCAACGATTTGGCCATGGCGGGCGCCCGCCCGGTTTACTTGAGCAGCGCGTTTATCATCGAGGAAGGCTTGCCGATGGAGACGCTGTGGCGGATTGTCCGCTCGATGGCCGGGGCGGCAAAAAATTGCGGCGTGCAAATCATCACCGGCGACACCAAGGTTGTGGATCGGGGCAAGGGCGACGGCGTGTTCATCAATACCGCGGGCATCGGCGTCATCGAACACGGGCAAACCATTGCGCCCCAATGTGTCCGTGCTGGAGACAGCGTTCTGGTGAACGGCGACGTCGGCCGGCACGGCATGGCCATCATGGCGGTCCGCGAAGGTTTGCAGTTTGAAAGCAAGATCGAAAGCGATTCCGCGCCTGTCCACGAAACTGTTTTGGAATTATTGCGGGCGGGCATTGAGATCCATTGCCTCCGCGATCTGACGCGCGGCGGACTGACCAGCGCGCTCAACGAAATTTCCGCTGCCGCCGGTTTGACGGTGTTGGTCGGGGAGAAGTCCATTCCCGTCCGCGAAGACGTTCACGCCGCGTGTGAAATCCTGGGGTTGGACCCATTTCAGGTCGCCTGCGAAGGCCGTTTTGCCGCCTTCATTCCCGAACGCGACGCCCCCCGTGCCATCGCCATCCTGCAAAAAATTTCAAAAAATGCCGGTCTCATTGGCCGGGTCCTGCCCCCTCATAATCCTGATCTGAATCCCAATCCTTCCGCCAAAGTAATTCTAAAAAGTGCGATCGGCGCCCGCCGAATTCTTGACATGCCAACCGGCGAGCAACTCCCGCGTATTTGCTGACGCCTCCTACCTCCCATTCGTCGTGTGCGCCACCACATCATTGAGCATCGTCAGCGTCCGTCGCAGCGTTTCCTGCGGCGTCGCTTCGGCGGCGATGGAAACCAGCAGCCCGCGCTCCTGATAAAATTCAATCAGCGGTCGCGTGCTCTTTTCGTACGCCGCCATGCGGACGCGGACCGATTCGGGTCGGTCATCCTCCCGTTGAACCAGTTTACCGCCGCATTTGTCGCAGACACCCGCAATGCGCGGGGGCAGCGCCTTGACATGATAGACCGCCTTGCAGCCTGAACAGGTCCGGCGTCCGCCGATGCGGTCAATGATTTCTTCCAACGGCAATTCGAAATCGAGCGCGGCCATCAGCGGAATCCGTTCCCAATCCAACATTCGTTCCAGCGCCTTCGCCTGGGCCACCGTGCGGGGGAACCCGTCCAGCAAAAATCCCCCACAACACCGCAGGCAACGCACGCGCTCGGTGACCATGTCGAGCACCGTGCTGTCCGGCACCAAATCGCCGCGCCGCATGTGTTCCAGCGCCTTCTCAATCGCCGGGCTGCGCTCGTTCTCAGCCAGGCACTTGGCCGCGCGAAAGACATCGCCCGTCGAAAGGTGGCAGGCGCCAAGCTGTTCCGACAGCAATTCAGCCTGGGTGCCTTTGCCGACGCCGGGTGCCCCCAG
>DATJSQ010000098.1:0-10688 GCA_035503995.1 Verrucomicrobiia bacterium | reverse complement strand
TGGAGCGCCAGTATATATCCCGTCTGCGTGTCGCCTTGAACCACGCCGTTGGTCGAGACGAATTCATCGTCGAAGGCGTCGGTGATGTCATGGAACAGTTTGTCATACTTCGCCGCGTCATTCGTTTTGCCCAGCAGCGCCGCCGCCCGGGCTACCAGACGCGCGGAGTTGGCAAAATAGGCCGTGTCCACTACGTCGGTCGGTGTCCGCACGGGTGCCAGGTGGTCGCCCACACCGCCGCTCAGAATGAGATGGCGCGAGCGCCGAACGTTGAAATCCACCCACCGCGCCATAAACGGATAATTGTTCGCCAGAAATGATTTGTCATCATACGCGTTATACATCACCCAGGGAATGATGACTCCGGCGTCGCCCCAGACCGGCATCGCGGGTTGCGGGCGCGAAACGCGCGGAGAAATATCCGCAAAATCGCCGTTGGTTCCCTGCCCGTCGTCCACATCCACCATCCACTTGGCGAAGAAGGCGGCCACGTCGGCGTTGCGCACGGCGGTGGGCGCGAATACCTGCGCGTCACCCATCCAGCCCAGGCGCTCGTCGCGCTGCGGGCAGTCGGTGGGCACGCTGATAAAATTACCTCGTTGGCTCCAGACGATGTTTTGGTAAAGCCGGTTCAAATCGGGATTTGAGCATTCGAATGTTCCCGTCGTCGGTGTGTCCGAGCCAACGACGATGGCACGGAGATTGTCCGCCTTGAGTTTTCCGGGGAATCCGGTGATTTCGACGTAACGAAATCCGTGGAAGGTGAACTGCGGTTCAAACGTCTCCCGACCCGTGCCGTCGAGTGTGAACTTGTCCGTCGCCAGCGCGGTCCGGAGGTTTTCCGTGTAGAGGGAACCATCGGTATTGAGTGTCTCGCCGTGGCGCACGGTAATGGTGTCGCCGGCCGGACCGCGCGCGGTCAGCCGAATGTGGCCGACGAGGTTCTGGCCGAAGTCAACAATCCAGGCATCGCCCCACCGGCTGATCTTTTGCGGAGGCAGTTCCATCAACTCGCGCACCGGTGGGCCAAGTTGCGGGACAAGCGCCACGGAATGTTGCTCGACAACGGCGTTAGTCCAGATGGAATCGTCAAAAGCCGGCAGGTCCCAATCGTTGACGGCTTTACGGGCGTCAACGATTTCGCCCCATTGCTCGTCCGAGCCGATGATTTTACCGGGGCCGGCCTTCCAGGAGCCATCGGTGGCAAGAACATCCCTCGTCCCATCCGTATAAGTGATTTCAAGCTGGGCGTTGAACGCCGGATGCGTGCCGTATTGCGCCAGGCCCATCCATCCGACCCGCCCGGCATACCAACCGTCGCCAAGCTCCGCGCCCACCGCATTTTGGCCTGGATGAACCAGTCGGGTCACATCGTAAGTCTGGACCATCACGCGTTTGGTATAATCGGTCCAGCCGGGGGCCAGCAAATCGTCGCCGACGCGCCGGCCGTTGACGAATGCTTCATAAACACCCAACGCCGTGGCGTAGAGTCGGGCTTTGGCGATCGATTGGCTCGCCATAAAACTCTTCCGCAGATAACGGCCCGGCCCAATGGTCGTGTTGCTGTATTTTGACGGTTGCGCGGCGTACGGCGCCAGCTCCGTTGCCGCCGGCCAGCCGGAATCGTCGAAATCAGCCGCAAACCAATCACCATTGGGGGCAACGGAGGCTTTCCACGAGCCGTCAGTGTCGAACTCGATGCGCCGGCCATCCTTCAATTCGATGACGCCGCTGGCCGCGATGGCGTTTCTTCCGGCCTCGCCGCGGTCGTGCCGGACGGCGTTCCGCACCGCGGCCGAGCCAATGGCGATGATATTTGTGCCGGGCGTCAATTTGTTCCAAACCTCCGCGTGAAGTGGCGCTGTCAGGCTGGTGAAACCTTCATGCGTGGGATGGCCGTTCACATAAATGGTAATTCGACCGTCAGCCGCCGCGTCAATCGTCGCCGAGCGGATGACCGCGTTCGTCGGAAGGTCAATGGCGATCCGGATGGCTGCAGCTTGACTGGCGTCGGAACCGTCGCCAACCCAATACGATTTTGCCAGCGCGGATTCTTCAACGTCATACCGTGGCAATTCGGCGGTTATCCACCTCCCTTTCCAATCGGCAGCCGTGTCAAGCAATCCCAATTCGAATGAAGCGACCGCGCTCCAGGCGGTCGGACGGCCGTCCTTGTCCCAAACGCGGACCTGCCAGAAAATCCGCGACCGGGACGCCAGCGGCTTGCCCTCCCACGGAACCAGGACGGATTGGCTGGAGATAATTTTCCCGGAATCCCACAGGTCCGGCGGAGTGTTCCTTAGTCCCTCCGCTGCGGATGCGGCGCGGACCTGCCAGGCGGTTTGAATTTCGCCCGCCCGGTCGGAACGGAGTTTCCACGACAGCCGCGGTTGTTGATTGCCTATGCCGATGGGATTGACAAGGTGCTCGCACGTCAAATCGTAAATTTGGGCCGACGAAAGATTCTCGGCGAGAGCTGCACCCGCCAGCCACAGGATGGCCACAAGGCAGTAAATAAGGCGTGTCATGGAATTTTTATCGCAGTTCGGCGCGTTCAGGGCAACGCGGATGTTTTCTTTCGGATTCGGTTCGCGTTACAAGCCGGGTCTCGTGGCGGGCCGAACGAATTTTCTTTTTCTTTCGTTTCCACGTTTCGCTGCCCGGCAAAAGGGACGTTCCGGAAGCTCTTCAGGCCAGCTCCCAGGCCGGTTTGATTTCTTCATCCAGGAGCGTCGGCGCCACGCCGGCCAAAAGTTTTCGCCCGGCCAAAACCCCGATCATCGCGGCGTTGTCCGTACAGAGATTTCTCCCGGCGAGGCGCAAATCAAACCCCCGGCCTCTGCAGGCGCGCGACAGTTCATTCCGCAGGCCGCGATTGCGCGTGACGCCACCGGAAGCCGTCACGCATCGCACGCCTTCGCGCCCGGCGGCCCGAATCGTCTTTTTCACCAGCACTTCCACGATCGCCGCCTGAATGCTCGCGCAGAGGTCGCGAAACGTTTGCGGGTCGTCCAGAAGACGCGGATGGTCGCGCAAAAAATAACGAACGGACGTCTTCAACCCGCCGAAACTGAAATCATCACCCGCATCGTTCAGCAACGGACGCGGGAAATCGAACGCCGCCGGATTCCCATGCTCCGCGAGCCTGTCAATCTCCGGTCCGGCGGGATACGGCAGCCCCATGAGCTTTCCAGCTTTGTCAAAGCACTCGCCTGCGGCATCGTCCATCGTCGAGCCAAGCACCCGGTGTTTGAGTTCGGATTCGGCCAGAACCAGGAGCGTGTGGCCGCCGCTCACGATGAGCGAGACGTTGCGCTGGAACGTTTCAAAATGGGCCGCAGGCGGGTCGCCGCTGATCCACGGCGAATACAGATGCGCCTCATGGTGGTGGATGCCGACAAATGGTTTGTGGAGCGCGAAGGCCACGCCTTGGGCGGCTTTGAATCCCACCAGCAACGCCGTCGGCAATCCCGGCCCCCGCGTGGCGGCGACCGCGTCAATTTCCGCGACTGAAATTTTCGCTTCGCTCAGGGCGGCGCGCGCCACCGGCAATAGATTTTTCAAATGCTCGCGCGCCGCCAGTTCGGGCACCACGCCCCCGTATGCGGCATGCAACTGGATTTGCGAGGAAACGGCGTTGGACAAGACGTTTCCATTTCGCACCACCGCGGCGCTGGTTTCGTCGCAGGAGGTTTCGATCGCCAATAGGGTCATTCGCCGGATGGGAATTAATTGGCCGCCAGTTTTTGTGGCGGCGCCATTTGGCCGTAGAGCAAAATACTCCTTAACAAATCGTCGGCGCGATTGAGCTGGGTGTCCTGGACTTCTTCGATGCGAATGCGGTTGGTTTCGTCGAGCGATTCGACACCGCCCGGCGCCCGTTGGATGAGCAGCGCGGCCTCCTCCTCGTCGCTGATTGGCACGTAAATGTCCGGCGTGATGCCCCGCGCCTGGATGACGCGGTGACTCGGCGTATAATACTTGGCGGTCGTCAACTTCAGCGCCCAGCCGTTGTCCAGCGGGAAAATGCTCTGCACCGAGCCTTTGCCGAATGTCTTTTGGCCCAAAACGACCGCACGGTGCAAATCCTGCATGCAGCCCGTGACAATCTCCGCCGCGCTGGCACTGCCCAGATTGGCAAGAATGACGATGGGTTCGCCGTGCAGTTCGTCGCCACGGCCCTCCGCCAGCCGGACGGAATTTTCACCCGGATCGCGGCCTTCGGTGGAAACAACCAATTGTCCCCGCGGCAAAAACTTTTGCGCCACATTCACCGCCTCATCGAGCAGGCCGCCGGGGTTCCAGCGCAAATCCAATACCAGCCCCTGCATGCCCTGCCCCCGCAATTTCCGCAGCGCCCTTTCCAGTTCTTCCCCCGTCCCATCCCCAAATTCGATAATCCGCACATAACCGATCTTGTCCGCGCCCAGCGGAAAATCCTGCTTGCCGTTAATGTCTTTGACCATGTCCATGTGGATGACGGACCGGGTGAGCGTGAGGGTCTTTTCCGCGCCGGTGGCGGGGTTCTCGAGGGCGATGGTCACGCGCGTGCCCGGCGCCCCGCGCAATTGTTTTACGGCGTCGCTCAACGGCGTTTGCACCACGTCTTTGCCGTCAATTTTCACGATCCGGTCCCCCGGCAAAATCCCCGCGCGAAATCCCGGCGAATCATCCATCGGCGCGATCACCGTGATGTAGCCGTCCTCCATCTCGACGACAATGCCCAGGCCCCCGAATTGCCCCTCGGTATCGTCCTGCAACTCCTGGTAATCGTCCGCGTCAAGAAAATCGCTGTGCGGGTCGAGCGAGGCCACCATCCCCTTGAGCGCGGATTCCACCAGGCCCTGATACGTCAGATTGGTTCCGTCCACATATTCCGTGCGCACTTTTTCCATCACCTGGCTGAACACCTCGAGGCTGGCCATTTCTGAATCGCCCGGCGGCGCCACGCGCGGCGTGCTGAAATAAATTCCCGCCCCAATCGCGAGATTTAACGCGAGCAGAATAATCACCGAGCCAAAAACCATTCGTCGTTTCATTGAACGCCAAATTTACAACGAATTATTTTTGCCGCAAGAGAAGTTCGATGAGCGGCAAATCACCCGGCACGGTCGCCTTGGGATTGGGCATGGCGCAGGAAACAAGTTGCACCGCCTGGCCAATCAATTCGCACGCCGCCGTGTCGTCGGTGAAAATCAGGTTTCTCTCGCGGGCGACGGCAATGGCGCGGCGGATGATTTCCACGCGAAACGTCTGTGGTGTTTGCACCGCCCATAGCTTTGACCGGTCCAGCGTCCGCAAAATTGTCTGGCCGTCGCCGGATTCCTTGATGGTATCGGTCATCGGTTGTGCCGCCACAGCCGCCCCGGTCTTTTGCGCGGCCGACACCGTGGCGGCAATCGTCGCTTCCGTGATGCAAGGACGCGCCGCGTCGTGAATCGCGGCGATTTCCGTCCCGGCCGAAAGCGCCTCCAGGCCGTTCCAGACCGAATCCTGCCGTTCCGTGCCGCCCGTCACGGTGCGAAACGGTTTCCGAAAATTGAATCTTTCCGCCACCCTCTCAAATTCCCTTTGCCGTCCTTCCCCGACAATCATGAGGATGTCGTCAATGCACGTCGCTTCATTGAATCGTTGCCACGTATGCGCGATCACCGGGCGCCCGGCAAGTTCCAGAAACAATTTGTCCGCGCCCATGCGCGTGCCTTTGCCGGCGGCAACCAGAATGGCCGTGTTCATATTGAAAAGCCTAACGGCTAAACGCTAAAGGCTAAAGCCGAAAGAGCGATCGCTCATGACGGCGCGGGTTTCCAATCCAAAACTTTCAATTGAATGGTGCGATTGCCATTGAACGCGTTGATTTGAGGCTGAAACGCCAGATCAAATTTTCCGACCGGCAGCGAGGCCTCGCCGCCGTTCCACCAGACGGCCTCCCGGGTGGTTCCGCCGTCGTTGACCCACATTTTTACGTGTCGCTTCTCCGCGCCGATGCGTTGGAGCGGACGCGCATGAGACAAATGACGCGCGCAAAATTGCGCCGCGGGATTTCCCTGGCCGCACGGTTTCATCTGTTCCAGTTCGGCAAGCGTTTGAAGCCCCATTTCATCCAAACCAACCTCGGCATCCAGCCGCAGCCATGGCTGCAAATCCTCCGGTTTGAGGGTTCGCCGGGCGAGGTCGTTTAATTTTTCGCGCAACAAATCAATTTTCTCCGGCAGGATGCTCAACCCCGCGGCCATCGCATGCCCGCCGTGATGCACCAACAATCCGTTGCACTCGCGCAGCGCCGCAGCCAGGTCAAATCCGGCGATGCTGCGGCCTGACCCGCGCATTTCGCCGTTCTCCCCGCCAATGATGATGGTCGGCCGGTAAAATTCCTGCAAGACCCGCGAAGCCACAATCCCCACCACGCCGATGTGCCAGAGCAACTGCCCCTCGACGATGACAAAATCGTCTTGCGGGTTGAATTTGGCGCGGAGCGTTGCGATGACTTGCTCAACGATGCTCTTTTCGATCTTTTGCCGCTCGCGATTTTGCTCATCCAGATTTTTGGCCAGCGGCATCGCCTCCTCCGGATTTTTGGCCAGCAGCAAACGCAGCGCGCTTTCGGCGGTTTCCAAACGCCCGGCGGCGTTGAGCCGCGGCGCGAGTTGGAAACCCACTTCGTAGGTGCCGATTTTTTCCACGGTCTGGGCGGCCTGCTTCAGGGCCGCAATCCCGGGCCGCTGCGATTGATTGAGCTGCCGCAAGCCCGCCGATACCAGAATGCGGTTCTCGCCCGACAACGGAACCAAATCGGCAATCGAGCCGAGCGCAACCAGATCGAGGAGCGGCTTCAAATTGAATTCCGCCGCGCCGGGAAGGTTCATTTCGCGCCCGCGTTTCAAAAGAGCGTGCGCCAGCTTGAAGGCAAGGCCCGCCGAACAAAGCTCCCGAAAATTTCCATTCAATTGCGGATTGACCAGCGCCACCGCGTCCGGCGCGGGGTCGGAAACCTGATGATGGTCCAGCACCATCACCTCCACGCCGCGCTCGCGAAGCGTCCGGATGGTTTCAACGGCGGTCGAGCCGCAGTCAACGGCCAGCAGAAGTGTTTTGGACTCGACACCGCCGGAAGTCGCCCTTAAGAATTTCTTCAGGCAATTTTCCGCGCCATCCGCGCTCAAGCCGTAGCCTTCCTCCAACCGGTTTGGCAGATAGAAATCCACCCGCCAGCCAAGCGGCCGCAAGACTTCCATCAGCAGCGCCGTGGAAGTGATGCCGTCCACGTCATAGTCGCCGAAGATCACAAGCGATTCGCCTTGTGCGCGCGCCCGGTAAAGCCGTTCGACGGCCTTGTCCATGTCCGGCAGCAAAAACGGGTCGGCGAGATTTTTGAGCCGTGGCGCCAGGAAATGTTCCATCGAGGCCGTCTCGCTGAACCCGCGATTGAGCAGGCACTGGGCCAACAGCGGTGAGACTTTAAGTTGCGACGCCAGTTGTCCGGCGAGCAACGGTTGCGACGGTGCGAGCGACCATCTGAATTTCATTTTATTTTTAACCGACGAGAACCAAATTGAAACCAAAGTGGGTTCCGGGCAACAAAAAACAAGCATCCGTCCATCCGTGGTTGGCCTTTGGGAAGTGCGCTGAGGCTGCTTCAAATAGCCACGGCCCGCCCCGTAGTCCCGTTTCGACGGCTTCCGGTTTCGATATTAACGGCGAGATTTTTCTGGCGCCACCGGCCGGGACTGGTTCCAAACCGCCGCGTGAACATCAGATTAAACAAGCTCAGTGATTTGTAGCCGCTCTCCAGGGCGACTTCCACCACCTTGGACCTGCTGTTGGCCAGCAATTCCTGCGCTTTGCCCAATCGGATTTCCGCCCGCTTGTCCCGAAACGATATCCCGGTCAACTCGTAAAAAATGCGGCTTAGGTGGCGTGGCGTGCAACCGGTGGTTCTGGCCAGCTCACTGAAGGGGATTTCGAGGAGGGCGTCCGGGGGATTGTTCTGAATAATCGCACGGAGCCGTTCTTTGGCGTCCGGAGCCTCCCGCTGAGGCGCGGGAGCGGCCAATTCCTTGCCGAAAGCACCCGCAAATATCTGCAGCAAGGCCAATCGGGTTGAGAGGCCGGACGACGGGTTGCCCGGAGTCCGAACCGCCTCTCTCATTTTCAACGCCGCCGGATGGTCCTTCGGGAAAAGTTGAAAGGCATATTCCCGCATGGCGATCGCCTGCCTGAAAAAATCCTGTTCGCCCGTGCTGACCAATCCCGTCAGCCGCGAGGGGACCGCCTGGAAGAAATGGAGCGTCGTCTCATTTAACAGGCTGGCGCGCACGCGGCCCTCGAGGCTGCCGGCCACCAGCAGCGTGGTTCCCGCTTCCAATTCGACGCTTGTCTGCGTCTCCAACCAATAACCATTCCCGCCTTCCAACCGGAGCATTGTCCAGCCATGCGGCCGGGGTGTCCATTCCCCGCCGGGCGGCAGGGAAACTGCCTTGAGCGTCAAGTGAGGCTCGAAAAAATGCGCCGACTTGATTTTATGTTCAATGGTCTTCACGGCTCCAACACAACATGCCCGTGCCCGACAGAATCGCTTTCAAGCAGGTCACACCGTAGCCCGGATGTGTTACGAACCGATGACGGTTTTGAAAAAGAATGGAAACTGTTTCCGGGTTCTCTTGCATTTTAATTTTATCACGGGCAAAAGGGCGCGCGCCGATGTTGCCGCCGCTGATCTGCGTGAAATTTTCCAATGTTTACGGCGAAAAAGCCGATTCAATCTTTGGCATGAATTGAAGTGTGGATTTTTCGGCGCCGGGCTTTGATTCAATCCTTTGTTTCCGTATTGTCACAATTCAGACAGCAATCCGTGATCCGTTTTGCCCAATTTGATGGGATGGTCTCGTGAAATCCGCGCTCTCCGGCTTTACCAGCGGACGTTTTCAAAAAATAAAACGGGATCGTTTCGGATCCGAGCCGGCCATGCGTTGCCAGAAGTGAGACGGCGACTATTTTTGCTCTGTCATCTCGCGGTCGCGTTCTTCCATCGCGGCTTTGCGCGAGAGACGGACGCGGCCTTTTTCATCCACGCCCAAACATTTGACGGTGATTTCGTCGCCGACTTTCACGATGTCCTCGGTCTTTTTGACACGGAAATTGGCTAATTCGCTGATATGCACAAGACCGTCCTTGCCAGGGAGAAATTCCACAAATGCCCCGAATTCCTTGACGGTGACGACTTTGCCGCGATAGATCTTCCCCACTTCGGCTTCCGCCGTCATCCCCATAATCGCGTCACGCGCAATTTTCATACCGTCCGGCGAGACGGAGAAGATGTTGACAGTGCCGTCGTCCTCAATGTTGATTTCGCAACCGGATTCCTCGACGAGTTTTTTGATGTTCTTGCCGCCAGGACCTATCAGCGCGCCAATCTTTTCGGGATTGATATGGATCACTTCGATGCGCGGCGCATATTTGCTCATTTCCGTCCGCGGGGCGGCGAGGGTCTTGGCCATTTCGGCGAGAATGTGCATTCGGGCGACGCGGGCTTTTTCAATCGCTTCAGCCATCAGGGCGTGCGGCAGGCCCTTGAGCTTCAAGTCCAATTGGAATCCGGTGATGCCCTTTTCCGTGCCGGCGATTTTGCAATCCATGTCGCAGTAATGGTCTTCCCACCCGATGATGTCGGTGAGCAACTGGTATTTGGAAATTTTGTCGCCGCTGTATTCGGTGCAGATGCCCACGCTGATGCCGGCAACAGGCCGGACCATCGGAACGCCCGCGTCCATCAGCGCCAGGGTGCCGCCGCAAACGGAAGCCATGGAAGTGGAGCCGTTCGATTCCATGATTTCACAGGTTACGCGAATGGCATACGGATAATCCTTCAATGGCAACATCGGCTCGATGCTTCGTTCGGCGAGGGCGCCGTGGCCAATTTCACGGCGGCCAGGCCCGGAGATCCTCCCGGTCTCGCCGACGGAAAAATTCGGGAAGTTGTAGTGCAGGATGAATTTCTTTTCAGTGTCGCCGCCGGTGAATGCGTCGAATTCCTGGACGTCCTCGCCGGTGCCGAGGGTGGCCAGGGTCACCGCCTGTGTTTCGCCGCGCGAGAAAATCGCCGAGCCATGGGCGCGCGGGAGAAAACCCACTTCGCTGGAAATCGGGCGGACCTGCTCGAAGCCGCGGCCGTCCAGGCGTTTGCCACTATTCAAAATCAGGCTGCGAACGGCTTCTTTTTGAATGTAATAAAAAGCATCCTTGACGATGAAGTCCGTGACTTTTTCCGCGCCGAATTTTTCGACGAGCTTCGCGCCCACTTCATCCTGGATGGCCTTGACCGCCGTTTCGCGGGCGAGCTTGCCGGGAGTCAAAAGCGCGGGAACAAAACGATCTCCGACAAGGCCTTTGGCTTTCTGCAGAACCTCATCGGGAACGATATTGAGGGTGATCTCGCGTTTCTTCCGTCCCGCTTTCGCGGCAAGTTCCTTTTGAGCGCTGATGAGCGGCTGGCAGCATTCCTGGCCAAATTTCAACGCCGCGTTGAAATCCGCCTCGGAGATTTCCCTGGCTGAGCCTTCATACATGACGATGTCGTTTTCGTTGCCGACATACACCAGGTCCAAGTCGCTGGTTTCCATTTCGGCATGGGTGGGATTGGCCACCAATTTGCCATTGACGCGGCCGACGCGGACGGCGCCCAGCGGGCC
>DATJSQ010000097.1:0-13792 GCA_035503995.1 Verrucomicrobiia bacterium | reverse complement strand
TTGTGTCAGGGAAACTCCATGAATCCAGCAGATAATAGGGGTTGGACGGCATGATGTTTTGGGCAAAGACTGCTAAAGAAAGAAATAGCAGGAACAGAACAATTGCGCCGAACATGGATGTTTTCATGGGTTGCCTTTCCTGCGTTCCAACTGCCAACCAAAAGGGCGTGATTACTCACGCTCCTGACAGGCACTGGTATGCCTTGAAAGAACGCTTTCGGCACGCCCAGCGCGGGCGTGCTTCATGTGGCTGTCTTTCAATGAAATTACCAGTTTCGCCAGGACAGCAGCCGAGGCCGCAAAATTTGTCGTTTTTACATGGTTTTCCGAGACGTGTGGATTAAAGCAAAATCGCTCCGGTGATGGATCCCAACACCAGCCGCACCGGCAACTCTGCGCCGGCAATCCATATTAACTTGGATTTCCCATTCGGTTTTTTGCCCGCGATCCGGGCGGGCCTTTCTCGCGATTTTCTCCCGGTTCCACAGGTTTGCAAGGACTTTTTTCCGGTCTGTTCCGGTCACTCTCTGGCAATGGGAGCTGCGCTTTGCCTCCTCCTCACCATTTTCTAAAGTAATTCTTTTTGCTGGTGGTGCTTCTTTTTGGTTGCGGGCGCTTTTTTGAAGGTTTCGTCCAGGGCGGCGACGTTGGAGGGACGCTCGATGTTTTTGCCCTCCATCAGTTCCTTGACGGTGCGAAGCTGGATTCGGGGATATTTTTGCTTGTTCATCTTGTGCTCGTAGAAGCCGGCGCCGGCGGCCTCGGCCAGCATTTCGCGCGTGGGCGGTTGCAGGGAAATCAAAACGCCGATGGCGGCTTTCTCCCGATCCAAGACGCCGCGCAGATCGCGAACGTCTTTCACGCCGGTCTTGCCGCCCTTCACCTGAAGGATGATTTGCTCCGGCCGGGCGACGGCCAGGTCGTCGCGAAATAGGATTTTGCCGTCAATCCCGTGGTCGGCGCCCTTTTTTTGCTCGAAGGGGCGCGCGCCGACGAGGCCGAGCGCCCACCATTGGAATTGATATTTGTCGTCCCCGGCGAGTTGGTCGGCTTCGTTGGGAGTGGTGGGTTCGCCGATGATACGAATGATGGAAATGCCTTTTTCCTTAACAGCGGACGCGGTCCCGGCCTGATCTTTTTCCGTTGGCGAAGAATGAGCCGGCTCACGCCGGCTGCTACTTTCAAATTTCAGGCGGGTGCCGTAGGTGTCTTGAAGGCGGTTTTTGATCAGGGAAATGGCGAGTTGCGTGACATCAATGCCAATCCAGTCGCGGCCGAGTTTTTCGGCGGCGTCAATGGTGGTGCCACAGCCGCAGAAGGGATCGAGAACGACATCGCCGGGATTGCTGCTGGCCTGGACAATGCGCTCCAAAAGGGCGACGGGTTTTTGTGTTGGATAACCGAGCCGTTCGGCTGCCAAACCTGATACAGGCGGAATATCCGTTATCACGGTTTTGATCGGATTGCCTTCCTGCTCATGCAAATAGCGTTTCAGATAAGGTCTGCCGGAACCGCTCCATTCTAATCGGCCATCTTTATCGAGGGCCTCGACCTTTTCCCGCACCATTCGCCAACCCCATTCGGGCCGGTATCCTTTGTATTCGTATGCGAGGTTGGGCCGGCGTCCCATAGAAGCTGTTCGGATTATTTCGTGAAGACGATACCGGCCACGTTTGTCTTCGTAGCGGTAAAATTGTTCGACGTATTTTGGGTTATGTTCAGTGTATGTCGGATTCCAAACGCACTTTTCGGAACGCGAGAAGTAGAGAATCACGTCGTGAATCGCCATCCATTTTTTGCTGTCGTTGTGGCTGCTTGTGCGCTGCCAGATTATTTCGTTTCGGAAATTATCCTTTCCCAAAATTGCGTCGCAAAGGATTTTGAGATAATGCGAGGCGGTAGGGTCGCAGTGGAGGTAAAGCGAGCCGGTGGGTTTGAGGACGCGGCGGAGTTCGACGAGGCGCGGGGCCATCATGGCGAGATAAGCCATCATATCGTTGTTGCCGAGAAAGGTTTTGAAGGCCTGCATGACTTCGCTGACTTTGCCGGGCTGCAAAATCAGCTCCTCATAGACGCGCTGGCTTTCCTGGTTCCATGTCCAGGTGTCCTCGAAGGCGCGAATCTGGCTGGCGGCGGCGGTGCCGTCTTTTTCCTGAAAGAAGGCGTTGTAATTCTGGGCGGAATTGAAGGGCGGATCGAGATAGACGAGGTCCACGGATTCATCCTTGAGGTAACGCCTGAGGATCTCGAGGTTGTCGCCGTAATAGAGGGTGCCCATCGGCAGTGGATGGTTGGGCGTTGCGGGAGTGGTGTCAAGCGGAAAGGGCGAAGGGAAGAACGCGCGTTAGAATCGCTGAAGCTGCCGTCCGGCCAGAAATTTACAGACCAGGAAGCTTTAGGTTTAGCGTCCGCGGCGGCCGAATCAAAATCTCGTTTTGCGCCAAACGGCTATGACACCTTTGAGAACGGAAAGTCATTGTTCGGCCCTAAAATACATTTGAGAATTGGTCGGCACGATGGTGTAAGGCGAACTTGCAGTGTCCGTTATCCACGGCCCGATGAGATTTGTGGATTGCAGGAGAGTGCCTTGCGGCCAGGCAACGGCCAGGCGGCCGGTACCGGCCTGGGTGATCGTTAGTGTAACGGGCGGCGCGATTGAGGCTGCCTGGTACAGCGCCAGTATTTGAGCGGGAGAAAGCGCATTCGTAAAGACGGAGACATGGGCAATGCTTCCCGGCAATAATCGTCCCGTCCCATAATCGGGCGAGCCGCCGATCCAAACGTCATATCCGTCGCCGGTCAGTTCACCGACGGTATTGTCAGCCACCAACACGCCATCCACATAGAGCAGCCCGTTGTTCGGGATATTTGGGACACCGGTGCAGCTATAAGCCACCATGTGCCAATTCGTTCCAACAATGGAGCTTGGAGCAGTCGCGTCGCCGTTGCTTGTGCCATCGTTGGCGCCCGGTTCGCCCGAGGCATTAACGCTCATACGCCAGGAAGGATCGCCGTGCCCAAAAATTCCCACAAAATTGGGTGTCGTGGGAACTTTAACCCAGGCAATAGTGGTAATGGCGTTGGTGAGATCAAATGGGCCTTCAGGGATGTCCACATAACCCGTAGTTCCGTCAAAAAGCGCGGCGCAACTGGACGAGCCGAAGCCGGACAATGGCACGCCCGGTTGGCCGAGGGTGACTCCGCCTACGTAGGTTCCGTTATGGCCGCCGACTGGATCGAAAGCGATCGAGCCATTCGTTTCGTTCAACGGCCAATACGCCAGCGGATGGCAGGCCACGACGGCGGCTTGATAGGATCCCGGCATGGGCCGCTCCGGCGTGGCGCTGACTTCGGTGGCATTGGTGCTTGAACCCAATAAATCCGCCGCCGAAACGACATAATAATAGGTCGTGCCGTTGGCCAATCCCGCGTCGGTATAATTCGTTGTCATCACGGTGGCAATGGGAGTCTCCGCCCCGCTGCTTGTCGAACGGGCCACGGTGTAACTTGTGGCTCCGGCGGGAGCCGTCCAATTCAAACTCACCAACCCGTAACCCGCCGAAGCAGTCAGACCCGCGGGAGCGGCCGGCAGCGTGATCGCGGCGCCGAAAACGCGGAATTCATAAAAACTGGCCCAATCTCCCGAAGGCAGTCCGGTGACGATGATCCTTACGTAGCGGCCAGCGGCGGCGAACACATCTGCCTGGTCCTGGGCCGTGCTGGTGTTCGCCGTTTTATCCACGACGGTCGTCCAATTGGTATTGTCCATGGACACGGCCACGGTGTAATCGTAAATAATCCCATTGTTTTGCCAAACGACTTCATCTCCTGTCAAGTTGCAGAGGCTGCCTAAATCCACTTCCCACCAATGATTGCTGTTCCCGTCGGCGGCGCTCCAGCGTGTGCTCAGATTGCCATCATTTCCAAAGCTGGGAGGGTAGCCCGGCTCCTGGCTGTCCGCGCTCGCCGGCCGGTTCAAAGCCAGATTGTTTGAAAACCAATTGGCCGGAGTGGTGAAGGACAAGTCGTCCACGTAACCGCGATACCCGCCCGAACTGTTGGGTTGACTGTACCCCAGGTCAATTCGATCCACCGTCCTGCCCGCCAGAGGGGTTAAATCAACCGTCACGTAATTCCATGTGTCCAGCGCCAGAACCGCGGCCTGGTTGGAGGGATTCATCGCAACGCCGTACTGGTTCGTCAAACCGCTGTTGCGCAATGTCGTTCCATCCGAAAAAATGAGGTCCAACGCCACATAAAGACTGTTGCTTCCAGTGGCCAGACTGTTGTTGGTGCTGCTTTGCGGGAAAATCCAATACGAAAAGCGCATGCCGGGAGAGACGGTGACATTCTGGTTGCTGAGATCAAACATTTGCATATACGCATAGTCAGACGCTCCTCCCCGGGCTTCCCCTGAATACATGATTTCGTTATGACCGCTCTGGGCGTTTTCGCTTCTCACGCCAAGTTCCGGCCCGGACAAACTGCTGAGGATGGGACCTACATTGGCGATGCCCCCTCCGGAACCTCCGGTATCCACCGTATTCGTCCAGGCAAGCTGGATATCATTGGTCTCCAAGCCCGTTCCCCAAAAATAGTTTCCTGCCTGGGGAGATGTCATTCCATCCGTATCGGAGGGCGGCAGGTCGGCAACATTCGAACCCCAATTCGTATCCGGGGCGGTCCCCAAAGAGAACGCCAACGTCCCTCCATTGGCGATTTGGGCATAATGAATCCAGGACGCCGTTGATGCCCGCCCGTTGACTGTCAGGCTCTGGATATAAGGAGCATCGTCGGCCGCGCCGGCGGCGGTAATGGTGACGTCGCCATTTGTCAGATGGACAACCGCCTGCGGAAACAGCGGGCCATTGAGGACCAAAACATCGTCACCGGGAATTTCGGGATGCATGCCGAGCGCGGCCAGGACATACCACGACGCCATCTGTCCCAAGTCATCGTTGCCGGGCAAACCACCTGGGGCGGTCGAATAGAGCTGGGTCATGATTTGCCGGACGACGCTGGAGGCCTTATAAGGCATTCCCATGAAATTGTAAATCCAAGGCGTTTCGGAGCATGGCTCATTGCCCATGTAAGCGAATGGAGAATGGGTCGTATCGGCATCGTTGAGTTGGGTGAAGAACGCGTCCAGACGGGCCGACGCGGCCTGGGGGCCACCCATCATGTCAATGAGCGAACCCAAGTTAAATGGCACCATCCAGACATACTGATAAGCGGTGCCTTCAACGTAGGCGCTTCCGTTGTAAACGGGAAAGCCTGGCGACCACAGGGCATCGGAGTTCCGCAGTTGAAGAAGGCCTGAATTTTCATTGAAGAGGTTGCGCCAATTTTGCGCGCGGTTCATGGCCAATATATAGTTCGTGGTATCGCCCAATGACTGGGCGAAATGGGCCAGGGCATCATCGGCACTGCAATATTCCAACGTCATGGACACAGGCCCATAGCCCCCGATTTGCGCGGCGGGAACATAACCGAGGTTCAAGTAGTCTCGTTCGGCATCCCGTTCATGAACTCCGTTCAAGGCCACGACCTGCGGATTAACGGCCGCATTCACCATGGCGGCCAGGGCGGATGCCGTGTCAAAGTTCGTCCCCCCGAACGCATAAATGCCGGCGATGATTGGCGTGGCAGGGTCCCCCATCATCACTCCGCTATCTCCATCAGCAACGCTCCAGCGGGGCATCGCTCCGCATTGTTGAGCGTCCAAAACAAGTGATTCGGCCATGTCGCCCGCGCGGGAAGGGTCCATCATGGCAATGAACTGGCACTCGTTGCGATAAATGTCCCATCCGGAAAAATATTCGTATTTGGAGGCGGCGGTTGTATGAATTTGGCCGTCAAAGCCCATGTACTGCCCGTTGACATCACTGACCACGGTGGGGGCCTGCAACGCATGATACATCATCGTATAAAAGGTCGCCGTATCGGCCGGGGTGCCGCCGCTGACCTGGATTTTATTCAGGTAACCATTCCAATTATTGCTGGCGGCGCCCGCGACGTCGTTGAAATCGGGACTTGAAAAAGAGGGGTCTTCGGCCTGTAGATTGGCGCGGGCATTTGCCACACTGACATACGAGAGCGCCGTCCTGGCCTGCACCACGCCTCCACCCGGCAAATTGAAACTCAAATAAACGCCCGTTTGCGCTCCGGTGGCGTTCGTGGCGCCGACCGTCAATGTGGCGCCGTTCCAGACGCCGTAAGCGGCAAGCGGATGGTCGAAAACCACGTCGAAGTATAGAGTGTTATATTGGACCGCGCCGCAGAAAGGGTTCTCAATTGTCCAGCCGCTGATCTCCTGGGTGTTCGTGTTGATTTCGACCGATGAATCAGTGGTTCCGGCCGCGCCACTGGCGGCGTTGATGAGCATGGTGGCGGCATACCCCGCCGGATAGGTGAAACGGCCAAAACCGGTCCGGGTCGTCGCGGTCAGTTCGGTGCGGATGCCGTTGGTGAATAGAACCGAGTAATAGCCGGGGACCGCGATCTCATCGGCATGGGAAAAGGCGGAAGGAAAAGCGGCTTTGCCATTACTGCCGTTCGCGCATGGTGAATTGGTCACTCCCCCCAGGATGGGCGTGAAAGCGAAGTTGCCGCCGTAATCGCAACCCGCCCCGCTTAGATGATCAAGACTGAACCCGACAATTTGGGTGTCCGTATAAAGATAACCGCCCGATTGCCCCAAGCTGGTCGTATCGGGGCTCCATTGGACCATGCCAAAGGGGACCACGGCGCCCGGGAACTCATCGCCGCCGTTGTCGGTGCCATTCAGCGGTTGCACATTCGTTGTGAGGGTTTGCAGCATGTAAGCCTGGAGCGGCGGATGCAATCCCAGAAATACACCCACGGTGAATGTGAGCAGCAGTCGTTTTCGGCGTGCTGGAGCCGGATAATGATCGTTGGCCTTCATAATCGCAATCGGGATGGTCGGTTTAAACGAGCATCACGAAATCATTCCGCGTTTATTTCAATCACGTGAGTTACGGGCGCATAGGCGGCGCGAATTGCAGCCACCAGGCCATCACGTTGCTTTTCAGCCTCCCCGACCACTTTGTCGGTTTGCGCAACGACGGCTTCCATGGAATTACCGCTGTTTGCGCCGCGGAAAAAACTCTTTATTTCGAAAGTTTCATAAGCCTGTTTGGCGGCAATCGCCATGTCCACTCTTGAAAAAGCGCCGCTGAACGGATTGGCGGGAAATTCCTGCGCCAGGTTGATTCCCCGATTCAATTGTTCCGCCGTGAAAATCTCACTATCGTCGCCCCAGGTGATTTTGTATCTTTTTGCGTCCGTTCCCTTGACAACCAGCATCAGGCGGTTCAAGCGTTGATTAAATGGAACGAGCGTCATGCCGGATTCGAGACTATTATCTGAATTTACATCATCCCTGCCGCAGACAGGATAAGATGCCGCCGCCTGGCCGTCCGGCCCGCAGGGACAAAATGGATACCGAAAGCTTTCAATTTCATATCGCCCGTCCTTTGCGGAAATCACTCGATGGCCCTCCGAAACCTTGATTTTGTTCCGTTTCAAATCTATCGTGAACGTTCCAATGTCTCCATCCAATCCCATGGCCGTCAGGAAAGCATAAGCCATGATGAGGTGTCCAGCCCAATGGGGGTGCACACCATCGTTTCCCGGAATGCCATAATTGGCGCCATACTCCTGTCTCCCAATATGTCCGGCGGTGAGCATCGGCCAAAAAACATCGGCAAAACGAACATTCTCCTCCCTGGCGATTTTCACATCAATGTTCCGCAGCTGGCAAAGGTTCAGGTCCAAATCGTCCAGCGTGACAGCGGCGGGATTTGCCCAAAACGGGACCTTGCTGATGCATCCGGGCGAACCCAGAATCACCTTTACCCCGTGGGCCTTGAAGGCGTCAACGACGGCCGTCATATTGGTGTCATAGGTTTGTCCGATGCGCTCGTCGTAAGCCCGATACTCGCAGTCGTTCATGCCATAACACGTCGTGGCAACGGTCGGATCGAAGCGCAGGCAGTCATTGGTCATTCGCGACAAAAATCCGTCCGCTTTTTCTCCGCTCCAGCCATATTGCCGGACAGAGATGTTCAACTGGGGCGCACACATGGTGAGATAGTCCTCAATGATGCGGGAGTACATCTTTTGTTCGGTGATTGAGTCGCCACAAATCGCCAGCCGGTCTCCAGCTTTCAGAATCAAGCCGGAGGACTCCGGTGCCTGGACGGGATGAAATTTGGCAAGATAGGCATCGTCCGCCACCGGCCCCGCCAGCGGCGAAGCGACCCACGTGAAATTGAGAAGGCCCAGGAGAATGAGAATTTTTACGCGCATGATGGACGCCTTCCGTCCGAGACCCGTCGTTGGTTGGTGCATCGTTAATCTTTTCCTAATTTAAAAGCCGGGGATGTTGGGCATAAACTTTGAGGACGAATTCCCCAAACATGGTGTTCGCCCAGGCAAACCAGGGACGGGTGAATTTGTACGCGTCGTCCTTGTCAAAGGATTCGTGCATGAACCCCGTTCCGGCGTGCGTCCGTTGGAGGGTCTCCAGGCAGTGGCGGATTTCGTCTTCATCCGTGGCCGTTATTCCCTGCACGATAAGTCCGAGAGGCCAGATCATGTTCGGTCCGCTATGCGGTCCGCCCAAACCTTCCGCGGCCCGGCCTATGAAATAGTATCGGTTGCGGGTGGAGAGCGCCCAGAGCCGGGTGTTTTCATAAAGAGGATTTTTCCGTTTCACCGCCCCGAGATAGGGCAGCGAAATCAGGTCCGGAACGTTGGCATCGTCCATGCAATTGCTTTTCCCAAAACCATCCACCTCGTAAGCATAGCCGGACCCGCCCTGGGGCAGGGTGACGACGGCATATTGTTGCAAGGCTTGTTGCACTTCATCCGCCAGCGCGCGGCATCCGGCTGCCGAATCCTTGTCCCGATGAATGTGCTCCAGCATCCCGGCCGCCTGCCGGAGACTCACCACGGCAAAGAAATTCGAAGGCACCAGGAGCGGATAAAGCGTGGCGTCGTCACTTGGCCGGAACATGGAAAAAATCATGCCCACCGGGCGGGCGGGATTGCCATAACCGCCTCCGGCCAGCGTGTCGGACGGGGTGTCCGTGCGACGCTGGAAATAATAGGGGCCGTGGCCGTGCTTGCGCTGCTGTTCGCGGAACGTCTTCAAGGTCAACAACACGGCTTGCCGCCAGGCGTCGTCAAAGGGCGAAGTGTCACCCGTGGCTTGCCAGTAGCCGTGCGCCAGCCGGATGGGGTAGCAGAGCGAGTCCACCTCCCATTTGTGTTCATGAACGCCGGGCTTCATCTCCGTCCAGTCGCTTTTCCAGGGACTGATTTTATTTGGGTCCTTATAGAAGGCGTTCGCATAGGGGTCCAATAAAATGCATCTTGTTTGGCGGTTGATGACGCCCGCTATCAATTGCTGCAACGCCGGGTCCTCTTTCATCAGCGGCAGGTAGGGCCAAACCTGCGCCGAACTGTCACGCAGCCACATCGCATCAATATCGCCGGTAATGACGTAGGTGTCGGGGCGGCCGTCCAACGTCCCGAAATCCACCGTTGTATCGAGGGTGTTGGGAAAGCAATTTCCGAACATCCAGGCCAGCTCCTTGTTGCCAACCGAAGACTGGAGCCGCTGAATGGTTTTTTCAACCGCGGCACTTTTAAATTTTCGCCTTGCCTCGGGAACACGCACGGTGGGGAAGGTCAAAGTGTCCGCCCAACTGGCCGGGCCAAACACCAGGTTTGCGGTGATAAAAGTGGTGCTCTGGATGAATTGTCGGCGGTTCATAAAAGTCATTTGTCCCCAATGGCCATCGCCGATTTTTAAATCAGCCGGGCGCATTTGTCCTGTTTCGCGGACGAAAATGCCGGGGGGAAGACATTTAGCCACCATTTCTTGCGTGTGTCATTAGGCCATTCGGCCTATTGTCAAAAGGCGGGCGTTCGGATACAACGTGAGAGCAATAAGCAACAATGAACGTCAGCGGCGTGCGTCCAGCCATTGTGTTGGGAGTTTGTGCCGGGTGTTCCCAATACGGCTGGTGGCTGCCTGTATTTTCAATAAAACCGTGATCCAACTAAAAACTATGAAAATCCATCATCCCCTCAAATCCCTGATTGGTCCATTGGCAGTGGCAGCGCTGGCTCTTCCTGCCATTTCGCAGGCACAGCCATTCAATCCCGTTCCATTGAAACAAAGCAGTTACACGTTCAGCATAGTGGTGCCGCAAAGCGCCGTTGCGCCCGTGCCGGCTTGCGTTAATGCATTTGTCGGTTCGGGCCAGACGTTGAGCGACAACACATTTTATGAACAGGGTCTTTACACCCCGATCCCCGGCGACACCTATTACAATTCCGGTGTTCCCTTCCACAACACCGTTTTCACCAGCATCAACGACGCAAACATGACGTTTTTGATGCCGCCGACGTACCTGACGAATAATGATTTGATGATTGTTAATGGGCAATACGGCTACCTTCCGACAGGCGCACTTACATTCAACACGCCTACGACCGCGACGAGTCTGGAAGTTCTCGACAGCGGTGGCAATGGAGGGTGTACGGTAGGCTGGACAGTGACGTATCAGAATGGGAATACGCAGAGCGGAACCTTGAGCGTGCCCGACTGGTTTAATGGCGGCTCGAGCGTTGCCTGGGGGTGCAATGGCCGGGAAGATGAAAACGGGGACCTAAACAATCTCAACGGGAGCACCCAGAACAACCAGGTGCCTTATCTGTATAGCACGCTCATCTCAGGACTTTCCAGTAGCTCGCCTGTCGCCAGCGTTACGTTTAATTATAGCAGTGGAAGCGGGGTTGATAACTTTTTTGCCGTCAGCGCCTCCACCGATGGAACTCACTATACCCCGGTGCCGGTAAGCGGCTTCAACGTAATGGCGCTCATTCCTAATACGACTCCGTACCCCGTGACCGCCACCATGGATAATGGCACAAATCTTTCGAACCCAGGCAATACCTGGTTTGAAAGCGGATATTATGCGGCAGATTCAAGTTATGGGTTGCCTCCCTCCGGCTCGACGTTTACCAGTTTCAGCCAGCCCAGCCATACCTATCAGATGGGTAATTACTCAACCAACGACGCCACCCTTATTGACGCGGACCATTTGTCGGCCAATATCACACCGGCAACTCCGGGGGCTTACACTGCCCTGGCGTTTCTGACGGCGGGCGGCAATATCGGCGGGGGCAACGTCATGACCAACATCTGCATCATCCAACATGCGGACGGCGTCAACGAAACGAATTTGTTCTTCGGATACGACTGGTTCAACCAGAGCCTCCCCAATGCCATCGCATGGGAGTCCAATGGCCGCGTCGATATGAACAGCCGCAGTTTAAATTCGATTGGCAATCAGGGGCTTCCTTTCCTCTTTGAAACCTATTTCGTGCTGAGTGACGCAGGCAGCGCTGTTACGAATATCGAAGTGCAATATGACACGGCACCCGCTGGCAATTCCACGACCTTTATCATGGCCGTCAGCGCCGCCACCGGCGCTGTGCTGCCAATCATTACCCAGGAGCCGACGCCGGCAACCCAGACGTGGTTTGTAGGCCAAACCGCAACCATTTCGGTTGAGGTGAGTGGCATCGCGCCGCTGACCAATACCTGGCTGGTGGAGAGCAACGGCATTTATGTGCCGCTGGCCAACGGAACGGATGTTAATGGTTCCGTGGTTTCCGGGGCTACGACACCCACACTATCCATCAGCGATTTAACGCTGCTTGACAGCACAAATTACGAGTATATCGCCAGCAACGCTGGGGGCACCGAACCTGCAACGACTACGGCGTCCATTACCGTCCGAAGCGCGGGCACGGCGGGACTTGTGCCGATTGCCAATTGGAACAATATTGCCAACGAGACCTATCCGCTCGGGAGCACGATAAACATTTTCTCAGGCGGCGGGCCGAGCCAGGCTTTGGCCACCCTGACCCTTAGCGGCGGCCAGGTGCATAACGGGTGGTCCAGCGACGGCGGCACAAACGGGAATGGCGGAAATACGTCATTGATGAATGGGCTTTTGGATGCGGGCAATTACGGCGGTTCGCCGGCCATTGCCACCATCGGCGGACTCGACAATTCCACCACCTATAATGTTTATATTTATGATTTCTCGGACACGTCCAGGCCATCTGATGGCACCGATGGTTTGCCAGATTATACCGTGAACGGGACGATTTATTATATGCCCGTGCTTGGCGCGCTTACTCCCTCGTATTGGAACGAGCAGGACGTGGCCGTTGGCGGCACCAATTTTGCCGGGACGGGTTTCGTCGAAGGAACACCCCAAGCCACGAATGACATTGGCACCTTTAGTTATAATACTGTATCCGCCTCGAGTTTCGGAGATTACCTTGAAATTCCCAACGTTTCGCCCGTTAACGGCGCAATCACGATTGAACCTGAAGCGGACGGCACCACGTACCGTTCGCCATTCAACGGCTTCGAGCTTGTCCCGGCGACTGGGCCGAGTTTTGGCATCCATTTCCTGGGTAACACGGCGGACCCCGTGGCGATTGCGCCTCTTCCGCCCGTTATCCAATACGAGACCCCGTCCGGCCTCGTCAATGTTCCAACCAATCATGCGGCCAGGATGCCCCTTTCTGTCACTGTTGACGAGGGCAGCACGGCGCCGCTTGCCTATCAGTGGTATGGCATTGTGTCCGGAACAACACAAGCGGTTGCCGGGGCGACTAGCGCCAATCTAACAATTGTGACAACAAATACGGAAGCCTACTATTGTGTCGTCACGAACTTTGTGGGCGCGGCGACCAGCGCTCCGGTGACGATCAATGTCTTTACCCCCGCGACGCCGTCACCCTACGTTGCGGAACTATTGGCTCTGCATCCGGTGGCCTACTGGCCGTTGAATGAGACGAACGGGACGGTTGCCTTTGACTACGCAGGCACCAATAACGGAACTTACGAGGGATCGTATCAACTGGGCGAGCCGGGTCTTCCTTATGCGAACGGCGTCGGGACGAACACGTCGGCGTATTTCAACGGCAGCAGCGGCTACGTTGACATACCCAGCGGAGGGGCAAACTGGAACCTGAACATCACCGGGCCGATGACGGCGGTGGAATGGGTGGAAGTTCCGGCCGGCGGCGAACCAAATTTCGGATGTTCGCTGGGGCACTCCGACCAAAGCTACCGTTTCGTGGTGAATGGCACGGGCAACCAGCCACGGTGGGACGATTCAGGCCCGGACGCCTACAATGGCAGCTTTGGCATCACGAGCCAGGCGTGGCATCAGTTGGTCGGTATCTACGACGGCTCGCACGAATATCTCTATGTGGACAACAACCTCATAGATACCGAGTCGGAGTCCTCGCCGCCTGGAGGCAGCCTTGATGACTTGAATATCGCGCAAGCTCCTGATTACGCGGGTAGCCGCAACTTCGAGGGCAACCTCGCCCAGGTGGCCATTTACAATTATGCCCTGAGCGTATCGCAACTTCAGAGTCTGTATGCCAGCCTGGACACCGCGCCGCTGGTATCGGTAACACCCGCCACTGCGGCAGTCGCTTCGGGCAACAGCGTCACATTTACAGCAAGTCTTGCCGGAACCCCTGCGACAAGCCTGCAGTGGTACGTTGTTGTTGGGACGGCCACGAATAGCATTGAAGGCGCCACCAATAGCATGTACACCGTCACCGCGCCGCCGTTAAGCGACAACGGCAATATCTATGCGATCATGGCGGCGAACGCATACGGCACGAATTTTGCCTCCGCGACGTTGACCGTGACGAGCGC
>DATJSQ010000096.1:0-5467 GCA_035503995.1 Verrucomicrobiia bacterium | reverse complement strand
CGTCATCAAATCAATCGCCTGGAGCAGATTATGCGCCGCCAACGGCAGCATGGTATTCAACTCGAAGCTCCCGAACGTGCCGGCAAAGGTCACCGCCGCGTCGTTGCCGATGACTTGGGCGCCGACTTGAATCACCATTTCGCACATGACCGGATTGACCTTGCCCGGCATGATGGAGGAACCGGGTTGGGTGGCCGGTAGTTTGATCTCGCCCAAGCCGCAGCGCGGCCCGGAGCCGAGCCAGCGAATGTCGTTCGCGATCTTAATCAGGCTCACCGCCACCGTCTTGAGCGCGCCGCTCGCCTCCACCAGCGCGTCAATCGCGCCTTGCGCCTCGAAGTGATTGGCCGATTCGCGCAAGTTCAATTTTTCCTCGCGCGCAATGCCTTCAATCGTCCGGCGCGGAAATTCCAGGTGCGTGTTGATGCCGGTGCCGACCGCCGTGCCGCCGAGCGGTAATTCGCCGAGATTTTTTTCCAGCGCTTTCAGCCGACCAATGCCATGCTCAATCTGACTGGCATAGCCGCCGAATTCCTGACCCAGCCGGATCGGAGTCGCGTCCTGCAAGTGTGTCCGGCCAATCTTCAAAACGGCGTCAAAGTCCTTCGCCCTTTGGGCGAGCGCCCCATGTAATTCTTCCAATGCGGGAATCAGGTGGTGAACGATGCCGTCCAGCGCAGCCAAATGGATGGCCGTGGGAATCACATCGTTGGAAGACTGGCCGCGATTGACGTGGTCATTGGGGTGGACCGATTTATCGCCCCGTTTGCCCCCGGAAAGCTCGCAGGCGCGGTTGGCAATCACCTCATTGACATTCATGTTGGTGGAAGTGCCCGATCCGGTCTGAAAAATGTCCACGACGAATTGCGAGTCCAGTTTTCCGTCAATCACCTCCTGCGCGGCCGTTTGGATGGCATCAGAAATGGATTGGGGAAGCAAGTCGAGCGAGAGATTGGCGGCCGCCGCGTGCTTTTTTATCAATGCGATCGCGCGGATGAATTGCCGCGGAAAGCGCAGATTGCTGATTGGGAAATTGTCAACCGCGCGCGCCGTTTGCGCGCCGTAATAGGCGTCCGTCGGCACTTGCATGGGTCCCATGGAATCGGATTCGGTCCGGAATTGATTGTTCATTGGACGGCAGTTTATGCGCCTGGCGAAAAATTTCCACAAAAACAAAGCGGCGTCGCGCTGCGCTTGCCGCCGCACTCCACGACGACAAGCGAAATTGAGAATGCATCCGATTGTCGCTTTGCGTCTTGGAGTGCGGTGGCTGGCGGGGAATAGGGCTGACACCGCTTTCGAGATTGCGATCCGTTTCCGCATTTCAGAGCCTCGCCAAAACTTACGTCGCCATCCCCAAAGCGGCGTCGCGCCGTGCTTGCCGCCGCCCTCCACGAACCTTGCCGTAAAAAATCTGCGTCCGTCTGCGAAATCCGCGGTTTATTAAAAAACAAATTTGACCCCGCCGGTTTCTGCGCTTCAATGATTCCATGCGAGCGATGATCCTTGACAAACCCCGGACCCCGCTGCGAGAGCTGGACTGGCCGACGCCGCGGCCCCGTGCGCATGAAGTTTTGATTCAAATTCGCGCCTGCGCCGTTTGCCGGACGGATTTGCATGTGGTGGACGGCGAGTTGCCAAATTCAAAACTGCCGCTCGTGCCCGGACATGAAATCGTCGGCATCGTGGCCGCCCGGGGAAAAAATGCGCGGCGTTTTAAGATCGGTGCGCGCGTGGGCGTGCCCTGGCTCGGTTGGACCTGCGGCAAGTGCAAATTTTGCCGGAGCGGACGCGAAAACCTCTGCAATCTCGCGCAATTCACCGGCTACACCCGCAACGGCGGCTATGCCGAGTTCACCGTGGCCGACGAGCGCTTTTGCTTTCACATTCCAAAAATTTATTCCGACGTCGAGGCCGCTCCCCTGCTCTGCGCCGGGTTGATTGGGTTTCGCTCATTGACGAAATGCGGCGATGCCCGGCGCCTGGGCATTTACGGTTTCGGCGCGGCGGCGCATATCATTGCGCAAGTGGCCAGATTCCAAGGGCGCGAAGTTTACGCGTTCACGCGGCGCGGCGATTTGAGGGCGCAGAAATTCGCCAAATCGCTCGGCGCGGCCTGGGCGGGCGATTCGGAAACACTCCCGCCGAAGAAACTGGACGCCGCGATTATATTCGCCCCGGTCGGCGGCCTGGTGCCGCTGGCCCTCAAGGCGTTGGAAAAAGGCGGCACGGTGGTTTGCGGCGGTATCCACAGCAGCGACGTGCCGTCGTTTCCCTACGAATGGCTGTGGGGAGAGCGCGCCATTTGCTCGGTGGCCAACCTGACGCGGCGCGACGGCGACGAGTTTTTCAAAATCGCCCCCCGCGTGCCCGTTCGCACCACGGTTGAAATTTTTCCGCTGGAGCAGGCCAACGAAGCGCTCGACCGATTGCGCGCCGGAAAAATCCACGGCGCGGCGGTGCTCATCCCCTAAAAGCACGGGAATCGTGCCAATCTCCTATATTATCTGATCGGAATATGTCGCCCCTAACGGGGCTGTAATCGTTTTGCGGTGTTTTCTACATGGATTTCGCCCCTGGCGGGGCTTGCAACCAAACGTTTGTTGGTTGATAAAAACGAGCGCCGTCGGCGCGACATATTTGTAGGAGCCAAAAAAATTGAATTCCGGAGCTCCGTTAGGGGCGAAATATTCTGCCCCTCGCCTGCAAAGAATGAGATGTACCCGAAGGGTACGCCATTGCAGGTCGCTCTTGACACGGGTTTCCGTATGCCTTAGTGGATTAGCCAACAAAGGAGCAATTATGAAAGTAGGCATTCTCGGTTCGGGCGACGTGGCCAAAACGCTGGCCGGCGGTTTTCTCCGGCACGGCCATGAGGTGAAGCTGGGCACGCGCGCGCCGGAAAAATTGGCGGAATGGGCCGGGCAAAATCCCAAAGGACAAATCGGCGGTTTTTCGGACACCGCGAACTTTGGCGACCTGATCGTTCTCGCCGTCAAAGGCACGGCGGCGATGGACGCCCTGCGGGCCGCGGGCACGGCCAATCTCGCGCGCAAGCCGGTCATTGACGCGACCAATCCCATTGCCGACGCCCCGCCCGCCAACGGCGTGCTGAAATTCTTCACCACGCACGACGATTCGCTTATGGAGCGGTTGCAACGCGAATTCCCCGAGGCGCGATTCGTGAAGGCGTTCAATTCCGTGGGCGCTGCCTGCATGGTCAATCCCCAATTCAAAGCCGGCAAGCCGACGATGTTCATTTGCGGTAATGATGACACCGCGAAAAAAATCGCGACTGGAATTCTGGATCAATTCGGATGGGAAGTCGCCGACATGGGCAAAGCCGCGGCCGCCCGCGCCATCGAGCCGCTGTGCATGCTTTGGTGTATCCCGGGTTTCCTGCGCAACGATTGGGTTCACGCCTTCAAGCTCTTGACCAATCCCTGACTTGCGGTCTCCATTGCATTCCAGGCCGCTATTGGTTTAACGTCGTGCCATGCCACAAAGGCCGCGCGTCGCATCGCCCCCGCCAAAGCCGCTGATGGTTTTCGACGGCGACTGTAATTTCTGCTCCATGTGGATCCGCCGTTGGCGCCAAATCACCGGTGAGGCCATGGATTATGTGCCGTCGCAAGAGCAGGCGATTGCCACCCGTTTTCCAGAAATCCCGCGCGAAGCCCTTGAAAAATCCGTCCAACTCATCGAACCTGAAGGCGACGTTTATGCCGGAGCCGAAGCTGTCTTTCGCGCCCTGGCGAAGAATCCAAAATGGCGCTGGCCGCTGCGTCGTTACCAAACCTCCCCACGATTTGCCAAAATCACCGGCCACGCTTACGAATTCGTTGCCGGACACCGAATGGCCTTTTCGCGAATCACCCGATTTCTCTGGGGACGTCACGTCGAGCAGGCGAATTATTTTTGGACGCGCTGGATTTTTTTGCGCGCCATGGGAGTGATTTATCTCATCGCTTTCCTCTCTCTATGGCTGCAAATCAACGGACTGATCGGCCACGACGGCATTCTCCCGGCGCGACAGTTGATGTCGGCGGCCGCTCAACAATGTGATGCGCAGGGCATCGGCATGGACCGGTTCCGGCAGTTGCCAACATTCTGCTGGTTCGGCTCGTCCGACGGGTTTCTGCAATTCCAGTGCGTCGCCGGAACCGTTTTGGCAGCAGTCTTGATTCTTGGAATCGCCCCCGCGCCGTGCCTGGCCCTGCTTTGGATTTTGTATCTTTCACTAATGTCCGTCAGCGGCGTTTTTCTGGACTATCAATGGGACAATTTGCTTCTGGAAGCGGGGTTCGTCTCCATTTTTTTTGCGCCGCTGAAATTGCTGCCGAAATTGTCCCGCGAAGAAGCCCCGCCCTCAAAAATCGTTCTCTGGCTGCTGCGATTGCTGTTGTTCAAACTCATGTTCTCGTCCGGTTGCGTGAAACTGGCCAGCGGCGATCCCGCCTGGCGCCATTTGACCGCGCTCACTTATCATTATTGGACGCAACCGCTGCCAACGTGGATTGCCTGGTTCGCCAGCCAATCGCCTTTATGGTTCCTGAAATTGTCCTGTGCGGTCATGTTCGTCATTGAGCTGGGCGCGCCGTTTCTGATTTTCGCGCCGCGGCGCCTTCGGTTCATTGGCGGCGGCGCCATCGCGCTGCTCCAAATCCTGATTGCGCTCACCGGCAATTATTGCTTCTTCAACTGGCTCACCCTCGCACTTTGCCTTCTGCTCCTTGACGACTTTGTTTTCGGAAAGTTTTTGCCGGACAAAGTTCGTATGCGCCCCACCCTTTCAACGCCCCACGGCTCCAGGAAAATCAGATGGCCCCGCGCCGCAATCATTTCATTTGGGGTCCTTTACATCGCCATCTCCCTTTTTCAAATCGTGGCGATTTTCGGGGTGAATACGATTTTGCTTTATCCCGTGGCCGCCGTCGGCGAATGGATCGCGCCGTTTCGCACCATCAATAATTATGGTCTATTCGCGGTGATGACCACTGAACGCCATGAAATCATCGTTGAAGGCAGCAACGATGGCACAAACTGGTTGTCATACGAGTTCAAATACAAACCCGGTGATGTAAAAAAGCCCCCGGCGTTCGTCGCGCCGTATCAACCCCGTTTGGACTGGCAGATGTGGTTCGCCGCTTTGGGAGATTACCAACAAAATCCCTGGTTCGGTAATTTCTGCCTGCGCTTGCTGCAAGGCTCGCCGCAGGTGCTGGCGTTGATGGAAAAGAACCCCTTTCCCGACAAGCCTCCGCGATACCTTCGCGCCGAGCTTTATGATTATCATTTCACCGATTACGCCGAGCGGCGCACGACGGGCGCCTGGTGGAAACGCACACAGATCGGTGAATACTTGCCGCCGGTTTCGCTTCAGGAATAGAATGGCGGCGAATTGATGAACGAAACAGGCCGCGCCTTCAACTGGTTTACACCCGCGCGTTTCGGCATTTTGCTGGCG
>DATJSQ010000095.1:0-7173 GCA_035503995.1 Verrucomicrobiia bacterium | reverse complement strand
GACCACGGCCGCCAATGCCGGCGTCAAACCCGTCCACACCCGCATGCCGTTCATAGTTCGTGAGGAGCATCTCGATGAATGGCTTGGCGACGCCCTGGAGACCGTGTTGAATTCTCCTGACGACACGCCGTTGGAATCGTACCCGGTCAGTCGCGCTGTAAATAACGTCCGCAATGAAGGCCCGGATTTGATTCGACCCGCGCCGGTTGAACGCGAATTGTTTTGATTTTCATCCGCGAATTTCGCGAATTGAAGCTAATGATGTCCCAGCGGTGAGTTGGATCGCAAAACAACATCGGATTAGCCGGCCACGGAGTTCTGATGCAATGCGGCGGCGGCTCGATCTGCGAACGCCTCGGCCGGCGGCGGCCACGCAAAAATCAAGGAAATCGGATTTGACGTTATCCTTCCTTAAGGCATACTATCCGATTCGTTCTGAGAGTTTTGAACGTTGAATTTTTTGACTTGGAGGAAATCCTCACGGAACATTCAATTTGCGGCAAAATTTAACACCCGGAGCGAACAATTTAAAAAATGAAGCATATTCGAAATATCGCCATCATCGCGCACGTTGACCACGGCAAAACCACCCTGGTGGATTGCCTGCTCAAGCAGTCGGGCACCTTCCGCGCCAACGAAGCCAAGGCCACTGAGGAACGCATCATGGACTCGATGGACTTGGAACGCGAAAAGGGCATCACCATTCGCGCCAAAAATGCCGCGTTCAAATACAAGGATTATCATATCAATATCGTGGACACCCCAGGCCACGCGGATTTCGGCGGCGAAGTCGAGCGCATCATGAATATGATTGATGGCGTGCTACTGGTGGTGGATGCCGCCGAAGGACCGCAGGCCCAGACCCGCTTTGTCCTGCGCAAGGCGCTCGAGGCCGGCGCCAAACCAATCGTCGTCATCAATAAAATTGACCGCGACAACGCCAATCCCAAGAAAGTTCTGGACGAAGTTTTTGAATTGTTCATTTCACTGAACGCGACCGATGAGCAATTGGATTTTCCGTTCGTTTTTTGCTCGGCAAAGGCCGGCTATGCCAAATTGGACATGAGCCATGCCAGCGGAACCATGGAACCGCTGTTTGACGCCATCGTGAAATACATTCCCGCGCCGCGCGCGAAGGCCGGCGACGGATTTCAGCTTCTCGTTGCCAACCTGGATTATTCGGATTATCTCGGGCGCATCGCCTTCGGCAAAATCATGGCCGGTAAAATCAAGGTCGCCGAACCCGCGGTTTGTTTGCACGGCCACGGCCGGATCACCAATGGCAAAATCACCATGATCTATCACTTTGAAGGGCTTAAGCGCATCGAAATTCAGGAAGCCCATGCCGGTGACATTGTCGGCGTCACCGGTTTCGAGGAAGTCTTCATCGGCGAGACAATCGCGGACAAGGTCGAACGGGGAGGGTTGCCTTACATTCCGATTGACCCCCCGACCATCCAAATGGAATTCGCCGTCAACGACGGGCCGCTGGCCGGAAAGGACGGCAAGTTGGTCACGGCCCGCCATATCTGGGAGCGGCTGCAACGGGAAATCCGCACAAACGTCGCCCTGCGTGTGGCGCAAACCAACGACCCGAAAATTTTTGCGGTGAGCGGCCGCGGCGAAATGCAAATCGCCATTCTCGTCGAACAAATGCGGCGCGAAGGCTACGAAGTCCTGGTCAGCCGTCCCGAAGTCCTTTGGAAAAAGGGAGCCAACGGCGATTTGCTGGAGCCAATTGAAAAATTGTTTGTGGAAATTCCCCAGGAAAATATGGGCGCCATCATGGAAAACCTCGCCTTCCGCAAAGCCGAAATCACCAACATGAACCATCACGGTACGCAGGTGTCGATCGAGGCGCTGATTCCAATGCGCGGCCTGATTGGTTTCGAGACCGATCTGGTGAACCAAACCAAGGGGATGGGCGTGATGAGCCATTTGTTCCACGAATACGGCGCGGATCGCGGGGAAATTGCCGCGCGCAAAAACGGTTCGCTGGTGAGCATGGACGCTGGCGAGGCCACCAGTTACGCCTTGAACATGGTCCAGGAACGCGGGCGCCTGCTGGTCGTCCCCGGCGACGAAGTTTATATCGGCATGATTGTCGGCGAGAACGCGCGTGAGAACGATATTCCGGTGAATCCGGTAAAGGAAAAGCGGCTCACGAACATGCGCTCGCAAGGCGAAGGCAAAGGCATCCAACTTTCGCCCCCGATGCTATTGAGCCTGGAACGCGCCCTCGAATACATTGACGTGGACGAATACGTTGAAGCGACGCCAAAGAATTTGCGGTTGCGGAAAAAAATCCTCGACGGGACTCAACGCAAGCGCTCGGAAAAGACGGGCGTTAGGAAATTCGTTGAAGTAATTTGAAGCCGACGTGGTGGAACGACGAAGGAATTTTGCCACAAATACGATTGCCGATTGCCAGTCAGAGCCAGCTCACCCCGGCTCACATGACCACGGCGCTTTTGGTTCGCCGCCCGCCATCAACCAGGCTATTCTGTTTCCATGCCGGAGAAAATATCCAGTCTGTACGTGCATGTGCCGTTCTGCGCGCAAAAATGCGCGTATTGCGCGTTTTATTCGGAAGCTTCTTCGGGTGAAATAATCAACCGCTACGTCGCAGCGCTGGTCCGCGAAATGGAAATGGTCGCCGGCGATTTGAAACCGGAAACCATTTTTTTCGGCGGCGGCACGCCGTCGCTCCTGAACCTCCGCCAATGGGAGACCATTTTGCGCGCAATGGAAAAACTGGGCCTCTTGGGCGCGCCGGAATTCTCGGTGGAATGCAATCCGGCAACGGTTTCACTGGACAAGGCGAAATTGCTCCGCGACTTCGGCGTCAACCGGATTTCGATGGGTGTGCAGTCCCTGGACGAAGCGCTGCTGGAGCGCCTGGGCCGGATCCATTCGCGCGAACAGGTCTTCAAATCGTTCGATATTTTGCGCCGGGCCAACTTTGACAATCTCAATCTCGATTTAATGTTTGCCATTCCGCGGCAGACGATGGAAATCTGGCGCGAGACGTTGCGTGAAGCGTTGGCGATGCAAAGCGAGCATTTGTCCAGTTACGAAGTCATCTACGAGGACGACACGCCGCTCTTTCACCAGTTGAAGGCAGGCGAATTCGACGTGGACGAAGACCTCGGATGCGACATGTATGAAGAACTGGTCTCGCATGCGGGCGCGGCGGGACTGCGCCAATATGAAGTGGCGAATTTCGCGCGGGACGGTTGCCAGCCGGCTCTCCATGAACCGCCGAGGACAAAATCGTCGGGCGACTGCCATTCTCACCCCTCACCCTCAGTCTCTCTCCCCGTTGAGGGGAGAGGGAAGCCGAACTCGTTCGGCTCACGAAAGTTCCGGGTTCAGGGTCACGATGCGCGGCGTAAGGGGGTGGAGGACCCCCGTGAACCCACACTTTCCCACAAGCGGACGCCAACCGATACTACCGGAGAGATTCCATCCTTCGCCTGCCGCCACAATGTCAATTACTGGCGTGGCGGCTCGTTTTATGGGCTGGGTCCCAGCGCGACGGGTTATGTCCGGGGCGTGCGGACAAAGAACTGGTCAAACACGCAACTCTATTGCGAACAACTCGAAAGTGGAAAGCGCGCCATTGAATCAGGCGAAACACTCCCGCCATTGAAGCGTGCGGGCGAAACCGCTGCGTTCGGGCTGCGGATGGTCGCCGGCTGGCCGTTCGAGGAATTCAGGCGGGCCACGGACTTCGATCTGCGCGAAAATTGGAATTCCGAAATGAACGAATTGAGCGCGCGCGGCTGGGGACGGATTTCATCGGACAATTTCCGTCTCACCCGCGAGGGTCTGCGCTTCGCCGACGCCGCCGCCGAAATGTTTTTAAGGTGACCGGCGCTGGAACGATGCAATTCAATCTCACGCAAAGGTCACAAAGGCCGAAAAGAAAACGCTGAAAGCAGAAACCTCGTCCCCTTTTCTTTGCGAGCTTTTGCGGCCTTTGCGTGAGGCCATTTTAACTGACTTGTTCGGGCACCCTACCCTAACACGGCAACCTCACCGTAAAAATCGCCCCGCTGCCTTCTGCGCCGGCGGCTTCAATCGAACCGCCGTGCGAAACTACAATCGCCTGGCAAATCGCCAGTCCCAGCCCGGCGTTCATCCCCGAGCGCGATCTGTCGCCGCGATAGAATCTCTCAAAAATATGGGGCAAATCTTCCGAGGCAATCCCGAGGCCATTGTCGCTCACGGTCAAAACCGCAAAGCCGTCCCGCCGTTCCAATTTCACGCGCACTTCCCCGCCTTCATGGTTGTATTGGATGGCATTGGTCAACAGATTGGAAACCACCTGCCCCAACCGCCCCGTGTCGCCCACAATCCGGACCTGCGCGAGTTCGGAGACGACCTGCACATGTTTCTCAGCCGCAAGCGGCTGAATCGCCTCGATGCCCTCGCGTACCGTCTGCGAAAAATCAAAAGGCAACCGTTGCATCTGCTCCTGCCCGGCGTCCAGCCGCGCCAGTTCCAGCAACGTACTGATCATTTTTTTCATCCGCTGCGCCGCCCGCTGGCAGGCCTCGATGGTTTCCTGGTAGTCCGCGGCCTCGCGCGGGCGTTTCAGCGCCGTTTGCGTCTGGGTCAGGATCACCGAGACCGGCGTGCGCAGTTCGTGGGCGGCGTCGGACGCAAATTGTTTCTGCAACTCGAAGGCGGCCTGCAATCGCGCAAAGGTCGCATTCAGCGTCGCCGCAAGCTGGCCCAATTCGCTTTCCGTTTCAGCCACGTTGATGCGCTGGGACAAATCGCCTGCGGAAATTTTCAAGGCTGCGGCGTTGATATTCTCCACGGGCTTGATGGCCCGCGATGAAATCCACCAGCCGCCCGCCAGCCCGCAAAACAAAATAATCCCGCCGATGCCTGCCAATTCCCACGCGGTGTGATGCAGCTCTTTTAGTTCCGGAGCGATTGAGCAGCCCACGACGATTGTCTCGCCGGCTGGGGTCGTGTCAGCCATTTGCCGAAATTCGTTCTGCGTAAACACCGGCGGTGGATTGGAATTTTTCAGTTCGTCAGGTGGCCGATTGATGTGCACCGCATCGGGAAGATCAGTCATATATCTTGCAGGAACATTTCCCCCACGCGCGATCTCTTTGTCATCACGCGCCATGACGACAAAATAAAACCCGTCTGGATCATTGGTATCAAACAGTTCGGCAGCCTCCAGAGGTGGATGAAATTCATCGCGTTGTCCTTGTCCGCCGAAATCATCCCGCGGCGGCCCCGGAAACGCATCCATCGGCATTCCACGTCCATTCGGACCCGGTGGATGGGGATGCGTCGCTTCGGCGACCACGGCAAATCGCCGGTGCAATTCATCGTCCACACGCCGCATCTGTCGGCCCCATTGCAGTTGATAGGCGGTAATTCCAAATCCCGCCAGCACCCCCAGCAGCACCAGACCATACCAAAGTTGCAGCCGCCATCGGATGGATTTGAATATCTTCATTCGATGCAATACCCGTGGCCGCGGCGGGTGACGATGAATTCGGCGCCCAATTTTTTGCGGACGTTGGAAACATGAACATCCAGAAGATTGGAAAAGGTGTCGTCGTTCTCGTCAAAGAGATGCTCGTAAAGCTGTGTGCGGGTGACAACCTCGCCGCGATGCCGCGCGAGAAATTCCACCAGCGAATACTCGCGCGCGGTGAGTTCCACCGCCTTTTCCGCTCGGAGAATGTTCCGGGCCGCCGTGTCAATTTTCACCTCGCCGATTTCGATGACATTCGTCGCCTGGTTCTGGCTGCGCCGGATGAGGGCGCGCAACCGCGCCAGCAGTTCGGACAAATCGAACGGTTTGACAACATAATCATCCGCGCCGGTATCCAGGCCGCGCACGCGGTCCCGCGATTGGTCCCGGGCGGTGAGCATGAGCACGGGGGTCTTTTTGATTTTACGGAGACGCTCCAGAATTTCCCAGCCATCCAATTTCGGCAGCATCACGTCGAGAATCACCGCGTTGTAATCGTAATTCTCCGCCTTGTAAGAGCCGTCCTCGCCGTCGTCGGCAGTGTCCACCGCGTAGCCTTCCTCGCGCAAGGCCTTCGCAAGGCCCCGCAGCAAATCAGGTTCGTCTTCGACAATCAGTATTCTCATTTTTGGGCGGGCGGAGTTTTAACAGAATAAAACCGCGTTTGCCAGTCGCGGTAATTTTCGCACGCGTCACCTTAACCGGAGATGAAGAAAACATGCCTGCAGATTTGTCCGTGTCGCTCCGCAACCCGAAACATCCCGGAAAAAAAATTAAAAAATCTTTCCACCTTCACCGTTTCTTAAGGTTGACTCGCGTAAAGTGCCCGTATGAAAGTGAATTTCACACCCTGAAAAATACGAAAGAGAGCACAAATGAAAACAACAACCAAAATGACCCTGGCGCTACTGGCGCTCGGAGTTTCCACCCTGGCAGTCTGCGCCCAGGACGGTCCGCCACCGTTTGGCCCACCGGGACCGGGACCGGGCGGCGGACACCGCCCCCCGCCCCTGCCCCTGGTTCTGGCGCTGGACACCAATCATGACGGCATCATAGATTCCAATGAAATCGCCAACGCGTCCGCGGAATTACTGACCTTGGACAAGAACCACGATGGACAGTTGACCCCCGATGAATACCTGCCGCCTCTGCCTCCGGATGCGCCCACGAACGCCTGGCGGCCGCCAACGCCGCCAATTGTGAAGGCGCTGGATGTCAATGGCGACGGTGTCATTGATTCAAATGAAATCGCCAATGCCCCCGCCGAACTGCTGACATTGGACAAAAATCACGTCGGATATTTGACGCCCGATGAATATCTGGGGCCTCGTCCGCACCGCCATCATGGTCCGCCCGGCGGCGGCCCGAATTCCGGCGATAATGGTCAAGGCCCGCCGGATAACGGGCAGGGGCCGCCGGACAATGGGCAAGGTCCGCCCAACGGACCCGACGGCGGGAACGCGGGACCGAATTGACAATTTCTGTTCGTGTGAACAGAAGCGGCGGGCTGTTGCGAAACTGGGTGTGCGCACCGCCCGCCGCATTAGTTCAAAACTCACCTTGGATCTCTCTCCACCGCCGGAGCCGTCGCACCCTGAACGCCCCCATCCTTTTCCCGAAGATAACTCCAGGCGACAAACGAGGTCATCAACGAAATGCCGCCG
>DATJSQ010000094.1:0-15052 GCA_035503995.1 Verrucomicrobiia bacterium | reverse complement strand
TGACACCGCTGCCGCGGATTAATTCGCGCAGCTGGTCATGGCGCCGTGGGGCCAGTTCTTTGTTTTTGCCGTTCAGCATGGCTGATTGATTTCGGATGAATATAATCATTTCAAGATTCAAGTCAATCACAATCGCTCACCAGGTAAAAAAGGTGTGGGACAAAATTCTTTTGATCTCCCTGCGGCGATCGTGGGTGAGGCTTGGGGCGAACCCGCTGCGCTGAGAAAATTTATTCCGTAAGGGATAATTGGAAATAGCCCGGCATTTCATGACGGCTTGGCCTTTTTTCCAAACCGTGCCCAAAACGCTTGTCGTCTGCTTTCAGTTTTCTGCTTTCTCTTCCCTCTTCCCCTCACCGTTTGCCCATCTTCGACCGCGCTTTTTCCAAAATCTCCCGTTCGCGGGTCGTCAGGCTTTGGATGCCGTGCGCGGAGATTTTATCGAGAATCGGGTCCACCTCGCTCTTCAGAAAATCGTCGGCGGACAAATCTTCCTCCGGCGGATATGAGGAGCCCCAAAGCTTCTTGCGCGGGCGCGCCGGGGCATATTCGCGCGGTTCACGGCGTAAGGACGGCCAGGAAAACCCGCCGCGGAGAATCCACCTCGTCAACCAGGCGCCGGTAAGAATTCCTCCCAGGTGGGCGGCATTGGCCACGTTGCTCGGAAACGCCATGCTGATGAGCGCCAGTGCGATGCTGCCCCAGAGAAGCGTTTTCCCCCGAAGATTGACCGGGAAAAAGTAGATGAACAGCGTGAATCGCTCGTCCCAGTGCATCACCGCAAATGCCCCGACTAATCCCGCAGCCCCGGCCGATGCGCCCACGACCGCGCCGTCGAAGGTGGGAATGGCCAACGCCAGGAGCATTTGAAACAGGCCGCCGACCACGCCGCTGGTAAAGTAGAGCATCAGGAATTTCCTGGCGCCGACCGCCTGTTCAACCGCCCGGCCAAAGAAGAAGATGACGATCGAATTGAAAAGGATATGCAACCAGTTAAAGTGCATGAATTGAAACGTCAGCAGTTGCCAGACATAGCCGCTTTCAAGTCCGGCGAGGCTTAAAGCCAGGTATGTCCCCTGAAAGGTTCCATCCAGGTCAATTTGACTGGGCGAATGGGATGCCACGAGCAGCGCCACAAACGCTATTGCGTTGACAATCAAGAGCGCGACGGTGGCCGAAACACGCGGCTCGTAGTAGGCCGGCTGGCGCATATAGTCTCGATCCTCAAGCATGGCAAAGGCAATTTAACGCGTGTCGCAACATTTTCAAGCGATACGGCCATCGGCAAGTTCGATGGTCCGCTGCGCGTGGGCCGCCACATGAGTGTCGTGGGTGGCAACGACCAGCGTCATTTGCCTTTCGACACGCAATCTTTTGAGTAGTTCAATAATATCGCCACCGGTCTGCGAATCGAGATTCCCAGTCGGCTCATCGGCCAGAAGCAGCTCCGGCTGGTTGATCAAGGCGCGGGCGATGGCCACCCGTTGCTGCTCGCCGCCCGAAAGCTCCGATGGCTTGTGTTCCAGGCGGTCGCCCAGACCCACCCGTTGCAGCAAATTGCCGGCGCGTTCCCCGGAGACGCCGGCGGAAATCCTGGCAACGCGCGCCGGCAAACAGACGTTTTCCAGCGCGGTCAATTCCGGCAGCAGATGATACGCCTGAAAAACGAACCCGACGCGGCGGTTGCGGAAATGGGTCAGTTCGCTGGTGGAAAATTTGGTGACGTCCTGGCCGTCAAAGAAAATCTCGCCGGCGTTGGGAGAATCCAGTCCGCCAATCAAATGGAGCAGCGTGCTCTTGCCCGCGCCGGATGCCCCGCGCAACGCCAGGAATTCCCCGCGCGCCACCTCTAGGTTCACGTCCCGCAGCACTTCGAGAGTGCGCCTGCCGATGACGTAGGATTTGGCGAGCGCGCGAGCCGAAAGGAAATCATTCATAACGCAACGCCTCCACCGGTTTGAGCCGTCCGGCGCGGATGGCCGGCAACACGCCGCCAAGAATGCAAACCACAAAAGAGAACCCGCAGATGATCGCGATATCGTGCGCATCAATAACCGCCGGCAACTTACTGAAGCCGTAAATGGATTCCGGAAACAACTGCCAGCCGGTGGTGCGGCGCATGAATTCCAGAAACTCATTGCGATAAGTCAGCGCCAGAATCCCCAGGCCCAATCCCGCCAGCACGCCGACCACGCCGATGATGGCGCTTTGGCCCAGAAAAATCCCGGAGATTTGCAAATTCGTCGCCCCGAGCGCCTTAAGCATTCCAATTTCGCGGGTTTTCTGCACGACAAAGGTGATTTGCGCGCTCAAAATGCACAGCGCGGCAACCAGCACGATGAAAAACAATAAATAAAACATCACATTCTTTTCCACCACCAGCGCGCCGAGAATCGCCGAATTCTCCTGCATCCACGTCGTGATGTAATAATCCGGCCCGAGCGTTTTCTCCAATTCCTTGCTGACTTCATCGGCCTGATACGGATCGTTGAGCATCACCATCAGGCCGTGAACGTCATCACCCAGATTGTAAAGGTCCTGCGCGTTTTCGAGCGAAGTCACGATGACGTTTTCGTCGTAGTCATAATAGCCCATGTCGAAAATTCCGGTCACGGTGTAATCGTCGGGAAGGACGGCTTCCTGGTTGGCCTTGCCGCGCTGTTCGCTCATCTTTTTCACATCGGCCGGCGAATAGATGGCAATCCGGTCGCCAACGAAAAGCTTCATCATATTGGCGAAATCGTCCCCGACGACGACGCTTTGTCCCGCCAGGGCCGCCGCCAAATTGGTTTCGCCTTCAATGATGCGTTGGGGCAGGACGCTGACGGAGCCTTCCAAGGCCGGGTCCACCCCGCGCAACCAGGGCGCGGCGGTGAAGGATTCCTGCACGTTGGTGTCTGCCGGCTCGGTTTCCACCAGAACCTGTCCGAGCACGTAGGGCGCGACGCCGCGGACATTTTTGTTCGAGGCGACTTCCGCCATCACGGCCGCGTAACCGGACATCGGCCCGCCGTTCTGCATGACCCTGAGGTTGGAGTTGAAGCCCAGGATTTTCTGGCGCAAATCGTGGTCGAATCCGCTCATCACGCTGATGACGATGATGAGCACGGCCACCCCCAGGGCGACGCCGATGACGGAAATCAAGGTGATGATGGAGACAAACGTCCGTTTGGGCCGCAAATAACGCAGCGCCAGCAGCAGTTCAAACGGAAGTCGCGACATTTGGCCAGACTAAAGTCGCCGCCCACCCGTTGCAATTTTATTTCCGTGAGTCAACACGACCGTCCCGGTCGCAGGTCCGGGCATCGCGCCCGGCACATCTGTCCTCATTTCCTCACACTCATGGTCTGCGCCAGATTAAAAAAGAATCCGCGTTGGCAAAAAATCAAGCGTTATGGCTTTCCGGGTATTTCGTTTAAACCCGGCGCGTTGGGAAAAAGAAATGTCAGTAAAATCACTCTCAACGCTTCATCGGCCAATCAGCCTGCACCATTGCCTTGTAACCGCCCGCCAGCGAAAAAACATTGACGTATCCCATCCGTTGCGCCGCGTCACAGGTTAGTGCCGAACGAAATCCACCACCGCAATACATGATGATTTCCGTGCCGGCGTCGGGAAACGTCGCCTCCAGGTCCCGTTCCAATATGCCCTTGCCCAGATGCCTCGCCTCCGCCGCGTGCCCGGCGTTCCACTCGTTGTCCTCCCGAACGTCCAACAAAACCGCCCGGGGATTTTTCGCCAGCCGTTCGCGGGCCTCGGCGATGGAGATTTCCCGAATTCGCGTCTTGGCGTCGGTGGTCAATTTCAAGAAACCCGGTGAATGATTCATGCCGCCAACTTAATCCGCCCACCGGCCCGGTCAATTCAATTTGACCACGCGGCGCAAAACGGTTTTACTGCGGCCATGAAATCGTCCGCTTTTTTGACTTTGTTGTGCGCCGGCCTGCTGGCCGGTTGCGCCTCGCACCGACAAAATCAATCTTTCCAGACCCCCGCGCCGACGCCGCCCCAGCCCGTGGTCACCCCCGCCATTTCCCCCGCCGCGAGAGTGGTCTCCTACAATTCCGTCGGACGCTTTGTGGTATTGAGCTTTCCCGTCGGCGAAATGCCAAAAATCGGCGAGACCCTTTTTCTCTATCGGGCCGGCCTGAAAGTCGGTGACGTCCAAATCACCGGCCCGCAGCGCAACACCGACATTGTGGCCGACCTCACCAGCGGCGAGGCCCGGGTGGGCGACGAAGTCCGCGAGCAATGAGCAGGAAAACAAGTCGGGGGGATTTGAGTTGAGAGGCGGGGAACGGTCGGGACACTGCTTTCAGCCTTCGCCCTTCTCTTCCGGTTTCTGCGATTTCTCCGTGAGCGGTTTCACCGTTTTGGGCAGGGCATCCTTCTGGTAAGGTGAATGCAGATTGAAATAAATCCCGCACATCGGGCAGGGTTCCCCGCTCTCGCTCAAAATAATCGTCACCCGCTTGTCCAGCGCGATGCCGTGGCGCATTCCCGCTCCGCGGTTCTCATAAGCCTTGATCGCCTTGACCATGAGCGATTGCAGCGACACCTCGAAATCGGACGGCGTCTTGTCCACGCAGACCACATATTTGTCATACGCCTTGGTGGCGGCCGCAATCTCACGTTTGAACGTATCAATGGTCACAATCCCAAGATAAAAAATTTCCAGAAAAATGAAAATCAATTTTCAAAATTTTGTTCACCCCATGAGAGGATCGTGCCAACCCCGCCTCGCGCCGATTCTCACAACCTCCACGGGCGGTGATCCCGCGGATTCAGGTATCTCCCGGGGTCAATGAATTTGCCCGCCGCCGCTCGCCAAACAACGCCGTCCCCACCCGCACCATCGTCGCGCCTTCCTCAATCGCCACTTCAAAATCGCCGCTCATCCCCATGCTCAAATGCGGCAGCGCCGCGCCGAGAATTTTTCCGCACTCGTCCTTTAATTCGCGCAGGCGGCGAAAATACGGACGCGATTTTTCCGCGTCCGCCGCGTAGGGCGGCACGGCCATCAATCCCTGGATTTCCAACCGCGGCAGCGCGGCGATTTCCTTCAACTCCCGCAGCAATGCCTCCGGTTGGCAGCCGAATTTGCTCGCCTCCCCCGCCACGTTGACTTCGAGCAGGATTGGCATCGTCTTGGCCGCCTGCCCGCACCGTTTGGAAATTTCCCCGGCCAGCCCCAAACTATCCACACTTTGAATCATTTCAAACAGCTCGACGGCTTCGCGGACTTTGTTCGATTGCAAATGCCCGATAAAATGCCAGCGCGCCTTGCCGGGACAGAGCGGAATTTTCGCCCTGGCCTCCTGAATTTTGCTTTCGCCGAAAAGGACCTGTCCGCATTTCACCATCGTCTCGACGGTCTGCGCCGGATGCGTCTTGGAAACGGCCAGCAACAGCACCGAGTCTTCCGCGCGCCCGGCGCGCCGGCACGACGCGCGTATTCGCTGTTGAATCAGATCCAGGTTTTCGGCCAAACTCATGGCGCCATCGTAAATTGCCAAACGCTAATCGTAAATGAACTACTGGCTCGCCAAATCCGAACCTGACACCTATTCATGGTCGCAATTGGTCAAGGATGGCCAGACCGCCTGGACCGGCGTGCGGAATTTCGCCGCCAGAAACAATTTGCGCGCGATGAAGAAGGGCGACCTCGTTTTCTTTTACCATAGCGGCGCGGAAAAATCCGTCGTCGGCCTGGCACGCGTGGAAAAGGAGGCCTACCCCGACCCGCTCGCAAAAGAAGGTGATTGGTCCGCCGTGAATTTGGCTTCCGTAAAACCGCTGGCCAAACCGGTCACATTGTCGCAGATCAAGTCCGATTCAGTTCTCCGCCGAATGGATTTGGTCCGCATTTCGCGCCTGTCCGTCACCCCCGTGACACGGGCGCAGTTTTCGCGTCTGCTCGCGATGTCGGCGACGGCGGTTTGACGGCCGGCCACGCAGCCTTCGCCGCTTCCCTCCTGGCTCGCCGCCGTTTTTGAAATTCCCAAACCGCCGCCCACGGAAACAGCAGCGCCATCACCAAAATGCCCACCCACGTTTGGACACGGTCGGACAGCGCCAATTCCTGGACGACAGCCGTGGCGGTGATTACCAATGGCAGGTGAAAGGCAAAAACCGACAGCGAATTCCGCCCCAACAATGACGTCGGAGCCATCAGCAGTTTGGGAGGTTGCGGGTTCCAGGCCATGAACAGGACCGCCCACGCCGCGGCATTGAGCAGGCGCAGCGGGCCGAGCGTCCATTTATCCATCCAAAGATACATGTCCGCGTTCCACCAGGTTTGCGGCCAAAAACCCCACCGCGTCAAAAATGCCAGCACGACCAGCGCCGCCGCGGGGATGGCCACCCAGCGGTATTTGGATTTGACGAGCCGCCGCCGCAGTGAAATTTCTCCCAATGCCAGGCCGCTAACCCATAAAAATTGCCAGGCCCAAAGATCGAATGCGCCCCAGCGAAATGGCAGCAATCGCGCCGGATCGCCCTCCAGCCGCGCGTCCAATCTCAATTGTGCGGCCAGCCAGAGCAAGGCCGAGAGCGCCACGACCAATCCCCATCCCCGCCGGCGTGCCAACCCCATCACCCACGGCGATGCCGCCAGAAAAATGATGTAAAGCGGCAGGATGTCGAACAGCGGCGGCTGATGAAGCAACAACGGAATCAGCGCCAGGCTGCCCCAGGGGTGAATGAGAAAATCGCTGAAATGATTCGCCAACGGCGGCAGCCGCGCCGCCAGCAACCAGGCAATCAAGGCAATCGGTATTAATAATCCCACGTGGACGAAATAAATCTGCCGGGACCGCTTCCACATCCGGCGCGCCATCCCCTTCCAATCCGCCTGCCAATACGTCCGGCCATAAACAATGCCAGCCAGGCACGCGCTCAGAAAAATAAAACCCTCCGCCGATCCGTTGTAGCCCACCGGGTCCTGCATCAGGCGCGATACCGGCGTGGGCACGTGGACGCCGGCCATGACCAGCAAAAACAATCCGCGTAAGGCGTCCAACCGCACGTCGCGGGTCTTGGGCCTGATTCCGTTTTGCGGCGCGGCTTTGATTTCGACAAAATTTTTCAAACAGCCGTCCATCATATCCAAATTTTCCGCGAGTCAATTTTTTTTTGATTTCCAACCATCCGTTGTCGTCGGCGCAGCAATCATCGCCTACGGACCGCGGGTCGGTGGCCCGCTGCAATATTCAATCATCTCCTTCGCCATCGTTGCCATCGCCGGTCGTCAATCGTGAATTGTGAATCGTAAATTGGGGGCGCTGATCAGTTTTTGAATTCCCTTATTAACACCGTGCTTTGGCACGGTGGGCCTCGCTGACCACGGAATCCAGCCGTTTTTAGCGGCTTTCGGGCGCGGCGGCCCGCGACGAGGCGAAGAAACTGTCGAAAACGGTTCGGCGGTTCGAGCACCGCTTTCCACCGCGCTCAAGCGCGGTGTCAATGTTAGTGCCCTTTCTGCTTTCGGTTTTTCTTTGCCGATTTACAATTAGGTCGTGCCAACAGACATCAAATCCCTCACGCGCGAGGAACTGGAGCTTCAATTTAAAAATTGGGGCCAGCCCGCCTATCGCGTCAAACAGCTCCTCGACTGGCTTTACGTCCGCCACGCCGCCGACTGGGATGCCATGAATAATCTTCCAAAAAATCTCCGCGATCAATTGCGCGAAACTTTTTCCTTCCACAATCTCGAGTTGGTTCGCAAGCAAGGCGCCCGCGACACCACCCAAAAATTCCTGTGGAAACTCGCCGACGGACAACTGGTCGAAAGCGTCCTGATTCCCGCCAACCCCGCGCTTTACGGCGACGCCAGCGACCGTCATACCCTCTGCATCTCCACCCAGGTCGGCTGCGCCTACGGCTGCAAGTTTTGCGCCAGCGGCTTGGACGGCTGGAAGCGCAATTTGTCCCCGGACGAAATTGTCGGGCAAGTCCTCGCGGTGGAACGGCTTCAGCGTTCAAAAACGGCTCTCCGTCTCGTGGACAATGTCGTCGTCATGGGCATGGGCGAGCCGCTCGCCAATTATGACAATCTCCTCAAGGCGCTGAAAATCTTGAATGCGTCCTGGGGAGGCGCGATCGGCGCGCGAAAAATCACCATCTCGACCAGCGGCCTGGCGCCGCAAATCCGCCGGCTCGCGGACGAACCGCTGCAATTTCGCCTGGCGCTCTCTCTCCACGGCGCCACCGACGAAGTCCGCGACAAAATCATGCCCGTGAACAAAAAATATCCGCTCCGCGAACTCCTCGCCGCCTGCCGGGAGTATCAGGACAAAAAAGGGCGGATGATCACCTTTGAATACATTTTGATTGCCCGGGTCAACGATTCGATTGAGCAGGCCAAACCGCTCGCCGCCCTCGCCAAAAAACTTTTCGCCAAAGTGAATTTGATTCCGTACAACAAAGTGGAAAGCCTGGCTTGGGAACGGCCCTCTGAAAGGGTTTGCGAAAATTTCCTGGCCGCGCTGCGAAAACAAAAAGTCACCGCGACCCTCCGCCGTGAAAAGGGACACGACATTGACGCGGCCTGCGGGCAATTGAGGTTGAAGACTGTCACCGGAATGAGTAAATAATCCCCACCCAAAGGGCGGGGCTTTTGAGTTGGCCTCTATCAGAGGCGTCGTCCGGCTCAAGTGCGACAACCAGCCGCAGTGTCTGTAGCGCAGACTTCCCAGTTTGCCGTGTCGCGGGTTTCCAAACCCGCCTGCCGTCCGCCAACCCAGTGCACCCAATATTCCGACGTTCTGCCGATTTGGAACGGCGATACATTAAAGGGTCGCCCATTACTTTATGTGAAAACTGACTTGTAGCGCCGAAGCCCCGCGAAGGCCTACCTTTTCCGCCGACGGACCCAGTTGACCCGGCTCGAAGCGTTTGTTATTGTGAGGTATGCACCGGAGCCTTTTTTTCATGCGGCTGCGAAGGCTCTTTTGGGCTTGGACGGCTTTGACACGGAATTCCCTTCTCGCATCGGCAGTAGTCGGGGCCTTTTGGCTGGCTGCCTCATCGCCGGCCCGCGCGGCCCAACAGGTTCTCAAGGGCCATGTGCCGCCAATGACAAAATTCCTTACCCCTATCGGACGACTTCCGGGCAGCGCACGCCTGGAACTTGCCATTGGTTTGCCATTGCGGAACACCAACAAACTCGCCGACCTGCTTCAACAGCTTTATCAGCCGGGAAACGCTGATTTTCATCACTATTTGACCCCCGACCAGTTTGCCTCTTCCTTCGGCCCCAGCCAGCAGGACTACCAGACGGTGATTGATTTCGCAAAGTCGCACGGCCTGATTGTCAAAGGCACTCATCCTAACCGCACGTTGCTGGATGTCAGCGGGTCAGTCGCCGATATTGAGAAGGCTTTTCACATCCACCTGCTGGTTTATCAACATCCGGTTGAAGCGCGCACTTTTTTCGCTCCGGATCGAGAACCGTCAGTGGACCTGAATACGCCCGTTCTCGCCATCAGCGGTCTGGACAATTACGTGAGGCCGCGTCCGCATCTATACCCGTCGGGCGCGTTTCCCCAGCCCATGGTGCGGCCTTTGGGCGGGGGCGGTTCGGGCGGCGGCGGTGGTGGTGGTGGTGGCAACACCGGCCCCTTCGAGGGTTATGATTACCGCAATGCATACGCCGCCGGCGTTTCGCAGGACGGCACGGGCCAGTCAGTCGGGCTTTTTGAGCTTTTCGGTTTCAACCCCTACGACATTCAGGACTACGAAGATGATAACAACATCTCTCCCTACGTCACCGTGCAACCGGAGTTGATTGATGGCGCCAGCGGCAGCGATGACGTTGATTACCTTGATGATCCGGGATACCTTGATTATGCCTTCGAGGTCACGGGGGACATTGAAATGGCGATATCCATGGCGCCGGGGTTGAGCACCGTCTATGTTTATGAAGGCCCCACACCGCTGGATGAGCCGCCGTTTGAGACAAACTATGTCCAAGACGCGGCAACGACTGCCCAGATCAACGATGTGCTGAATCGCATGGCCACGGATGATCTGGCCGAGCAACTGAGTTGCTCCTACGGGATGGATATTAATCTTTCGACGGTGCAAATCTTCCAACAATTTGCCGCGCAAGGTCAGAGCTTTTTCTTGGCCAGTGGCGATGGCGGAGCGTTTCCATCAGCCGTGGACGAACCGGCTGACGATCCCTATATCACGGTTGTGGGTGGCACAACGTTGACGACAACCTCGGCAGGAGCCTGGGCATCGGAAACCGCCTGGTTGATGCCCGCCGATCCATCGCAGGACACACCTTATGGAGCAACGGGTGGCGGTGTCAGCACCGCTTATTCGATTCCATCCTGGCAACAGGGCATCAGCATGACAGCCAACCAAGGCTCGACCACCATGCGCAATATTCCGGACGTCTCATTGGTGGCGAACAACATAATCATCGAATGGGGCAACACTCTTTTTGGGGATGGCGGAGGTGGAAACTCGTATCCCTTCGCGGAGGAGGGCACCAGCCTGGCGACCCCACTCTGGGCCGGCTTCATGGCGCTGGTGGACCAGCAAGCCGCCGCCAATGGGCAGCCTCCCATCGGCTTTGCCAATCCGGCCCTTTACGCCATTGGCAAAAGCACCAACTACCTGGCCTGCTTTAACGACATTACCACCGGCAGCAACACGAACAGTTCCAGTCCAACCAAGTACTACGCGACGGCGGGTTATGACCTGTGCACGGGTTGGGGCACGATGATCGGCGGCAATCTTATGCAGGCGCTGCTGGCCCCGCCGACGGATGACTTGGTCGTCACGCCGCCCCTTGGTTTTACTTCCTTCGGACCTGGCGGCGGACCGTTCACGGTGACTTCCCAAACATATACGCTGACGAATATCGGCCCCGGGCAATTGAATTGGAGCCTGGCCAACACCGCCCCCTGGCTCACCGTCTCCACCAACGCCGGCACCCTCAACCCCGGCGGCGCCGAGACCGTCACCGTGAGCCTCAATGCGGCGGCGACCAACTTTTTGATTGGAAACTTCAGCGGCAATGTCTCGATTGCCGACGTCACCGACGGTATGACGGAGAACCGGCAATTTGACTTATATGTTGGCAATGGCGGCTTTGAAACCGGTGATTTGACCGATTGGACCCTGCTGGGCAGCACCGACCTGGTTTTTGCCTTGGCCGCCGACGACCTGGACGTGGCGGGAGAAGACGCATTGACTAACGAACCCGACGAGCTATTTGTGCATTCGGGTCTTTATGGCGCCTACCTCGGCGAGTTTTCCTGGGAGGGGTATCCGGCGGTAGGTTCCCTCTCGCAGACCGTGGCCACCGCGCCTCAGCAACCATACTTGATTTCCTTTTGGCTGACTTGCGTTCCTGACAGCCAGGGCGTGACCACCAACAACGAGTTTGCCGCGATCTGGAACGGCTCGACGCTCTATGCCCAAACCAACCTGCCCGCTTTCGGCTGGACCAACATGCAATTCGTCGCTCCTGCCACAACCACGAGCACAACGCTCGAATTTGATTTTAACAGTGTCCCGGCCGCATTTGGGTTGGACGATATCGCTGTGGGACCCGTTCCCGCGCCGGTTTTTCAGTCCGTTGCCCCAACGCCTGGCGCCGTCACCTTGACATGGAGCAGCTTTGCGAACGTGTCCTATCAGATCCAATCCGCATCCAATTTGGCCGACCCCGCCTGGGTTAACATTGGCTCCCCAATCACCGCCACCGGGGCGATCACGAGCGTCTCCGAACCAATAGGCGCCGCGTCCCAACAGTTTTATCGCGTCATCCTCCTCCCGCCTCCATAAGGCGGAGACGTTGCGCCCAAGAGGTCAAACGATATTGTCAGATTTTCAACATGGCTTGATCATTTGCTTGCGGGCGTTGGGTCTTTGCGCCCTTTCGCATCGTCACCTCGTCTCCCAAACTTCGGGCGGAAAAGAGTTGAGTTTTCCCGGGATTAAATTAAACCCTTCGCTGTGATTTCTAAAATCGCCTTTGCCGCCACGCCGGTCGCCGACATCAAAACGAAAGTGAATCGTTTTGAAAAATCCCCAATTGTAAATGCTCAATCATCAATAATTTAAACCATGTCCATTCTCGTCAAATCCGACGCCAAAGTCCTCATTCAGGGCATTACCGGCAGCTTCGGCGCCAAACACGCGCAACTGTCAATTGATTACGGCTCCCAAATCGTCGCGGGCGTCACCCCAGGCAAGGGTGGACAATTCTTCGAGCACGGCGGCAGGCGCGTTCCTGTTTTCGATACGGTGGCCGATGCCGCCAGACAAACCGGCGCCACCGCCAGCGCCATTTTTGTTCCCGCGCCCTTTGCCGCCGATGCCATCCTGGAGGGCGTGGACGCGGGGCTGGAAGTGGTCGTCTGCATCACCGAAGGCATTCCCGCGCGCGACATGCTCCAGGTGAAACGCGCCATGACCGGCAACACGCGCACGCGGTTGATCGGCCCGAACTGCCCCGGCATCGTCACGCCCGGCGACGGAAAAGATTCACACGGCGGATGCCGCATCGGCATCTCGCCCGGTTACATCCACAAAAAAGGCAATGTCGGCGTGGTCTCGCGCAGCGGCACACTCACTTACGAAGCGGTCTGGCAACTCACTTCACGCGGCGTCGGCCAGAGCACCTGCGTGGGCATCGGCGGCGACCCCGTCCCCGGCATGTCGCATCTGGACGTCATCAAACTGTTCAACGACGACCCGGACACGCACGCGATGATTATGATCGGCGAAATCGGCGGCAGCGCCGAGGAGGAAGCCGCCGCGTGGATCAAGAACAATTGCCGCAAACCCGTCGCCGGATTCATCGCCGGCGCCACCGCGCCGCCCGGACGCCGCATGGGCCATGCCGGCGCGATTGTCAGCGGCGGCAAGGGAACGGCCGCCGCTAAAATTGCCGCGTTCAAGGACGCCGGCATCGGCGTGGCCCCCACGCCGAGCGACATGGCTGATACGTTGCTGAAAATGATGTAGGTGGAGATGGCGACTTTGGAAGGCGGTCGGCGGCGAGGATGGAGGATTGAAGATGGAGAATCGCAAGCTGGATACAAGCGATGTCTCCCCCGCCTCCAATTTTTCATTGGAGGAGAAGGCCGAGGAGAGGAGGCATTCCAAGAAATTCCACGAGGTACGGCGATCGGCAATCGGCATTTATCCAATAATGTTGTAATCTATAAATGTCGCCTGGGGGGGTTGATTTTATGAAAACAATTGCGAAACACGGCGCAACCCTGCTTTTGGGTTTGGCGTTGCGGTGTTGTTACGCGGCGGAAACCATGCCCAGCCTGCCGGCGGACATATCGCTCAACCCGGATGCCGGCCGCGGCAATTGGATCATTGTCGCGGTCGGACTGGCGGATGGTGAAAAGTTGCCGTTCATCGTGGATACGGGTCTTCCAGTAACGGTATTTGACCCATCGTTGGAGCCGTTGCTGGGAAAACGTCTCAACACTGCGACCCTTTGGAATTTCGGGGTTGGACACCACGCGAACGTTTATCGGGCGCCAAAGCTTTACCTCGGGGACACTTTGTTGATTAGCGCGACGAACGTCGTGGCCGTCTATGACTGCCGGCACTACTCGGAAGAGGCGGGCCAGCCGATTCGGGGAATCCTGGGAATGGACGTGCTGGGGAATTATTGCATCCAATTAAATTTTCAAAAGGAGACCATGCGTTTTCTTGACGCCGAACGCGCGGAGAAGGGCGGCTGGGGAGCGCCGTTTCCTTTGAAGAACGTGGGTGATGGATGCTTTTATATCAGCAATAATCTCGTTGGCGTTCAAGGCCCGGGTTCGCTGGTGGACACGGGAACGGACGGAGACGGCTGGTTGCTGCCGGAATTATTCCAGCAGTGGACCAACCCGGCAACCGCGGACGGCGCGATGCGCGCCCCCGAGGGGGCGCTCGGCGGCGAAATTTATCGCGATCTGGAATTGGACGATCTCGGGACAGGACCAAAGCCCGACAAAGATTCCCACCTGAAGCTCAACATTATCGGGATTCATGTTTTGTCTGAAAATCTTGTCACGCTGGATTTTCCGGAACGGGAGGTGTTCCTCAAACGCACCAGTGAATGGCCGCTGAATGATCAGAAGGCCGAAGCGACCGCCCGGGACGCTGGACGTTCGGCGGCGGCATTTTTGCGCAAATTGAAACTACACGGCCAATTGCCCGGCTGGAAAAAGATGGATGACGGGAGGACGACCGCCTTTCATTTTCATCGCTCCGCCGCCCTTGATTCGGTAACCATTGACGGGGCCAAAGTCGGGGATTCTTCCGTCTATCATTACACCCTGACACGCGCGGTCAACAGCGGCCGATGGAAATTGCAAAGAGCCTGGCGGACGGACCAGAACGGGAAGACATTCCCCCTTTACCCCAATGACTAATGACTAAATCCTAATGATCCACAGGAAATTTCCAAAGGCAATTACGATTGGCCATTGGCGATTTTTTGTCCGCCTTCCGATACGCGGTTACTTGAGGAAACCCTTCCCGGATTTTTATCTACTATCATCGGCTGACCCGGCGTTGGCGCCTCGCGTTCAACGCCGGGCTTCAGCGATTCCGAAGGCACTACGCAGCGGCCTTCAATTTCGTTCCGTGCTCAATTTCCAATTCGTGGTCCTTGTATGCCGCAAAGCCGCCTTCGAGTTCAATGACTGGATATCCTTTCGACGCGAAGGCCACGCAGGCATTGGCCGCGAGGTGGCACTGCTGCGTGTAACAATACACGACATTGGGGTGATCCCGGCTAAGCCCGTGCGGATTGTCCCAACTGCCTTGCGGCAGATTGATGGCGCCGGGGACATGGCCTTTCTCAAAGTCCTCCGCCGCGCGCACATCCACAACCGTGACGTTTCCAGATTTTAGCGTCCGGGACAGTTCGACGGGACCCGTGGTGAAAGCCAGCTTGTTTTCAAAATACTCCCGCGCTTTCGCGGGATCTCGTTTTTTCATCGTTTCCATAAAATATCCTTTCTCCTTTTTTTCACATTAAGCCGATTTGAAAGTTTGTCAAACTGCCTCGGAGTTTGAT
>DATJSQ010000093.1:0-5125 GCA_035503995.1 Verrucomicrobiia bacterium | reverse complement strand
CGTATTGTTGGCAAAATATCCTGTCGTCTGAGGGCCGATGCCGGCGGTCCGGGAAGAATCTTTTTGGACGGAACCGGCGGCTCCGTTGATTGTTGCAGGCGTGTTTTGTGCAGCGGTTTGCATGGGAAACAATGAGCCGGCATAAATCGAACCATCGCTGTCCACCACGCGGATGGCATTGCCGTTTTGTTGCAGTTGAAAATTTGCCAGAACAGACATGATTTGCGCCGACGACCCGGCATTTTGCGCAATCGCCGGCGATCTGGTGCCGAAGGTTTGTCCGCGCGCGATGTTTCTCGAGTAGGTCTGGTCGGAATTGGGGGCAATGTTCCGATAATAAAAAGCCTGGGTGGCCAACAACCGATCGGCCATTGCCGGAGCGGCGGCGGGCGGCGCGCTGGATGGCTGAAGATTGCCGGCCAGGGTGGATTCTTGGATACCCGCAGACGCATTGGCCGGGGCGGCGGGTGGCGCGACTTCGGGGATGCCGGCGGGCACGGGCGCGGGAGGGGCCATCGCCACGGCGCGCTGTTCTGCCTGGGAGGAATTCGAAGCGGATGGAATAGGATTAGGACTCACCGCAGTGATATTTTGCGCCTTGCGCTTGGCGGGGCTGAGGGCCGGCAAAAAGAGTGAGGCACAGAAGAAAATCACCAGCGCGAACCCGGCAATTATCGCCCATTGTTGCCGGAATAATTCCCAGAGCGACACATATTTTTCCTCCCGTGGATTGGGTTGGCGGGCGACTTCATCCTGCAACAGGCGCCGCATTGCCGGGTGCAGTTTCAACGGTTCGCCGGCGTCGGCGCGGCGTTTTTTCGCATACGCCCGCAGCAATTTTTCAATTTTGCGTTCCGGTTCCATTAGTGTTCATTGGTTGGACGGGAAAACGCGGGATTTTCCCGCATGAAAAATTTGCGCGCGATTTCCTCGAGGCGGTCCAGGCATTTGCTCAAGCGGGAACTGACGGTTTTCGGGTTCAGATTCAATGTCGCGCTCAATTCCTCGTAACTCAAGTCGCCGAAGTAGCGGAGTTCGATAATTTCCCGGCACGGTCCGCCGAGTTGGCCGAGGGATTTGTGAACGAGCGACATTTGTTCGGCGTTCATCAACGATTCATCGGGCGCGGGCAAATCGCCCGGCGGATCGGGGGCCAATCCATTTTCGGGATTTTCGGCCTGGAGGGACACGACGGTCTGTCCTCCGCCGCGTTTGGCGGAAGCGCGTTTATCGAGAAAATCGCGCGCTTTGTTGGCGGCCACGCGGAAGAGCCAGGTCTGAAACCGGCTTTCGCCGTTGAACGAATCGAGGTTTTTGATGACGGACAAAAAAGTTTCCTGGCAAATTTCCTCGGCATCTTCGCGGGTGAAATGCGGTGACAGTTGAAAGACAAACCGTCCCGCGGCGGCGTAGTGCAGGTCGAACAATTCGTCCCAGGCATCCGCATCGCCTCGACGGCAGCGCGCCAGCAATTCCGGCTCCGAATTCATGGCGCGGCCAATTTATTGGAAGGCGCGGGGGTTGAACAGAATTTTCGCCGGGAGCAATTTTCGCGGACTTCCGTCTGACAAGGCGTGAACCATGAGCCTCATATTCCCGGTTCATGGCCACAATGTGCGTCCAATGTTGGAGGTGGAAGCTTCCGATGAACCGGAGCGGTGTGGGCCCCCTGACGGACGCGCTCACCAACGCGCTTGTCGTCGTGGAGTGCGGCGGCAACCCCGAAGGCTTTCGGGGGACGCCGCTTTGGGGAAGGCCCGGGAAGTTTGGGGAGACCTTGAAATGCGGAAGGAGATCCCAGCCCGAAAGCGGTGTCAGCCCCATTCCTCACCCGCCACCGCACTCCTCGACGCTATCGCGCTTAACGGAGCATTTCGCAGGTTCGTGGGCACAATGCGCGGCAAATTGACTGTGGAGGTTTCCCTGACCCGCTCCATGAACCATGGGGACCCTCACCTCCCCACGAACCCTGGGGACCCTCACCCTGACCCTCTCCCCTCCCATCCGATGGGAGCGGAGAGGGAACAGCGTGCGGATCCCAACTTTCGCGTGAATACCCAGCCATCGGCGGTGGGTTCAGGGGTTCAATGCGCGAATTTCTTCGGAGAATTCTCTTCGGGGAGACGGAACGGGAGGCGGACGCCGATGATTGCGCGGAAGCCGGACCGGATTCGGCAGGTTAAATGACGGGAGAATGTCAGACGGCCTGCGCGGGGACTTGGGCCGGTTTCCGCTTCGCGGCAACATGCTCCGCGCGCGCTTCGGGGCCGACGAAGAGCGGCTTGAGGTGGCGCTCGTAAAGGTTGCCGGTCACGTTTTTGGCGACGACGGCTTCGTGCCGGTCGAGCGCGTCCAAATAGCGGTTGTTCATCTGCGCGGCAATTTTGTATCCCACATGGATCAACTGCCGCACATTCGGATTATACGCGCGGTTCTTCTGGTCATGGCGGAGCGCGGAGACGAATTGCTCCGAACTCCAGCCGTTCACCGTTTCAGCCGCCGGCAGTTTCTTGCGGTCAATGTCAATGACGGTCGCGTAAGGTCCGCAGAGTTCTTCGGCGTGGGCGAGGGCGCCAGCGTAGATTTCCCTGGCAATCGCCAGTCCGTCGCCGCCGGCTTCGGCGAGGCCGATGACTTCCTCCAGCCAAGTGGTGCCCGCCGTCTTGATGTGAAGGCCCGCGTCGAACCGCGCCATCGCGCGCCGAATCGGCTCGTAGATGGAAAATTTGTCGCTGCCCGAATGCACGCTCAATTTCAAGTTCGACGGGAGGTCATACCGTTGGACGGCAAAACGGATGACCGCCAGGTCGTCATTGAATTCCTTTTCGAATTGCGCCACGACGCCGGAATAATCCACGCCTTTGTTGAAGCGCCCGGTGAATTTGGGCGCGATGGTCTGGATCGGAATGCCCGCATCGGCGACCGCCGCCAGGATGACCAGCAACGCGATGGGCGTCTGCGGGCCATCCGTCTCGTCCATGGAAATTTCGGTGATGAAATTCGCAGCGCCCTTGATTTTGGCAATATGGCGGTAAATTTTTTGCGCATCGTGGATCGCCAGCAAAAAGGGCGCGGCGATTCGCTCGATGTCCTGGCGGGTGGAGCGAAACGGTTCGGCGATTCCGGGAATCTGGATTTCGCCGGCCAGTTCCGGATGGCGGGAGACAAACTGGCGGAGGTCTTCCGGGGCGGCGGGCTTGCCAATCGTATCGGCCACGTCAATGGTATAGAAATCCGAGTGGGGAATGAAGCGGTCCACCGTCTCGAGCCGGATATGGTCGGCATCCACGTAATAGTTGCGTTTCCAGGCCAGGTTTTTGACGGCGGCATCAGCGGCGGCGCGGGTACTGGCAGGCTCGGAGCCGATGATGACGTGCTCGCGGTTGGATTTATTCCAGACGGGCACGACTTTGACCCCATGGTTGGCAGCCAGGATGCAGGCTTGCAATTGGGCCTGGGCCTGGCGTCCGAAACGGTCGCCCAACCCAAATGAAAATTTTTCCAATGATAATGTTCCGTTATTACTCATGTTAACTTGTCTTCGCCGATTTCACAAAGTAACACGGTTGGGGAGTGCGCAGAACTTCATGGATTGCAAAGTTGGGTGAAAATTATGCACTTTTTCAATCATCCGCGACATCTAAGTGCCCAATTTTCACACAATTCTGCAACAAATTCAAAACGACTTTTGGTGACAAAAGGCGGGGAAAAGTTAAGATTGCGAAAAATCCAGGTGACGAGTGTAACAAAAAATCTAAAAAATATGAAGAATTCATTGGTTTCCTCCATCGCAGTAACCGTCGGTTTTTTGGCCGCTACCTGCGGCACGGGGCTTGGGCAGACCACCGTTTTTAATGACAACTTCTCAACCGGTGATGACACGTTGAACGGGACGAGCACGCCCGGCGGAACAGCCAGCGATAGTTATACGAGTTATGATATTGGCTCCACGAAGACCGGGCAAGGCACTCTTGGCACGGGAAGCATGGAACTGCAATTGAGTTCTTCAACGACATCCGGCTTTTGGGAAATCCAAGCCATTTTCAGCGGCAGTCCGGTAACGCTCGAAACGGTTGGTGATTACATCAACATGACTTATACTTTTACGGATACTGCGAATCTTGCGGCTGGCGGGAGTACTTCCGGAATTTATCAAGGATTATATGATGATGCCAGCAGCGTGCCGTTGACAACGCTTGCCAGCTCCGGTTTTGGAGCCTCCGGCACTTCTTCGGGTGGCACTCTACCGTGGTCGGGTTATGTGGGAAGTGTTTTGGCGGGAAGTTCGGCGACGTACACGCGCCCGGTGCAGACCGGGACCACCTATGCGGATCAGGATGTGATTGGAAATGGCTTCGGCAGCGGTACGTACACTGGGGGCGTTGCCGGAACTGGTTCTAATGGTGCTGGTATTGGCATCACTACCCTTCTTACAGGCGATGAATATACACTGAGTTACGAAATTCAGTTGACTGCTGCCGGCACATTGACCGTGTCCGAAGGTCTTTATTCCGGCACATCGGCCACCGGCACTGCCATAACTGGGAGTTCCGTGTCGGAGACTTTTTCTGGTGTCACCGACACAAGTTTTGATGGATTGGCCATCGGTGCTCGCAACTCAGGCACGAGTCTCGACCCTGAGATGACCATTGACGACATTGACATCACCGATGGCTTTCAAACTGTTCCTGAGCCTTCCACTCTCGCGCTGATGGGGGCGGGACTGGGATTGCTCGGCTTGATTCGCTTTCGCCGTATTCGCTAAGAAGTGGGGTTCAACGAAGCGAGCGCCGGCACGAGCGGCGCTCGTTTTTTATTTATGGATTTCAGGAAACCAACGATCAATCGGCTGACGATCAGCGGGAAGTTTTCCACGACGCTCCGCGAATTTTCAGCGCCTCCCACCACCGCTTGCATCCTGGAGTGCGGTGGCTGGCGGGGAACGGGGCTGACCCCGCTTTTGAATTGCGGTCCGCCTGCGCATTTCAACGTCCCGCTGAAACTTTTGGCGTATTTTCCAAAGCGGCGTCGCGCTGCGCTTGCCGCCGCACTCCAAAACCTCGCGGGCAAATATTGCCGCCGTATTCTCTTAATGGTCTCCTTATCAGTATTCTGGCGCTGGTCC
>DATJSQ010000092.1:0-5331 GCA_035503995.1 Verrucomicrobiia bacterium | reverse complement strand
GGCGACATTTATTTCTGCACCGCCGACGTCGGCTGGGTCACCGGGCATAGCTACGTTGTTTACGGGCCCCTTTGCAATGGCGGGACCACCCTGATGTTCGAGGGCGTGCCGACGTTCCCGGACGCGGGACGTTTTTGGAAGATGGTTGAGAAATTCAAGGTGAATTCGTTTTATACCGCGCCGACGGCGATCCGCGCCCTCATCCGCCTGGGCAATGAGTGGCCGGCGAAATATGATTTAAGCTCGCTGCGCGTCCTGGGTACCGTTGGCGAGCCGATCAATCCCGAGGCGTGGATGTGGTATTACAAACACATCGGCCATGAACGCTGTCCCATCGTGGATACCTGGTGGCAAACCGAGACCGGGGGACATCTCATCACGCCCTTGCCCGGCGTGAACACCCTGAAACCCGGCAGCGCGAACCGCCCATTCTTTGGCGTCGAGCCGGTCGTTCTCCGCGACGACGGCGCCGAGTGCGCGCCCAACGAAGGCGGCAAACTTTGCATCAAGAAACCGTGGCCCGGCATCATGCGCACCACGTGGGGCGACCATGACCGGTTCATCAACACCTATTTTTGCACGTTCAAGAATATGTATTTCACCGGGGACGGCGCCCGCGTGGACGACGACGGCGACTATTGGCTGCTGGGCCGCGTGGACGACGTGGTCAACGTCTCCGGCCACCGCATCGGCACGGCCGAAGTCGAAAGCGCGCTCGTGAGCCATCCCAAGGTGGCGGAGGCCGCGGTGGCGCCCATGCCGCATGAAATCAAAGGCCAGGCGCTCTATGCGTTCGTGACCTTGAAAGACGGCATCGCTGATAGTGAAGACTTGAAAAAGGAATTGGCCGCGCACGTGCGCAAGGAAATTGGGGCCATTGCCGTCCCGGACAAGATACAGTTTGCGCCCGGCCTTCCCAAGACACGTTCTGGAAAAATCATGCGACGCATCCTGCGGAAGATTGCGGAAGATCACGTTGACCAAATCGGCGACACCAGCACGCTGGCCGAGCCTGCCGTAGTGGAAGCGCTGGTCAGCGGCAGGCAGTAGTCATTCGTCCGATTGCGCAGCCCAATACTTCTGCCAAATCAGGACAAAGGCTGTGGCAAAATCGCCCGGTTTTTCGCATATCCACCGTGAAACCTTTTCCGGCGTGAACCAATCGCCGGTCTCAATCTCCTCCGGCTGCAGACGAAACGGCCCCTCATCATGGCAGCAATAGAGCCAGACAAATTCGGCGTCTGTTGCCGCGCAGGCGTCAATCTTGAAAAGTTTCTTCAGCGGCAATTTTATTGTCAGTCCCAATTCCTCGTGCAATTCGCGGATGGCGGCCTGGTCGTAGGTCTCGCCTGAATCCACGTGGCCGGAGCAGGAGGAATCCCAAACCCCCGGCTGCCGGTCCTTTGTCATCGAACGCTTTTGCAGAAAAATATCGCCGCGCGAATTGAAAACAAACACATGCACCGCCCGATGCAATAATCCTCGCGCATGCACTTCGCTTCGCGGCTTGGCATCAACCACCTGGTCCCGTTCGTTGACCACATCGAAAATATCTTTGCTCATGTTCATCGCTCCGTTGGAGCCGTATCTTCCGGCGGGATTTCCAGTGCGAGAGAATAATCTCTGTAGCCCACCGCCCGCCAAAACGCGACGCCGGCTTCATTTTTGACCAGGACTTCCACCGTCAACCGCTTTTCTTTGGGCCAGATTTTCGAACGCAAAATATCCATCGCCGTCCGGCCAATCCCCTCCCGGCGCCGGGTTCTGACGACGAAAAGCTGTCGCAGATAAATTTCTTTCGGTTGCTCCCAGTATAAAGCATAAGCGACGACTTCTCCACCGTCTTCAAAAATGACCGCCGCATATTCCGAAGTCAGCCAATCTTTCATGCGCTCTTCCAGTTCCGGGACAGTCATTTTGTTCCGGTGGCCCTCATCGCCAATGAGCTGATGATTCAACTCGGCAAGCATTGCGCAATCATCCATCGTGGCGAAACGAAATTTCATGGTGTCGAATTTATTTCAAAAACTGCGCGAGCCTGACGAATTGTTCCAGAGTTAACTTTTCGGCGCGTTCCCGCGGCGAAATCTTTAATTCCGCAAAGGCTCTCGTCAAATTTTCCTCCGGCCAATCGGCTTTCAGCAGCTTTATCATCATCTTTCGCCGCTGTGAAAATGCGCGCTTCACGATGTTGGTGAAGTTCGCGCGCAAATTTTCCGGCAACAGTGGCGGCGCCCGCCGCTCCAATACCACGCAGGCCGAATCCACGTCCGGTTCCGGAAAAAAACAACCACGGGAAATTTTGAAATAATCGCGCGGCTCAAAATCCCGTTGCACCAGCAGGGTCAAAATCCCGTAATCGTCGTCGTCGGTCCCGGCCATGAGCCGTTGCGCGACCTCCCATTGCAGTGTCACGACGATTCTTTCCGGCGCCCGGGCGCCGCACGCCAACTCGACCAGGATCGGCGACGCAATGGAATACGGCAGATTGGCCACAAGCTTCCATCCGCGCCAATCCCGTTTTTCGTTTTGAAAATTGTCCAGTGCATCGGCGTGTAACAAGCGCAATTGGCCGTTGGCTACGGGCAAAGCGAACCGGTCCTTCAGAAATTCCGCCAGTCGCGCGTCCTTCTCAATGGCCAAAACCTCGCCGGCGTTTGCCAGTAATAAGTCCGTGAGCGGACCCAATCCCGGCCCAATCTCCAATACCTTGTCGTCCTTCGACAGGCGCGCCGCGGCGACAATCCGTTGCAATTGGTTGTGGTCGTGCAAAAAACTCTGCCCCAGGGATTTGGTGAGCTGGATGCCGCGCCTAGCCAACAGGTCTCTCATGTCTGAAAGCTTCACACAAAAATTTAACCATAGGCGACTGCGGATGAACACCCTGTTGTTTCCTTCCGCCTCCATCTTTTTGATTTTGCTGCGGCGCGGGGTTTGAAACACTCCCCGCATGAACCGTCGTAAATTCATCCAACTCGGTGTCGTCGGCACCGGCGCCATCGTGGCCGGAGTAGAACCCCTGTCGGCCGACCCGGCGCCTGCCGCCAAACCAGCCACGACAGTGGCCATGCCGATCAGCATCGCGCCACTCGCCCGGCAGGACCTCGACACCCTCTTTGCCGATATGCGGGAACGCGCCGGCGTGAATGCGCTTTTTCCTTTCATGTACACGCATGAACCGCATCGTGCCGGCGTCTCCAGCGTCAATTTTCACGGCGGCAATTACGCCCGCCCACATATGCAGTTTTACAAGGACACGCCCCTGACATTTGACGACATGCACGCGCCCGAGTTCGGCGGTGTGGACGTGCTCCAGCGCGTGATTCCTGTGGCGCAATCGTTCAGCCCTTTCCAACGCGCCGAGGAAAACCTTGCCGACCTTGCGCCGTGTTCCGATTTCATTCGCCCCGCCCTTTACAACAATGCGGCCGGCGGGCGCTTCGTCCGTTTTGTCAACGGCGCGCGCGCCGGCGTCTGGGGCGACTGCGCATCGGCGGAGGTGTGCAAAGTTTTATTCGACGAACTGGGCTATCCCGCCCCTCCCCCCAATACGTCAATAAAGCAGTACAATATCATTAACCCGTTTCCATGCGGATCGGATCGTTCAACCCGTGGCGTCAAAAAATCCGTGTTTATCCCCGTAATTGTCGATGTGGTTTACGTAAAAACCATTTTGCGCTTTTGACTCAAAATTAACGAGCAAATTCGCGGTGTTTTTGGAAAAAAGTTCGGAGAATTCAGGGCGATTTTTTAGCCTTCGCGTATTTCCGCGCTCGCGCGATGATTTTATCCAGGTCAATTGTCAGGGCCGAAGTGATCCGCAGCAAAGTGTCCACTGTTGGGTTTTGCACTTCCCTTTCAATAAAGCTGATTGTTTGCCTGGACAGCCCGGCGTTTCTGGCAAGTTTATTCAGCGACAAACCACGTTTCTCCCGTTCCTCTTTCAACAGGCAGGCAATTCGAGAGCTGATGGCATCGCGCTGTTTATCTGTCACGAGACAGACTTACCGGAAAAGAAGATTGACGATGGATGCTAGAATACTTACATGGTGGCTTTGTGATTTTCGGGAACCGTCGGGTTTCTGCAAACGGTCAAGAAAAAATTCTTTGTGTTTGTTCTGAAATCTGCCCAGAATACGCGTTGCTCAGGTTATGGAATTTCGTTTTTTGTGCCCGTCGTGCGGTCGAAAATTGAAAGCGGATGAAGAAACCGCCGGGAAGAAAGTTGATTGCCCGGATTGCGGCACAGAATTCCGTGTTCCCCAGCCGGAAATTTCGCTTCCGTCGCCACAACCGACACAATCTGAAACGCCCGCTGAACCGACGAGAGACTCCGCATTTGCAAACCCAAATCCAGAGGGAGAATTGACCTGCCCCGTTTGCTGGCTGCGCTTTGATGGAGGCGACATCATGCACATTGCGGTGCATGATTCGCTTCGTGGCGACCCGGTTCTGGGTGAGGACGCCCAACAGAGATTTCTCGCAACCCGATTCAACAATGCAGGCCAGGCGCTTGATGCGTTGGGCCTTCCAAGTTCTGATATTGCCTGCCCACATTGTCGGAGAAAATTGCCGCCGAGCTTTTTGGGAATGCCGCACCACATCATTTCCTTGGTTGGAGATCAGAGCGCCGGCAAATCCTACTACTTGAGCGTATTGACCAAAGTGTTGCCGGCAACGCTCTATCGTGAATTTGGCATAGTTTTTCAAGACAGCGACCCAACCGGCAACGCGCCGGTCAACGACATGCGCAAGGCCCTTTTCGGCGCGCAATCGCCCGCGCAGGCAAAGCTCGCCAAAACGGTTTTCGAGGGTGCCATGTATGAACGGTTGCCGCGCCAGGGCAGGCTGGTCGCTTTGCCCCGCCCTTTTGTTTACACGCTGGCGGCGGAAGAAAAGACTCGTGACCGGTGCGCGTTAATTTTTTACGACAATGCGGGCGAGCATTTCCAACCTGGTATCAATATCGTGGAACAACCGGGCGCGCAACACATCGCCAGTGCCGCCGGCATCATGTATCTGTTCGATCCGTTCAACAGTCCGGAATTTCGTCAACACCTGCGCGATACGAAAGACCCGCAACTCGAAAAACCGGTGGTGGACCAACAGGACATCATTCTTTCCGAGATGCGGGCGCGCATTCAAACAATTCGTAATCTGCGTTCCGGCGAAACGATTCAGACGCCGGTGGCTTTCATTGTTGGAAAATGTGATGCATGGTTGCAATTGCTGAATGGAAAAACCTTGCGCGACCCGGTGCATGGCGGAGAGCTTGACGCCTCCGCGATCGAAGAAAATTCCGGCGTGATTCGACAACTTTTGTATCAACTT
>DATJSQ010000091.1:0-6922 GCA_035503995.1 Verrucomicrobiia bacterium | reverse complement strand
CAGGGCGCGCTGGGCCAAGGCCAAAGCGGCCGGCCGCAAGTCGCTCTAGCCAACCGCCGGAACCATCTCACCCGGGGGCTTCGCCCTCGGGTGGACAGACGCCGGTCCTTCTTGCCCTGAACGGGCAATCGAGGAACCGTCCTCGGTATTTATGAAGACCTGTTCGTATTGCGGCGCGGAGTATCCCGATAATGCGGCGATGTACCCGGTTGACCATACGTCGTTGAATCAGCCGGAACCGGCTCAACCGGTTCTTCCCGCATCTGAGGGACCAAGGCAGGACTTTCCGGAACTATCGGCGCTCGATAAGCGGAAGGATTTTGTGACGCTCGTTAGCTGCCGAACACTGCCCCTCCCGCCCTTGACAACACGAAAACCTTACAATCCCGGACTGCTCTGCATGATGCCGCCGTCCGCGAAGATAGTGGTCGCAGTAATATAGCTTGCGCCGTCTCCGGCAAGAAAGGCCACCAGGCTGGCGATCTCCTCCGGCTTGGCCATCCGCCCCAGCGGAATCGCATTATCCAGCTTCTTCAGCAACACCGGGTCCTGCATCGTCGTGAGGTTGATCGGAGTGGCGACCGCCCCGGGACCGACGCCCACGACAAGAATATTGTGCGGCGCCAGTTCGACTCCCGCCGTCCGTGTCAGCATTCTCATGCCGCCCTTCGAGAGACAATAGGCGGTGTTGCCCGGCATCGGCCAGTCCTCATGCACCGACGTGATATTGATGATGCGCCCGCCCCCGCCCTGCTTGATCATCTGCTGCGCCGCGAGTTGCGTGCCAAAAAACGCGCTCTTGAGGTTCACCGCCATCACCTTCTCAAATTGTGCCTCGGTGGTGTTGAGAACCGACGTGCGGGTTTCAATGCCGGCGTTGTTGATCATGACGTCCACGCGGCCAAATTCCTTGACCGCGGCCGCAATCAAACTTTGCAATTCCGCAACCTGGCTCACGTCCGCTTTCACGCCAATCACCTGATCGCCCAGCGCATGGACCTGCCGCTCCAATTCCTCAGTCGCTTCCGGGTGCGCCACGTAATCAATCGCCACGCTTGCCCCTTGCCGCGCCAACTCCAAAACGATCGCCATGCCAATGCCGCTGTTGCCGCCGGTGACAATCGCCACTTTGCCTTTTAGATTCATATTTTCTCCTTTCCTCCAAGATATAAACTCTTCAGCCGATTTCAAGTCTTCCATGAAAATATTGATGTGGCGTCCCGCCTGGCCCGCGGACGTAGGAGCCGGGCGACCAGTCCGGTCCAGCCCGTCTGATGCGACGCCCCGACGCCGCGCCCGGTGTCGCCATGAAAGTATTCGTGGAAGAGAACGTAATCCTTGAAATGCGGATCGCCCGCGAGTTTGGGATGATATTTCAATACCGGGCGCTGGCCGTCATCGCCCTTAAGAAACAATCCGGCCAGCCGGCGCCCCAGTTCGTCCGCCACGTCATTGATCGTCATCATTCTTCCGGAACCGGTCGGGCATTCCACTTTGAAATCGTCTCCGTAGTAGTGATGAAATTTTTGCAATGATTCGATGAGAAGATAATTGATGGGCATCCAGACCGGGCCGCGCCAGTTCGAATTGCCCCCAAACAATCGGCCCTGCGATTCGCCCGGCCAGTAAGTCACTTCATGCGTCTCCCCGCAGGTCACCAGGCGGTACGGATGTTCCTCGTGTATCTTCGAAACCGAGCGCACGCCGTGCCCGGAAAGAAACTGGGATTCATCGAGTGCCCGCTTCAGCAACGCCTTCATCCGATGCCCCCGCAGCAACGAGAGCAGGTGGCGATTGCCCTCGCCGGGAATTTTCCACCGCGAAATCAGCTCGGCCAGATGCGGGCGATGCTCCAGATACCATTCCATCCGGCTCGAAAACTCGGGCAGCTCCTTCAACATGTCGGGTTCCAAGACCTCGACCGCCAGCATGGGAATGAGGCCAACGAGCGATTGGATTTTCACCGGCACGTTCTTCCCGTCCGGCAAATTGAGATGATCGTAATAGAACTCGTCGGCTTCACACCAAAGCCCCAGCGACTCCTCTCCCACGCCATTGATCGCCCCGGCAATCGCCAGAAAATGCTCGAAGAATTTGGTCGCGATATCTTCATACACATGGTTGTGCCGCGCCAGTTCCAATGAGATACGGAGCAGATTCAGGCAATACATCGCCATCCAGCTAGTCCCGTCCGCCTGGGCGATATACCCGCCCGTCGGCAACGGTTTGCTCCGGTCGAATACCCCGATATTGTCCAGCCCGAGAAATCCCCCTTGAAAGATGTTCCTCCCTTCCTCGTCTTTGCGGTTGACCCACCACGTGAAATTCAGCAGCAGTTTTTGAAAAACCCGTTCCAGAAACATCAGGTCGCCCGCATCCGCCGGGTTGCTCTCCCGGCGCTGACGCCGGTCTATCTGAAACACGCGGAATGCCGACCATGCATGCACCGGCGGATTCACGTCCCCAAATGCCCATTCGTAGGCCGGCAACTGCCCGTTCGGGTGCATATACCATTCGCGCGTCAACAGCACCAGTTGGGACTTCGCAAATTCTGCGTCAATTTCCGCCAGTGTCACACAGTGGAAGGCCAGGTCCCACGCCGCAAACCACGGATATTCCCATTTGTCCGGCATCGAAAGAACTCTGGCGTCGTCCAGATGTTTCCAGTCGCGGTTGCGGCCCCCCTTGCGCTCGGGCGGCGGCGGCGGTTGGGCCGCGTCGCCTTCCAGCCAATCCCGGACGTTATAATGATAAAACTGCTTGCTCCAAATCATCCCCGCATACGCCTGCCGCTGCACCAACCGGGTATCGGCGTCCGAAATCTCCGATTGCAACGCGGCGTAAAATTCATCCGCCTCCCGCCGGCGCTGGTCGAAAATCTCATCGAAATCCGTAAAGGGTTTGCCTGAGGTAACCTCAGCTTTCGAAAGACGCCACCGCACAGTTGCCAGGCCGCCCACCGGGACCATCAGTTCGTAAAGCGCCCCCGCTTTCGTTCCCGTCCTTTCCGGATTCACAGCCGCCTTGTTGCCGTTGACGATATATTCGTGGAACGCGTCCTTGAAAAAGCCCGCCGCTCCTTCCATCCCGAACAACCGCCGGACATTGGTCTCATTTTCACAAAAAAGCAGCGTGGGTTTGCCGTCACAATTCAGGCGAAATTTCCCGATCCCCTCGTGTTCGATTTTTATGCCGCCATTTTCAGCCGCAAGTCTCGGTTTGGCAATGCCGGCCTTCCACGACCACGTGTTCCGAAAACACAACTGCGGAAGCAGGCCCAGTTTCGCTTCCTCCGGCCCGCGATTATGCACCGTTATCAACATCAGAATGTCCTCGGGGGCGGCCTTGCCATATTCGACAAAGACATCAAAGTATCGGTCCCCGTCGAATAATCCGGTGTCCAGCAATTCAAATTCCGGCCCGGCGCCCGCACGGCGGTTCTCCTCGACCAGCCGCGCGTAGGGAAATTCCCCTTGCGGATATTTATAGAGCATCTTGAGATACGCATGGCTCGGCATGGCATCAAGGTAGTAATACAGCTCCTTCACATCCTCCCCGTGATTGCCTTCCTCGTTGTTGAGGCCAAACAGCCGCTCCTTCAGGATGGGGTCTTTGCCGTTCCACAATGCCAGCGACAGGCAAAGAAATTGAAAATCATCGCTGAACCCCGCGATGCCGTCCTCCCCCCACCGATACGCCCGGCTGCGCGCATGGTCATGCGGCAAATAATCCCACGCCGTCCCGCCCGCCGAATAATCCTCCCGGACCGTCCCCCATTGACGTTCGGAGACATACGGACCCCACCGCCGCCAATTTTGCCGGCCCGCCTTGTCATCGGCCAGCCGTTGCCTTTCGGCCGACGCATCGGCTGGCCTGGTTTGAGAAGCGGAATTTCCCTGTTGCATGGAATATGTTTAGCCGAATCAGCCCCCAATGTCCAACGCGCCAGTGAACCTTCTTGGGATACTACTTCCCAATGCAAAACACCCTGAAAATGGAATCCAGCAAATCTTCCGTCGTGGTCTTGCCGACAATTTCCCCCACCGCGGCAACCGCAATCCGCAAATCCAGTGCCACCAGTTCCAGCGTGACCTCCCCGCGCAACGCCTCAATCGTGCGCAGCACCGCCACGCGTGCGCGGTTCAGCGCGTCCTGATGCCGCGAATTAATCATCACTTGCAGCATCTCCGCCGTGATTTCGCCCGACCAGACGGCCCCTTTGATGCTGTCTTTCAGCGCCTCAATCCCCTGCCCCCTCACGCACGATACATCCACCACCGTGCCAAGCAATTCGGCGGGCACTTCCAGCTTTATCGGAAGGTCAATTTTGTTGCGAACGACGATTCTCTTCTTGCCGGCAAATTCGCCGAAATAATTTTTATCGGCGTCAGTGAGCGGCGCCGACGCGTCCAGGACGTGCAGAATCAATTCTGCCTGCGCCAGGGATTGGCGGCTCCGGCGCATCCCTTCCTGTTCCAGTTCATCCCCCGCTTCGCGCAGACCCGCCGTGTCAATAAAAACGATCGGCAGACCCCGGATGTTCGCAGTCTCTTCAATCGTGTCCCGCGTCGTGCCCGGAATCGGCGAGACAATCGCCCGGTCGCGCCCGAGCAGACAATTGAGCAGGCTCGATTTGCCAACGTTCGGACGGCCGACAATCGCGGCCCGAATGCCGCGGCGCAGGATTTGCCCCTCCCCGGCCGTCCGCAGCAATTCAGAGATAAACCGGACGCCGTCCTCCATCCGCCCAAGCAATTCCTCTTTGGTGGCCGGCGAAATATCCTCTTCCGGAAAATCAATGTGCGCCTCAACGTGCGCCAGCGCGAGCATCAGACCGTCGCGCAGGCGATTGATCCGTTCCGACAATTTGCCGGCAAGCTGCTCATTGGCGGCGGCCAGCGCCAGTTCGGTGCGGGAATGAATCAAGTCCGCGACGGCCTCCGCCTGGGCAAGGTCAATCCGTCCATTCAGAAACGCGCGTCGGGTGAATTCGCCAGGCTCGGCCAGCCGCGCGCCCCTTTCGAGCGCGGCATCGAGCACCCCTTTGGCCGGCAAAAGTCCGCCATGACAGGAAATTTCCACCGTGTCTTCCCGGGTGAACGTGCGGGGGGCGCGCAGAACCGCAACCAGCGCCTCGTCAATCACCCTGTCGCCGCGGGTAACTTTGCCGAATTGAATCGTGTGCGACCGCGCGGCGGACGGCTTCACCGAACTGTTTCCCACGGGCAGAAATATCTCATCCGCAACCGCCAATGCCTGCGGCCCCGAAATCCGGATGACCGCCAGGCCGCCTTCGCCCACCGGCGTGGCAATGGCGGCAATCGTGTCAAACATCAGGGAAAATTACGAATTCCGCATGGCGAATGTCGAATCATTCTGCTCCGAGAACCGTGCCCTTCAGCCTTTAGCCTTCATTGCACGCGTCCCTTCACGATCATCGAACGCTCCATGGCCTCAAGCAAGGATTGCAGAGATTGTAAAAAGCGTTGTTAATGAATTTCCCTCGCCCCCTTGGCGTGAGGCTTTGCCTGGAACCCGGCGCTTGGCTTCAGCCACAATTCCCCGCCTGGTTTTCCGCATCGCAACCCATTAAATAGAGCCGCGCCTTTTCGTAGCTCTTTTTACGCAAATAATGCAGCAACGTCGGATCGGTTTCCCGCGGCAGTTGCCTCGCCAATTCATCAATGCGGGAAAAAATCGAAACCAAATCCGGCTTGGGATTTGCCGCTCGCATGGTCTTCACCGCCCTTTCCAATTCGGTCAACGCATCGAGCAATTGGCTCTCAACTGACGCCTTCATTTCAACAGATGGTATTTCATGAGAATTTGATAGAGCACGTCCGAAACCGGCCTGAATCTCCCGGAGAGATAGCCGGTGGAAATCAGCCGCTCCCCGGCCGTCGCCAACGTCACCACCAGCCCGCTCATGAAAAAAAGGCCCAAGGCGTGCGGTGGGTCCGGTTCCATCACCCGTGGCACCCCGATATAAAGCGTCCGCACTGAAAAAAAAACCCCAACGGCCCAAACGATCCACGGATTCAGCGCCGGAGTCACATCCAACAGCCGGAACAAAAAGAGCGGACTTAAACCGTAAATCACCACCGTAAAGGCTTGCTGATACGTGTTGCGCAGATGGAACGTCTCGCCAAATGATTTGACCAAATAGGCGCAAACCACTATCGCCAATCCCATCAACACCATTTCGGTGCATTCCAATGCCACCGCCTCCCGGATCGGGAACAGGTGAATCCCGCCTAACAGGTGCTGTTCCCGGCCCCATTCAACCAGCCCAAAAGCCTCCGCCACGGCCACTATCAGCATCATCGGCAAAAGGTAAAGGAAGACCATGAAGAAAAGACTTCGCCGCGCGAGCGCGATTCGATTCCAGGCTGCCACCGGTTCAAAAATCAAAAGCAATGCTTTAATCATTCCCACCCAATGATATTGTCCAGGGCCTCTGCTGACAACTAAATCCTCCTTCTGCGGCAAATCGTCGCGGAGCGATAGCGGAAATTAACCCGGCACAGCGTGCAGGGTAAAACGGTCCGAAAATCCCGCGCGTCCGGGAAGGACGCCGGAAACCGCCCCGTTTTAAAATGATTATTTCCCGTTGAAGTTTTTACGCTTTCACAGTCCGCACGCACATGATTAACTCGCCGGGTGAATGTTGACCTCGGCCTTTGGAGCAAGCTCACCAAAATTGTCGTCCTCCTGGTGGTGATGGCGATCTTGTTGCTGATGGGATTGTGTTATCTGCCGGTCATCCGGGAAAATGAGCGGATGCAGAGGCAAATCCTCGAATTGCAAAGGCAAATTCAGATCGAACAGGCCCGTTCCACGCAGCTTCAGGCCCAGATTGACGCGCTTGCCCACGACCCAAAAACTGTCGAGCGCCTCGCGCGGGAAAAACTCGGCTACGCCA
>DATJSQ010000090.1:0-6603 GCA_035503995.1 Verrucomicrobiia bacterium | reverse complement strand
GGAAAGGAGGCGATGACCAGGAAATGATATTTTTCGGCGATGCTGCCGGCCTGCGCGTTGTAATCGGCGATGGTCGCGTATTCGTTGCGCAAATACATCTGGATGACCTTTTCCATGTGCTCGTTCAATTCGGCCAGCTTTTCCTCGAATTGGGCGGACTGCGTCCAGATGCGGCTGTTGATGTAGCCTTCCTCGTAATCGGCCAGGTGCATCAGCGCCGCAAAATTCTGGCCGAGGCCCACCGGGTCAAAAATGGTAAAGTTGACCTTGCCGGGCGGGGTGGCGGACAAGAGGCGGAAAATGATGTTATTGATGGCGGCGACCGCCTCGGCCTCGCCGCCCTTGTTCGTCTCAAAAAGAATCGAGCCTTCCAGGGGAAATGCGAGCGAAAGGGGGAGGGAAATCACCGGCCCGGGCAGCGCCAGCCGCTTGTCTTTGGGCAAAATTTCCGCGAATTTCGCCAGCTCCACCTCCAATCGCCCGAATTTTGCGGCGTTCTTGAATTCCCGCGGCGGCGTCCAGTCCTTCCACGCGGCGGAATCCCATGCGGGAAAAGTCATTTCCGCTTCGGCATTCACGGCGTGGATTTTTTCGTAGATGGACCGGATGGAGTTGTTCCAGTCCGTTTCGAGCGCCTGCCAGCCGGATTCAAAATCCGCCTCCAGCCTGGCCATGTTGGCGGCCTGCGCCTCGAAGAACCTGCGACCTTCATCGTTCGATTGCTCTTGGATGCGGTGGAGATTTTCGGCGCGTTTTTTTTCCAGTTGCTCGAACCGGGCGCGATGTTTCTTCTCGTTTTTTTGAATGATTTTGGCGGCGCGCACATCCACTTCCACCGCGCTTTGGGCGGTGCGGGCGCGGCGGGTGGCCTGGCGCCATTCGAGGTTGATATTGTTGATGGCGGTGTCAAATTCGGATTTAATCCGCGCCTGTTCCTGCTGGTAATGCAGTTCGGCTTTTTGCGCCGCGGTGTCCAGGAACCGCGCGGTCCGGACCAGGTTGCCGGCGATGGCGACGGCGGCGGGCATGAGGCGGCGGCCGCCGAGAAAATGGACAATTAAGATGACCCCGAACGCCGCCACCGCTCCGATGACCGCCGGTTGCGGAACGGCATCGGCGCCCTTGACTCCAAAATGTCGAAGGGCCGCAACCGCGGCGGCAAAACCCAGAAGCAGCAAACCCCAGAGCCAGAGCGGAAGAAACCGAAAAATCACCGGCAGCAAATTTTTTTTGAACCGCGTCAAATCGTCTCCCAATCGTTTCTCGAGATCCTCGAACCGGGCGAACAATATGTTTTCGTCCGGCGACAGGTCCGGATCGGGCCATTCCCGTTTTGGCGAGAGCAGGCGGCGAAAGCTTCCGTAGCCACGGAAGGCGGCATGGACGGATTGGGTGAGGGCATTGAGGCGCTCGGCGGCATCGGCGGTCTTTTGCCGGAAGCCTTCCACGGCCGTGCCGGCTTCGGCCAGGGCGTTGTCGCGGTTTTGTTCGGCTTCGCGCGATTTGGTCTTGACCCTTTCCTTTAACTGGCCGCTGCGCGTGCCGATTTGCTCGGTCAACTCCCTGCGGACGGCGGCCTGGGCGCGCGAAATCCGGGCCTTACGACGGTCGGCTTCGGCTTGAAGCCGGGCCTTGGCCTCGGCAAAGCGGGAGTCTTCGTCCACCGCGTTTTCGGCAAGTTTTCTGCTTCGCTCGACGGCGGCGTCATCGGCCAATTTGGCCGCGGCGGCGGTGCGCGCATTGAAATCGGCGTTCAGCTTTTCTTCGCGCGCGGCGAAATCGCGGGCGGCATTTTTCAATGCCTCCAGCAGGGCGAGCGTTTCGCTGACTCCGGGATGGGTGTTCACGATGTTTGCTGGCAAAGGAAACTAAACGAAAACAGGCGGGGAAGCGAGAGTGAAGGTTACTCGCAATCGCTCCTGATTTTCTTCAACAATTCGTCCAGTTTTTCGATGACGCTCACGGCTTTGTCCACGCTGATAAAAAGCTCCTGCAAATAGCGGCGCTCAAATTCCGCGCTCTTTTCGTCACGCCAATAATTTTTTGTATCCTGCCATTTGAGGGAAAGCTCCTTGGCGGCGGCGAGGAGTTTGCTTTTGCTGCCAATCGCGCTCATGAGGGTTTCTCCCGGAGGCTGGAGGCCGCAACGCCGGTGTAGGCGTCGAGCGTCTGGACGATTTGGGTGAGCAACGCCACGGCGGCGGGAACGTCGGCGGTCAGGAAGCCGTGCAACTGTTCAATTTCCTTGAGGAGCGGAGCGGAGCGGTTGTCCAATTCGCGGTCCCAGTGTCTGAGCATTTTCAACTTGTCCTCGGCCTCCTGGACGGACTGCCTGGCGCGGCGGACGACCATTTGCAGGAGCGAGGTGGTTTCCTGAAAAGCCGACAGGCGGGCGGTGAACAATTCCTGCTGGGCCTCCTCCAGTTTTTTATTGCGGGCGCGCAACTGGCCCTCCCAAAAATGCCGCTGCTCGTTTTGCAGCCACAACCGCGTGCGAACGACTTCGCCGGACACCTCCTCGAGGGCCGGACGCGCCTGGCTGGTGAAGACAATCAGCGCGGCGCGAAACAACTCGATCGCCTCGACGGACGTGATTTGGGCCTGGGTCGCCATGGTTATTGATTTCCCCGGTTCATCGTTGCCGCAAATAATCCTCGATGCGCTGGGCTTTGCGCAGGAGATAGGGGGTGTGTTCCTTGGACACTTCGATGAATTTCTTCAGCGCTTTCATCGCCGTTTTGAATTCCTCCGAGAATTTCTCGTGTTCCTGGTCCTGCCAGGTATCAGACAACGAGCCGAAACGCGCCTGCAAGAGAATGAGCCGGTTTTCGAGGTCGGTGTTGAACCGCTGCAATTCGTCGGCGAACCGCCGGACTTTCTCCGGGTCCATGATTGCTTGTGCCATATCAGCCTTTCGTTTGCTTTGATTCCATCATCATCAATCGCCTGACGAGATGCTACCACAAATCGCGCAGCGAGGGAAATGCCGGGCGCGGGGGGTCTCCTAATTAGAACACCACCGGGCGGGGGAGCAGTAAATTCTTTACAGTTTCGGGCCAAATGGCAAGTTATGCTTGTGTTGACCGACCGAGAAATGAGGGTCCAGCCGGCGGAACCGGATGTTTCGGCCCGAATGGAGACTGAATTGGAAAGGCAGACGGGCGGCGCCATATTGCGCTCACAGGAATTCCTGCTGGGCGAACGAAAGCCGGGAGGCTACTGGAACGGCGAGTTGATGGTGGATTCCACGCTGGTTTCGGACATGGTCTTGTATCACCACTGGGACCGCAGCGTGGACAAGGACTGGCAGCGCAAGGCGGTTGCCCACATTTTCGCGATGCAATTGCCCGACGGCGGCTGGAACATTTATTACGGCGGCCCGTCGGAAATCAACGCCACGATCAAGGCCTACCTTGCGCTCAAACTTGCCGGCGTGCGCGCGACCGACCCGCGGATGCTGCGGGCGCGGCAGACGGCGTTGAATCTGGGCGGGGTGCCCCGGATGAATACGTTCTCCAAACTGTATCTGGCGTTGCTCGGCCTGTTCCCGTGGGAATTTGTGCCGACGATTCCGTGCGAAACGATGCTGTTGGGCAAATGGTTTCACGTCAATTTCTGGGACATGAGCAACTGGTCGCGCGGGATGCTGGTCCCGCTGGCCATCATCAACCATTTCAAGCCCACGCGGCCCGTGCCCGTGGACCTGGACGAGCTGTATCCGGAAGGCGTCAATGAGCGCGAACTGGCGCTGGCGCCCGACCCGGAAAAAATTTCATGGCGGAATTTTTTCCTCTGGCTTGACCGCCTGCACAAATTTGCCGAATGGTTCGCCGAACATAAAATCCATCCCTTCCGGAAAATGGCGCTGAAGAAATGCGAGCGCTGGATGCTCGAACGGTTCGAAGGTTCCGACGGTCTGGCCGCGATTTTTCCGGCGATGCTCAATTCCGTCATCGCGCTCAAGGCGCTGGGGTATCCGGAGGACCATCCGGTATTGAAACGCGAGTGGAATGAACTCAAACGCCTTCAGCATGAAGAAAAGGATTCGCTCCGCATCGAGCCGTGTTTTTCGCCGGTTTGGGACACGGCCATCGTGGCGATTTGCCTGCACGAATCGGGCCTTTCGGAAAATCATCCGGCGATGAAAGAATGCGCCGAATGGCTGATGGACCGGGAGATCCGTTCCGCGGGCGATTGGGTCCACAAAAACCCCGCCAACGTCGAGCCAAGCGGCTGGGTCTTTGAATTCAACAACAAATGGAATCCCGACGTGGACGACACCGCCATGGTGCTGCTGGCGTTGCGAAAGATTCCGACCGACAATCCGCGAAGGCGGGACGAATGTTTTCAGCGCGGCTTGAAATGGATGATGTCGTTTCAATGCAAAGACGGGGGCTGGGCGGCCTTCGACAAGGATTGCACGAAGAACATCCTGGAGAAGGTGCCGTTCGCCGACCACAACGCCATGCTCGACCCCGAATGCGCGGACATTACGGCGCGTATTCTGGAATTGCTCGGATACGAAAACTGGGACCCCAAACATCCGCAAATCCGGCGGGCGATTGAATTCATCAGAGACCATCAGGAGGCGGACGGCTCGTGGTATGGCCGCTGGGGGGTGAATTACATTTACGGCACCTGGCAGGTGTTGCGGGGCATGCGCGCGATGAATTGGGACATGGGGGAGGAATGGCTGCAACGGGGGCGCCTGTGGCTGGAGAGCGTTCAATTAGCCGACGGCGGCTGGGGTGAACGGTGCAACACGTATGACGACCCGATTTACAAAGGGCAGGGACCCGCCACCGCCTCGCAAACCGCCTGGGCCGTGATGGGCCTCTGTGCCTTCGATGATCCGGAGAATCCCGCGCTCAAACGCGGGGTGGAGTATCTGATCCGGACGCAAAATCAGGACGGTTCGTGGACGGAACACGAAACCACCGGCACGGGATTCCCGAAGGTCTTTTATCTGAAATACGATATTTACCGCAATGCATGGCCGTTGCTGGCGCTGGCCACCTACAAGAAAATCTGCGCCGCCAAGGGGACACAGGTGGATGGACACGAGCATCCGTCAATGACCGGGGTGGAGAAGGTGCTGGAGAGGCCGACGGCCCAATGACGCTACTGTTGCCGGAAGGCCTGATGACTAATTAAATCCCAAACCACAATGACTAAAAAACCGCGCTTCAATCGTCCCGCTTCCCGCTTTTTCCGCCCCGGTCATTCGTGCCTGGTTGTTCCGTGGTCCCTGGTCCCTTTTTGATGCCCCTATGACCGACGAATACGACGATGCGATGTTCGATTTCAGCCGCGGCGAATTTGACAGCGCGATCGCGAAATTGAAAAGTATCCTCGCGCAAGCGCCGGAAAATTTCGATGCGCAGCTTGCCTTGGGAATGGCGTATTATCGCAAGGGCGATTATGCGTCGGCCATTGCCGAGGGACACAAGGCGGAGAAATTGCGTCCGCGGGAGCAACTGGTGCATACCAACCTCTCGCTCTTTTACATGAAGGCCGGTGACAAGGCGACGGCGGAGCATCACGGGTTGCAGGCGAAAATCGAGTCGTGGCGCGAAGACGCAAAGAAGGCCCCAGCGGCGCCGCAGGAGCCCGGGCTGCAAATGGCCAAGCAGACGCCGCAGCCGATGAAATTTCCGAGTCAACCGTGGAAAAAGAAGAAAACCGACGGACCAACCAATTGAAACGATGAAAACAGCTTACGAACTGGCGATGGAGCGTCTGAACAAAACGGCGCCGCACACAAAACTATCCGATGCCCGGAAAAAGGAATTGGCGGATTTGGATTCCAAATATGCGGCGAAGATCGCCGAGCGTGAAATCGCGTTGAATGCTGAAATCGCGAAATCCGCCGATTTTGAAAAGGCGCGGGAATTGCGGGAACAATTGATTTTAGAACGCAAAAAGCTGCAGGCCGAGTTGGAGGAGAAAAAGGAGCAGGTGCGGCACCGCAAATGAACGCGAAGAGGCTGGAATAGCCGCAGAAAACGCGAAGCGGGGGAAGGATTGATTGATTTGGGAAAAGAAAAAGGCCGGGTCACTACGCCGGCCTTTTCAAAACACATTCGAGAACGATCACCCGAACAACGCCGTTAAAATACCATAACCCGCTTTTCTGGCGAGTCACCAGTAATGGGGACATGAAGGAACCGGGACTATGGCTTTCCCATAGGCAGAAAGTTTAATAAAGCCAATGTTTATACGGTCGAAAACAACTAATTTCGCTGCCAGTTTCGGGGCATCTTTTTTGGAGCCTTTTTTCGCGTCTTTTTTTGCATCGGCGGGACGGACAAAATCTTTTTAACGGCATCCTCGAATTTGATGCCGTGCAATCGTAAGTCAATAGCCTTTGACATGGTGCAATTTTGCTGAAATTCAGAAACGGTTGCCAGTCAAATCCATTTCCGGAAAATCAATAATTTTCCATCCGAAAATGAAACCATTTGCCGATTTGTTCTGATTTACCGGTCACAATGTTGGTAACGATGCTAAATCTGTTTGTGGGAGTTTGAAAAATTTCTACATGGGCACGCTGTGGAATGGGTGGATAATCCCAGAATGCGCCCGTGCTGGTTCTGAAGATTT
>DATJSQ010000089.1:0-18655 GCA_035503995.1 Verrucomicrobiia bacterium | reverse complement strand
AGTTGCACAAGAAATCCTCGCGAAGTTGCGTGACTTGGACGTATTGCAGTGCAAAGGCCGCAAAGGGTTTTCCACTTTCTGCTTTCTGTTTTCAGCCACCTGGTGGGCTTTACAACTCGCAAAGGTCCACAGCAAGCAGGTCCTCACCCAGCTTCGTTTGAGCGGCCACCGTCCCGGTTTGTTGCTCAACTTTGGCGAAGTGCGGCTCAAGCACGGCATCGAACAGATCGTCAACGGATTGCCTGACGAAAAACGAACCGGCATTGTTGCCAGACTCACTTCTTTCTTGGCGACCTCCGCGGCCTTTGCGTGAGGCCATTTTTCAACCGAAGGGTTCCGGCCTTGGGGGTGTCTTCGAGCGCGGCTTGGGCGGCTGCCAACCGCGCAACCGGAACCCGGAATGGCGAGCAACTCACATAATTCAACCCCAGCCGATGGCAGAATTTCACTGAATCGGGATCCCCGCCGTGTTCGCCGCAAATGCCCAGTTTGATGTCCTTGCGCGTGCCGCGGCCTCTTTCAACGGCGATGCGCATCAACGCGCCGACCCCGGTCTGGTCTATCGAGGCAAACGGGTTCTTTTTCATGATTTCCAGTTCCGCGTAATGCGGCAGGAAAGAGCCTGAATCGTCGCGACTCATCCCCAGGCAGGTTTGCGTCAAATCATTCGTCCCAAAACTGAAAAACTCCGCCGTTTGCGCAATTTCATCCGCCGTCAACGCGCCACGCGGGATTTCAATCATCGTGCCAACCAGATACGCCAGCTTCACCTTTTGTTCCCCCATGACCTCTTTGGCCACACGGTGGACAAGCTCAATCTGCAAATCCAATTCTTTCTTGAAGCCAACCAGCGGAATCATAATTTCCGGTTTGCATTTGGTCCCTTCTTTTTGAACTTCGGCAGCCGCCTCGAATACCGCCCGCGCCTGCATCTCGGAAATTTCCGGATACGTGATTCCCAGGCGGCAGCCGCGATGTCCGAGCATGGGATTAAACTCGTGCAGCTCATGAACGCGCTTGGCGATCTTTTCCGCGCTGATGCCAAGTTTGCTGGAGAGCGCATGTTGCTGCCCGTGATCGTGCGGCAGAAATTCGTGGAGTGGCGGGTCAAGGAACCGGATGGTCGCCGGCAGCCCCTTCAACTCCCGGAAAATACCGGCGAAATCCTCGCGTTGATAGGGCAGCAGTTTCGCCAGAGCCTTTTTTCGGTCTTCGGTCTTGTCCGCGAGAATCATTTCGCGCATGGCGTCAATGCGGTCCCCTTCAAAAAACATGTGTTCCGTGCGACAGAGCCCGATGCCTGACGCGCCAAAGGCCACGGCGTTCTTCGTTTGCTCCGGACTGTCGGCATTCGTGCGCACGTGCAGTCGGGTGACTTGCCCGCACCATTTCATTAATTGCGCAAAATTTTTGTAGGTGCCGCCCGCCCTGGCCGCGGCATCCCCCTCCAGCAGGCCTTGGATGACTTCGCTGTGTGCCGTCTTCACCTCGCCCGCATAAACGGTGCCGCTCGTGCCGTCAATTGAAAGAAAATCGCCCTCGCGAAAAATTTCCCCGTTCACCGTCATCGTTTTAACGGCGTAATCTATGTGCAGCCCGCTCGCGCCGCAGACGCAGACCTTGCCCATTTGGCGGGCGACGAGGGCCGCGTGCGAGCTGACGCCGCCCCGGGCGGTAAGGATGCCTTCAGCGGCAATCATCCCGCGCAAATCCTCCGGTGATGTCTCCACGCGAACGAGCAGGACTTTCTCACCCGTGTTCGCCGCTTCCACGGCGCGTTCCGCGTTGAAATAAATCTTGCCCGAAGCCGCGCCCGGGCCGGCCGGCAGGCCGGACGCTATCGCCTTGGCCGATTTTAGCGCGTTACGATCGAAAATCGGCGCGAGCACCTGGTCCAATTGTTCCGCGGGCACGCGCTTGATCGCCGTCTTCCAGTCTATCAGTTTTTCCTTCACCATTTCGCAGGCGAACCGGACGGCCGCCACGCCGGTGCGTTTGCCGTTGCGCGTTTGAAGCATGAACAGCTTCCCGTCCTGGATCGTGAATTCGAAGTCCTGGACGTCCTTGAAGTGCGATTCGAGGGTCTTGCGAACAGTTTCCAGTTCGGCAAAGGCTTTGGGCAGATGGTTCTTCAATTGCGCCACCGGCTCCGGCGTGCGGACGCCGGCGACGACGTCTTCGCCCTGGGCATTGATGAGAAATTCGCCATAGAACACTTTTTCGCCCGTGGCCGGATCGCGAGTGAAGGCAACGCCGGAACCGGAATTTTCACCCGTATTGCCGAAAACCATGGCCTGCACGTTCACGGCCGTCCCCCATTCGGTGGGGATGTTATATTTCCGGCGATAAACAATCGCGCGGTCATTCATCCACGAGCCGAAAACCGCGCCGATGGCGCCTTTGAGCTGTTCCCAGGGGTTGATTGGAAATTCCTTTCCGGTGCGCTCTTTCACCAGCGCTTTGAAGCGAACGACCAGCTCCTTGAGGTCGTCCGTCGTGAGCTTCGTATCCTCGATGTCGGCATGGTGGCGCTCGTGCTTGAGCGAATGGATTGCCATTTCGAACGGCTCATGGTCTTCACCGGGCCGCTTCTGCACTCCCATGACCACGTCGCCATACATTTGAATGAACCGGCGGTAACAATCCCAGGCGAAGCGTTCATTTTTCGTGGCGCCAACCAGCGCCACCACCGTTTCATCGTTCAAACCCAGGTTCAAAATCGTGTCCATCATCCCGGGCATCGAATCGCGGGCGCCCGACCGGACGGCGACCAGCAGCGGCATGGCATTTCTATCGCCGAACTTCGTGCCCATGATCTTTTCCATATTGGCGATGCCAGCCTGGATTTGGCCTTGAAGTTCTTTGGGATACGAATGCTTGTTCTCGTAAAAATAGGTGCAGACCTCGGTGGTGATGGTGAAACCGGGGGGCACGGGCAAACCGATGCGTGTCATTTCTGCCAGATTCGCGCCTTTGCCGCCCAGCAGCGGTTTCATTGAGCCATCGCCATCGGCTTTTTTGTTGCCAAAAAGATAAACGTATTTTCTCGCTTTCAATGTTTTTGCCATAAAATCAATCGTTGGAATTTCTCCTAAAATGAGCGGCGAATCCTAACAGGGAATCGGACATAGTCAATGAATGAATAATTTGCTGGCCCGGTCTTTGATCTTGTGGCTGAATTCCCAATATCGATGAAACGCTGGGCCGTTTTTACCGTCCTGATTTATGCGGTGGCGCTCCTGTTGCTCACCGTGCCGGTGCTTTTTGTCGCCTTTGCCGATTGGGGAAAACAAGCCGGCGGGATGGCGTGGAAGGATATCCTGGGGGTTTACGCTTCCTGGGGCTATTGGATTTGGCTGGCTGTCCTGCTCGGCGGCCAGTACTTGCTCCTGCTCGTCCCGATTGACATCGCCGAAAAACGGCTGCCCTCACGCCGCAAATTAAAAGTTCCCGTCATCGTCACCTCATTCTTTCTGGCCAACCTCTTTCTCGCTGGAGTTTTTTCCATTCTTTGCGCGATTCTTACCGATAATGCGTTTCAAATATTTTCGTTCGTGGACTGGATCCTGGGCCACCAAACCGGTCAACCGCCCACTGTTCAGCAGACGGGTTGGGGCGGCGGCACGTCTGTCTTCATTACTGTCGCCATTCTTTGGATTATTTGGGGGATCGTCTTCCGCAACTTCGCCAAAGACGATGCGCCCTACGCCTTGCTTGCCCGTGTGGTGCGGTGGCTCCTGCGCGGCAGCATTCTGGAACTTATCGTGGCCGTCCCCACCCATGTAATCGTCCGCCGACGCGATGATTGCTGCGCGCCCGCGGGCACTTTTTGGGGCATCGCCACTGGCATCTCCGTGATGCTCCTCTGCTTTGGCCCCGGTGTTTATTTTTTGTTTGTCGAACGATGCAACCGGTTGCAACCAAAAACCGCCGGGGTTGAGAGGCAATAATATAATTACGACGCGACGCGATAGGCCACACCGGTACAAATGACGATCGAGATGATCCCCGCCAGGAAAAAGTCTCCATACATCAAATAATAACCATGGCGAAATGGGTCCTGTCCACAATTTTTGGATTACGACGATTCTGGCAAAATGGGACGGATGGAGCGTTTGAAGAAAAAGAGGAATTGTCTGGTGAGGGCATTCACCTTAATCTGCTTCCCGAATGGGATTGAAATTGTTCAACACTCTCTCGCGCTCTGTCCAGGATTTCTCGCCGCTCGCCCCGCCCCGCGTGGGCATGTATTGCTGCGGGCCAACCGTCTATGACTTCGCCCATGTCGGCAACTGGCGCACCTTCGTCTTTGCGGACCTCGTCCGCCGCTGGCTCGAATTCAACCAGTTCAAGGTCATTCACGTCATGAACATCACCGACGTGGAGGACAAAATCATCCGCGCCGTTCGCGAAACCAGGACTTCCCTTCGCAATTTTACCGGCCCATTCGAGGCGGGGTTCTTCACCGACATGCAAACGCTCAATTGCCGCCAGCCCCACGAGACACCGCGCGCCACCGAACGTATCCCCGACATCGTTTCGCTCATCGAAAAACTGCTGGAGCGCGGCATCGCCTACAAAGCCCCGGACGCCTCCGTTTATTTTTCCATCGAGAAATACCGCGCCTGCGGCTGCCATTACGGCCAATTGCTGAAGTTAAACTTCGATGAGATGCGCTCTGCCGGGCGGGTCAAAAGCGATGACTATGCCAAGGAGTCCATCGCCGATTTCGCGCTGTGGAAGGCGCGCGCGCCGGAGGATGGCGAGGTCTTCTGGCCCAGCCCCTTTGGCGAAGGACGTCCGGGGTGGCATATCGAATGTTCCGCGATGAGCATGAAGATTCTCGGCGCAAGTTTTGATTTGCATCTGGGTGGCGAGGATTTGATCTTCCCGCACCACGAAGATGAAATTGCCCAAAGCGAAGCCGCCACCGGCAGGCCTTTCGTCAAATACTGGCTGCATGCCGCGCATTTGCTGGTCGAGGGGAAAAAAATGAGCAAGAGCCTGGGCAATTTTTTCACCCTGCGTGATCTGCTCGCCAAAGGCTTTACCGGACGCGAAATCCGCTGCGCCTTGTTGCAAGCCCACTATCGCGAGTCGTTTAATTTTACTTTTGACGGCCTGCAAGCCGTGCGGGCCGCATTGGCCCGGATTGATGAATGCCTTGCCAAACTGCGTGAAATCAGCGGCCCACCGTATCGCGGGGCGGTTGGCGCGCCGGACGGATTTACCCATTCAGCCCTCCAGCGGTTTACTGGTTCTTTGGATGATGACCTGAACATCTCCGCCGCTTGGGGCGAGGTGTTCAAATGGATCGCCGAACTCAACCGGCGCATCGCCGAAAATTCGTTGACTGCCCCCGATGCCGCTATGGCATTGACGGCATGGCAAAAAATTGATTCAGTTCTGGGTATCGGAACAAGACCGGACACGGATATTCCGTCCGAAATCGTGTCGTTGCTCGATGCCCGGCAGGCCGCCCGCAAGGCGAGGGATTTTAAAAGATCAGATGCCATTCGCGATGAATTGAAGGCGAACGGTTGGGCGATTGAAGATACGCCCAAAGGCCCAAAACTGAAAAAGATTTGACCGCGCTCAAAATTACCAAAACTAACGATGCCCAAAGGCTTTTTTATCACGTTTGAGGGCACGGAAGGCTGCGGCAAATCCACGCAGGTCGAATTCCTCGCGCGGAACTTGGCGGCCCTCGGCCATCGCGTCCGCACATTGCGCGAACCGGGCGGTTCCCCCATCGGCGAGGAAATCCGCCACACCCTCAAGCACAGCAAGGCCAACCAGGCCATGACTCCGGAAGCCGAATTGCTCCTGATGAACGCCAGCCGCGCCCAACTCGTGCGCGAAATCATCCGCCCGTCTCTCGCCAACGGCGAGATCGTCGTCTGCGACCGCTTTTATGATTCCACCACCGCCTATCAGGGCTACGGACGCCAATTGGATTTGAAAATGGTCGAAACCATCGTAAACGTCGCGGTCGGGGACACACGCCCGGACTTGACACTGCTCCTGGTCATTCCGCCCGACGTCAGTGAACTCCGACGCGCGTTCCGCCAGTCCACCATGCCTTTCATGCGTGACCGCCTGGAGGAAGGCGACAGACAATTCTTCGCCCGCGTGGCCCGCGGCTACGAAGTCATTGCCGCCGCCGAACCCGGGCGTGTGCGCGTGCTGGACGGCGCCGGTTCAGTGGAAAATATTTGCGGAAAAATCTGGGAAATTGTCCAGCCGCGCCTCCCCAAGGTGGGGCGCTGGTGAGGCTTGCCCATTCTTTCGAGAGCAACTATTTTATGGTATGATTGAAAAAATGATTGCCTTGATTGAGGCCAAAATCCGCGCCGAAACCATCAGTGAAGCGGGCAAACAGGAATTGCTTCAGTTGCTGGCGTCCCTCAAATCAGAAGTGACCGGCTTGGAAAAAAGCCATGCCGCCACCCTCGAAAATCAGGAGGCGCTGAAAAAGTCCGCCGACGAACTTCGCTCTTCACTCGCCGGGTTTGAACTCTCCCATCCCAAATTGGTTGCCGCCGTCAACAGCATCAGCCACACGCTCTCGAATTTTGGAGTTTAGCAGGGCCTCGAAAAAATGGCGCGCCGGCAAAGCGTTGACCGCCTTGACCGTGGCGAAGGTGCTGATGGTAGGGAGGTGTTCCGCCGGTTTCGCAAGCGGACACGCCACCCAAATACCAGGCATGTCCGGTAAAAACGATTCAAGAGGCACTGACACTACAATGTCTAATCTTGGCGCATCTGCGCTATCGCCGCCATGATTTCATCGGCGATCTCCTGGTATATCTGTTTCAACCGCGCCTTATTGCACGATTTCGACTCCGCCCGCAGTTTTTCAAATTGCATCGGCGCGCCATATTTTACCGCCACCTTCTTTGGACGTGGAAACGTCTGGTTCCGTCCCCACGCCTCATGGCTCCCAAAGATGCGCACCGGCACCACCGGCGCATCCGATTTGGCGACGATCAGGCCAATCCCCGAACGCGCCGGTTGAAATTTGCCGTCGGGCGAGCGGGTGCCCTCGGGAAAAAGGATGATTCCGCCCCCGGCAAGCAGACGTTCCAGGATGGTCTTCAATCCCCGCGCGCCCCCGCCCTCGCGGTCCACTGGCACCGAATTCCAGGAGCGCAATAAAGCCCCCACGCCGAAAAAACGAAACAGACTTTCCCGCGCCAGGTAATTGATGGGGCGATGCAGCCCCGCGCCCGCCAGCGGCGGATCAATGTAGCTCGCATGGTTCGCCGCGAGAATGACCGCGCCGGTTCGCGGCACATGCTCGGGATTCAATACCCGCCAGCGAAAATAGATCGCGAAAACGGCCCGGAAAAATATCCAGCCGAGGCGATAGGACAGGTTCATTGGCGGAGGCGCGAGCGGATTTCTTCCAAAATCAACCCGCTCGTCTGCTCGGAGGTCATCTGCGAATTGTTAATCACCCGGGCGCCGAGCGGGACCATCAACGGCGCGACGGCGCGCTGGCTGTCGCGTTGGTCTCGCGCCGCCAGGTTCTCCTGGATGCCATCGGCCGCCCGCCGGCGCGATCGCTCTTCCAACTTGGCGTCCAGGTAAAACTTGAAGTCCGTTTCCGGAAATACATTCGTGCCAATGTCGCGCCCTTCCATCACCAGGTTTCCGAATTGCGTGCATTCGCGCTGGCGTTTCACCATCCATTCGCGCGCTTTCGGCACGGCCGCCACGTGCGGCACCGCCGCGCTGGTTTCGGCGGTCCGGATTTCCTTCTCCGGATAATACCCTTCCACGAGCAAATGCACGGCGCGCAAATCATTCGCGGCCACGCAGTCCAATTTGGTCTTCCACTTGCGGCACGCGGCCGCCACGGCTTTCCCGTCGTGGATGTCAATCCGCTTTTGCAGGCAATACCAGGCAAGCGTGCGATACATCGCCCCGGTGTCCACATAAACGAAATGAAGGGCCTTGGCCACCAGCTTGGCATTCGTGCTCTTGCCGCTCGCGCTCGTCCCGTCAATGGCGATAACAATGGGAGCAATGGGAGTTTTCAATTTTTTATTGGTGTTAATCTGCAATCAATTCATCTTCCGTCAATCTTTGCCCGGATCTCGCATCGAGAAGGGTCGCGCCCAGTCCCTGGGGCGCCGCCGCCGCCAGTTTGTGGAAGAAATTTGGGAACGTCTTTTTCACGCAGGCGGGATTCTTGATTTTGATCCCCGGCACTTTCAATCCCAAAACTGCAAAGCACATCGCCATCCGATGGTCGTTGTAGGTTTCGATTTCAGCGCCATGAGGGGATGACGGATAAACGGTTAGCGTATCGCCCTCTTCAATCACTTTCGCGCCGCACTTCGTCATTTCCGTCCGCAAGGCAACAACCCGTTCGCATTCCTGAACACGGAGGCGGCCAAGGTCCGTAAATCGGGAACGGTTCCTTGCCAATGGCGCAATGGTAATCGCCGTCATGATACTGTCACCCATTTGGCTCGCCCGCGAAATCATCCCCGGAAAATCAGGCGGCTCCGGTAAAAGCGCGGGGAACCATTGGTCCATTTGCCAGTCGGATTGCGGCCAACGCCGCACCAATACTGAAAAAAACCTTGGTCTGACGACCCGGCCTTGTAAATAAAGCGCCAGGTCAAAAACCGAAATTTCTCTTCCTTGTCCCGATGGACCACCTGATGCCGGGAACAGCCATCCGGTCGCCCAAAAATAACTTCCACTCGATGTATCTGGCTCAATCCGAAATACCCCGCCTCGCCTCGGAAAAACGTTGATTAAATTCCTGGTCATTTCCACATACGGCGATTCCTCCCTGTTTTCTCCGACCACTTCGATCTTCCACCCCCCCGCCCCGGCGCACAACAGCAGGGCCGACGCGAACTGCGAGCTTTCCGCGATGCTGACTTTTATTGGAGTGGGAGACGACGAAGGGAATTTCCGGCCGTTCATTTCAATTTCAGCCTCGTTGCCCCGACTCCTGCCGCCAAAAATTCTGACCGGCAATTTGTCAGTCCCATTTTCAGGTTCGATACGATGGCCCGATTCGCGTAGCGCCTGAAACAGCGCCGCCTGCGGACGTTCGTGCATTCGCGGCACGCCGCTCAGCCGGTAAACGCCGTTTCCCAGGCAAACGAATGCCGACAAAAATCGGGCCGCGGTCCCCGCATTCCCGACAAACAGCTCCAGCGGCTTTCCTGGCGTGCCGCTCTTCGGAATTTTTCCGCCCATGCCCTTCACCGTGATGGTCCGATTGCAAAATTCTTCCGCGTCATTCTCTACCCGGATTCCAAATCCGAGTCTCTTAAGGCATTCGACCATGATTTGTGTGTCTTCGCTCCAAAGCGCGCCCGTGAGTGTCACCTCGCCGTCCGCCAGGGCGGCCAGAATGAGCGCGCGGTTCGTGATGCTCTTCGAGCCGGGCACCGTGATCTCCGCGCGCACCGGTTTGTCCAGCGGCACAATTTCAATGAGTTCGGGGAGCGCCATTATTCCGTTGAAGTCGAATCCGCACACCATGCATCCCGGCGCACCTTCGCCGTTTCAAAAATTTTTAACAGTGCCCTTCCATCCGCGCGTTTCAGAACACCCTGGAATTTTTGCAGTTCGGAGACGAATCCCGCAATGGATTTGGCCAGGTTTTTCCGGTTCGATAGCGCGATGTCCCGCCACATCTCCGGCGAACCGGAAGCAATGCGCGTCGTGTCGCGGAAACCGCCCGCGCAAAGCTGCCATTGCGCCTCCGGACGGGCTGGATCCAAAACCAGGCCGGCCAGCGTTGCCGCCAGCACGTGAGGCAAATGGCTCGCCCGGCTCGCCAACTCATCGTGCTGTCCCGGCGGCAATTTCAAAACGCGCCCGCCGAGCGTTTTCCAAAATTTTTCCAATTTGCGGACCGCACCGTTATTTGATTTCTTCGTCGGCGTCACTACGCAGACCGCGTTTTTGAACAAGTCCGCCCGCGCGGCGAGCACCCCGTTTTTTTCGCCTCCGGCCATCGGATGGCTGCCCACAAAATGCGCGCCGGCCCGCGCCACGAGAGGTTCGAGATCGCGCACCACTTCCCCTTTCACGCTTCCGACGTCGGTGACAATCGCGCCCCGTTTGAGCGCCGGCAAAAATCGTTCCGCCAGCGCCAGCATTTGCGCCACCGGCGTGCAAAGAATCACCAGGTCGGCATCGGAAACCGCCGCCAGCAAATCGGTGGTCGAATAATCCGTCGCGCGGATTTTTTCTGATTCGGCGACGGTTCTTTCGCGGCGGGCGTACCCGGCAATTTCCGCCGCGATGCCGCGTTTCCGGGCGGCCAGCCCGATCGAGCCGCCGAGCAGGCCCAGGCCCACGATGGTAATTTTGCGAAATTGCACCACGGCAGCATAGCCAAGCCGCTCGAGGCGTTAAAGGCTAAAGCGGGCTGCCACGAACCCCGTGGCAGCGGACGTCAGTCCTGTCTGACTGACTTTTCCCGTTTGGAGTTCCGAACCTGCCCGCGTAGAATTCGCGTTCCTTCGCGTCAATTCGCGTAAGCTTTCCACTTTCCCCGCGGCCGGCTCACGAATGGATCACGAATCAAATTCATCACTCCCGGCATGGATCAGGGTTTTCGCGCCGCCTCCAAACAGGCGTTGGTGACCTGTTGCGTCTTCAACGACCACACCGGCCATTCCTCGTTCAGTTTGCCTGAGAAAATCTGCCGCGCAAAATTATCGAACATGTTCACCTGCTGCGCGTCCCACGCGCCGCTCGTCTTGACCAGCCGATGGTTCAGCTCAAATACCAATTGCGGCGCCTTCGGCGGCCTCACAAAACCGTCCAACTGCAAATGGCCGCCCGTGCCGCTCACATCCACCCATTGGTGCAAACCGGTGAGAAATGAACAATAAAAAGCCGCCGAAACCCCACCGCCAAAAAACAGTTCTCCGGAAAATTCCACCGGCACTTTCGAATCGTTCTCCGCGCCGGCGATGAGTCTTGCCTCGATACGCCGGGGCATCTCCCATTTCATCGTCCACAGAGTGATCCGGATGCAGTACCAGCCAAGATCGCCCAGGCAGCCCAGCGGCTCCAATGAGCCGTTCACCCGGATGTTGGTACGGTGAAAATCCTTTGATCCGCAAAAGCTGAACTGCGAGGTGATGCGTTTGATTCGGCCAATGGAACCCGCGTCCAACTCTTTGCGGATTTTTGACAGGCGCGCATTGTGCATGAACATCACGCCGTCCATGAATTGCACCCCATTTTTCTTGCAGGCGGAAATCATCGCCTCCAATTCCCCCACATTCGACGCGCAAGGCTTTTCGCACAGCACGTGCTTGCCCGCGTTCGCCGCCCGGACGACGATTTCCTCCCGCATCGCCGTCGGCAGCGGAACATAGACCGAGTCCACCCTTTCCGAGGCGAGCAACTCGTGGTAACTCCCAAAGGCTTCGGGGGTATATCCGAGCGGCGTGTCGCGCTGGCATTCCGAAATAAATTTCCGGCTCCGCGCCAACTCACGGCTGGCGACCGCGGAAACCACGCAGTGCCGGGATGCCGCGATGGCTTGCCAGTTGGTCCGCCCAATATTGGCCGTGCTTAAAAATCCAATTCGTAATTTTTTCATAAATTTTCCGCCACTTCATGCACGCGTTCCAAAATCACCCCGGCCATCTCCGGCGCCGAACCCACCGCCGCCGAATACCACACCAGCTTCCCGTTCCTTTCCGTTGGATTTCGCCACGCCGGCTGCCCCGCCGCCAGCCGTTGCCCGACCTTCTCTCTTGTTTCGCCGAGCAGAACCGGAATGTCCTCCTGCGTATGGAGGCCATCGCTGATAAAAAATGGAACAATGATGATGTTCCTCGTCCGCGCCAGCGAATAACATTCCGAAATCCGCGGCGATTCCTCCAGAAAAATCCGCTGGACGTCCCCGTAGAGGTTCTTCGAACGGATCAATTCCACCTGCCGCTCGACTGCCTGGCGCGAGTTTTCGTCCTTTTCCGTGCCATGACCGGCGATGAACAGGGTCGTTTCTGATTTTCTCGGCGCCCGCGGAAACGGAAACTTCCCCGCCACTTCGGCCGCGCGCGACAATATGACGCCGGTCATCCGGTCGTGCGTGCCCACGGGACCGCAGTAATAAAATTTGGAGTTGGGAGTGACGAGTGGGGAGTTGTCCCCAAAACCCAGTTCGCGCGGAATGACCTGGCCGGCGAAATAACCCTCGCTGATGAATAACGGCGCGATGAACACACGCGGCGCGGAAATCTGCGCCAGCACCTTCTTGATTTGCGGTTCCTGCTTCCAAAATGCCTCGCGCACTTCCGCGAAAATGTGTCTCCGGCGCAATTCCGCCGCATGTTGGAAGACCGGCGCGGCCGAGTTGTCGTTCTCAACCGTGCCATGGCCCAGCACTACCAGGGCCGCGTCATTAAATTTCCTCTTGCTCACAGGGTCGGATACTTAAGTGAGATTTAAGCGCCGCTCGCTGGAAGGCAAGCGGGAAACAGGTGAAAACGGTTTTGGCCCTCGTGCGCCCCACCACCCTGCTCAAAAGTTTTTCAAAAGTTTTTACTTGAAACTTTTGCGGGTTTCGGGCGTCCTATGCAAAAGTTGTTTCGGATATCCCAAAATATGATTAAATCAATTGCACTGATCCTGGTCGGCTCAGCCGCCACCCTGGCGCTCGCCGATGACATGGGCGGCATGAACAGCACAAATACCCTGCCGCCGGCCTCGACCCAGCCGGGAGTTACTTACGCGAACAACATCAAGCCCATCTTTGATGCTTCATGCCTCAAATGCCACGACAGCGCCAAGAAGCCAAAGGCGCATCTGGCGCTGGATTCTCTTGCCGGCGTGCTCAAGGGCAGCCGGGATGGCGCCGTGGTGGTTCCCGGCGACAGCGCCAAGAGCGCCTTGGTGTTGGCTGTCGCTCACATCGGCGATCCGGATACCTACATGCCCAAGGGCAAAGATGCGCAAAAACTTACCGACGCACAAATCGGCCTCATCCGCGCGTGGATTGACCAGGGGGCGAAGTAAAGGCTCACTGCGAAAATAAAACGACCTCGAAAGACGATCCCGTCGCCTTTCGAGGCTTGATTTTATCCGCGGATATACCGCCGGAATTTCTAGGCATTAGCCGCCGCCGGCAAACCGTTAAAGAGGCCGGCTGCGCCCAGGCAGAGCAAGCCCACTAATACCAGCGTCATTGGCACCAGGCCGATAATCGCCAAAATGCCCAGGACGACTGCTGCCAGTCCGATAAACACCCCGCCGCTGCCTGCGGTGACGGTTGTCTGCGTTTCCTGACCTCCGGATTGCAGCATCGAGATAATCCGTGAAGCTCCGCCTCCGCCCAATAGCAAGGCGGCTCCAAAGACCAGCACCGCCACGGCCAGCAACGGATCGGGCGCTGCGCGGAAAAACGACAGAATGCCCAGGACAATACCGGCTAGACCGGCAAAGAATCCGCAATTCATACCGTTTCCCCACTCGGCGACTTGCCTGGTCCCTTCCGGTGTGTGCAGACGGCGCGTTGCCGCGCTCCACATCATGCCTTCTGTCAGGAAGACTCCACCAACAATAATTGCAGCCACACAGGCCACAATGCTCGAATATATTCCGGCTAATCCCAGAATCGCTAGAATAATAACGCCTACCGCGCCTAGCCGCTCTGGCACCGAGAATGAACTGCTCACGAACGAATCCGGGAGCAGCCCATGACTTGCATGCATTTCACTTGTAGTATTCATTTCTTTCTCCTTTTCCATTTTTTCGCTTCCGAAGGCGAAATCTCCATTTCTGAAGCTTCGTCGTTGGAAGCTTTTGCAGTAACCTATCGCTGCCCGGGAAAAGGTCAATGGATGCAAGGAAAATTTTCAATGCAATAAATTTGAACAGGAAAAAAGCGTGCGGTGTCTGCAAAAACCGGCAAAATGCAATCCTCCCCGCTTCCCTCCACTTCTATCCTCCTCAATCATCGCGTTCCCGCCTTACCTCAGCCACTCCTTCGGCAAATAATCCGGCCCCACGGACGCTTCCACAAAGGTTTCGGAGTCGTGATATATTTCGTCCATTAGCGGCAACGGATCGCCTAGCGATGGGCGGCGATCGAGTTCTCCCATCGGCACGTCATAGCAACTGAATTTCTGCGACGGATCAAACCGAAACAGCATTCGGCGATGCTGGCGCACGGCGTCGTAAGATTCGGCCAGGTATTTCATCTGCTCCGGATCGGTGGTGAGCATCGAGGCCTCGTACCGGAGGTAGCGGTAGCGCCAGAGACTTTCCTCCAGATTGCTGTTCACAATGGCAAATTGCCGCAACCAATCGAAGCGCGTGGCCAGTTCGCCGGCTTGCGCCGGCGTGAGGTCCGGTTTGGCCAGGTTTAGTTGCCGGAACATTTCGTCAACGTTCGCCAGGCATTGGTTTTTTTCGGCAATCACCAACTGGATGTTTTCTTTCGTCGGGTCGAGGAATTTGGCGTAATCCGGCAAATAATAGCGGTTGGTGTATTTGAGCAGGACTTCGCGCTGCTGAATGGTGCGTGGTATGCCTGACTCGGTGCCGCTCCCCATCCCCAGCGTCGAAAAAAGGTCGTTGACGGTGTCTTCGGAAAGTTGCAGCGCCTTGATAACATGCGGCGCGGCTTGGACGCCATAGATCGGCGCGGCCCAGTCCAGCCAGATTTGGTCCACATTGTCGTTCACGTCCCACGACAGCCGGCGCCACGCGTAAAGATTTATGCTGTTCAAAATGTCATCGAACTCCGAGTAATCCGATTGATCGGTGGCCCCGGGGAAAATGCTCACCCCACCGTCATGGCCAATCAATTCCAGACTCTTTTTTATGGTCCAGTCAGTGTAGTTGACCGTGGAGGCCGGAAAATAGAAACGACCGGTCGTCTGGCCAGTGATTTGATATTCCGCAATTTCCGTATGCGGCCGCTCCTGGCCCAGCAGCGGGGAAAAGGGCGCGTCAGGCTGGCAATCGGAATTATATACCTTCGTCTGGAGCATGATCTCCCCGGGCAATTCGTGGATCACCCGGCCCCAGATGTTACTGCCCTCGCCGCTGAAACCGCCGTAGCCGGGAGCGTGGACCCACTGGCCGTCCAGCCAATGGGGCACACCCGAAGCCCAAGTGCGCACGATGAGTTTTTTCCCGAGTGGCGCCAGCGTGTCATGATACTGTTTGACGCACTCATAAAGCTCATTGGAAAATTGGTTCATGCCGTCGTTCCTGCAACGGTCGTCCTGGCAGTAAAGCCCGTAGTGGTCCCAGAACGTGGCATACAATCCATCACCATGCCCTTTTTCAATGAATTCCTTCACGTACGCGTCAATCACCTTCCACGTCATCGGATCCGAGGGACAGAGCGTGCCTTTTTCCCACGAATTTGTCTCGGAAGTCCCGCGGGCGGACGGATATGCCTTGATAACGGCGTCGTAAAGCGCCGGTGACCACAGTTGGAAATTGTTGCCATACAAAAATGGATAAAAGTCAACGTCCGCATCGTGACATTCCCGCGCAAACTCCGCGGCGCGCGCTTCGGCCTCCTGGCTTCGCTCATCCATGTACTCCTGTTCGTCCTTGCTCAATTGCCCATAGACTTCCGGGAGCGTGTCCTTGAAGGTCACCAGGCCGCCGCCACCGCCGGTCGGACCGATGATGATGTTGACACCCATGGTCGCAACGTATTCGGCCACCGATTCGCGTCCGTAGAAAGGCGCGGTCCGAACCGCAAAATCGGGATTGCGCACCCATGTCCCCGATGCGCGGTCGCGCCAAAGCTCCAGGTCTCCCGCCGCGTAAAGCAACGAACGCGGTCGCACGCCATAAATCGTCGCGCCCCCATTTTGAAAAACAATCGCATAACCATCGCGTTGGATTCGAGCCGATACTCCGGCTAAAAGGGGAACCTCTCCCTGCGTGGCGGAATTGGTCAGGAGGACAATTTCTCCGGGGCTGGCCGCGAGCGGCTGCGCATTGGTCTGGATGGCTGTGTCGGGCAGCCCGAGCCTTTGCGCGAGAATTCCCGCGGCCGATCGCACCGCCGGATGGCAGAACGCCGGAATGATGATTTTATCGTAACTCGCCGCGCGAACGGTCCCGGAAAGCAACATACCGGCCAGCAAGAACCAGCGGCACATCATGGCAAATTTCATGGTCCCATTTAATCACCAACCGCCGCTTCAGACAAAAAAAATTGCTCTTGGTTGCAAAATGGATTTCCCGCGCTTTCCCGCCCTTGCGCCCTTCGCCGTTTCCGATGACACTGAACCCGCATGATCTGGCTTGATAGAATTTCCCAATTCTGGCCGCACATCGCCGCCGGGGCCGACTTTCTTGCCGCTCTGCTCGCTTCGCTGCACGCGCTGCTCCACAAGCGTGATTCCCGTGCCGCCACTCTCTGGCTCGGACTCATCTGGTTCCTGCCCCTCCTGGGCCCCATTCTTTACCTGACGCTCGGCGTCAACCGGATTCGCCGCCGCGCCGTGTCCCTGGGCGTAATGACCCCGCTCAAAACCGGCGGGGAAATCCTCGAACTGCCCCAACTGCAGGCCGACCATTTGAAGACCCTTGCCTCCGTCGTCCAGCGCATTGCCAAACGCCCCCTCGCCGTCGGAAACGAAATCCAGCCCCTCAGCAACGGCGACGCCGCCTTCCCCGCCATGCTCAACGCGATTGAGCGCGCCGAAAAAACAATTTCCTTCAGCACCTATATCTTCGACGACGATGCCGCCGGAAAAAAATTTATCGCCGCCTTTACCCGCGCCGTCACGCGCGGCGTTCAAGTCCGCGTGCTGGTGGATGCCGCCGGCACGCGATATTCCTGGCCGCCAATCACTTGGCGCTTGCGGGCCGCCAAAATTCCGCACGCCAGATTCCTGCCGGCCTCCCTGCTCACACCCTGGCGCGTCGCCACCGTCAACCTCCGCAACCATCGCAAATTGCTCATCGTGGACGGCAAAACCGCCTTTACCGGAGGCATCAATATCCGGCAGGGGAACATCCTGGCCGAAAATCCCCGCAGGCCGATTCAGGATTTGCACTTCGCCGTCGCCGGGCCGGTGGTCTCGCAATTGCAGGAGGCCTTTGCCAGCGACTGGTATTTTTGCGCAAACGAAATCCTCAATGGCGAAAATTGGTTTCCGCCATTGGCGGAGGCCGGCAATGTCATCGCCCGCGCCATCACGGACGGCCCGGACGCCGATTTCGAGAAGTTGCGCCTCGCGTTGCTCGCCGCTCTCGCCGACGCGCAATCCTCCGTTCAAATTGTCACGCCCTATTTCCTGCCCGACGTCGCGCTCATCACCGCGTTGAATCTCGCGTCGCTGCGCGGCGTCCGTGTGGACATTCTTTTGCCGCAACTCAACAATCTGCCGTTCATCCATTGGGCTTCCCGCGCCATGTGGTGGCAGGTGCTCGAACGCGACTGCCATATCTGGCTCACCCCGCCGCCCTTCGACCATTCCAAACTCATGATCGTGGACCGCCATTGGGTCTTGCTCGGCTCGGCCAACTGGGACGCCCGCAGTTTGCGTTTGAATTTTGAGCTGAACGTCGAATGCTATGGCCATGAATTCGCCGGCATGATGGAACAAATCATCCAGGGAAAAATCTCGTCGGCCCGCGAAGTGAGCCTCGCCGAGGCCGACCGCCGCTCGCTCCCCGGTAAAGTGCGCGACGCCACCGCCCGCCTCTTTTCACCCTTTTTATGAGAACATTCGACAGTCTGACCGAACAGGAAATCCTCGCCCTCGCTATTTCTCTCGAAGAGGAAGACGCCCGCATCTACCAGGATTTCGCCGCCGGCATCGAATCCAATTATCCCCTGCAAGCGGAAAAATTCCGCGACATGCGCCAGGATGAAGACCGGCATCGCCACCGCCTCCTCGAGTTATACAAGGCGCGCTTTGGCGACCACGTCCCTCTGATCCGACGCCAGGACGTTCGCGGGTTTGTTGACCGCAAACCGGTTTGGCTCGTACGGCCCCTCGGATTGAAAACCGTCCAGAAAACGGCCGAAAGCATGGAAGTGGAAACTTGCCGGTTCTATGAAGCGGCCGCCCGTCGAAGCACCGACGCCGGTATCCGGCAGTTGCTCGGCGATCTGACCGAAGAAGAGCGCAGCCACGCCCACACCGCCGAAAAAATCGCCAGCGCCAAACTCAGCGAAGACGAAAAATCGCGCGCCAACCGGCTATTCGTCCTCCAAGTGGTTCAACCGGGACTCGCCGGCCTCATGGATGGCTCCGTTTCCACCCTGGCACCGCTCTTCGCCGCCGCTTTTGCCACCCATAGCAGCTCCGAAACCTTCCTCGTGGGAATTGCCGCCGGCGTCGGCGCGGGCATCAGCATGGGCTTCGCCGAGGCCCTTTCGGACGATGGCAGCCTGACGGGACGAGGCCATCCCTGGGCGCGCGGGTTCGTCTGCGGCGGCATGACCGCCTTGGGCGGCTTGGGCCATACCCTGCCCTATTTGATTCCGAACATAAAGACGGCCACCTCCGTCGCCGTCGCGGTCGTCTTGGTGGAATTAAGCGTCATCTCCTGGATACGGCATAAATTCATGGACACCCCGTTGGTGTCGGCGTTGCTGCAAGTGCTGTTGGGCGGGGCGCTCGTTTTTCTCGCGGGAATTTTGATCGGGAAATCGTAGAAATCCCGCCGA
>DATJSQ010000088.1:0-6927 GCA_035503995.1 Verrucomicrobiia bacterium | reverse complement strand
AAAGGCATTGTCCTGATTGACCGCACAGGAGGCGCCTTTATTATAGGCGGCCATAGCGGATATGGTGTTGCGTTGACGCGAGACAAGGCGGGCAATTGGAGTGCGCCGAGCTTTGTGAGTACCGTTGGCGCGAGCCTGGGTCTTCAAATTGGCGGCACCAGGGACTTTTTCGTGGTGCTGGCAATGACTCCAGGCGCGGCGGAAACGCTCAAGCAATCTTCCATAGACTTCGGAGCGCAAGCATCTGCCACAGGAGGCACTGAATCCACCGGGGCCGAGACGAGTACCAAAGCGACTCCGCAGGTCGTCATCTACAGCCAAAACAAGGGATATTACGCGGGCGCGTCACTGAAAGGGGGCTCTGTCAAGGAAGACGCAGATGCGAACTCTGTCTATTACAGCCGCAACGTTTCGGCGGCGGACATTTTCAGCGGTCAAGTCACCACCAGTCCGGCTGGAGACGTTCTCATCAAAGAAATTGAGCGATATTCGCATTGACCGGCCGGCTTGTTTATAACCGGCGGGCTGCGGCGAATTGCTCCGAGACTTGAAGCAGGCGTTTGTTGTCCGCCCGAATGCGGTAGGAAAGCGTTCGGGCGGCAGCTTGCAGAAAAGGTGTGGCCAGCGCCGGAGCTTCGCGGATCAGACGATAGAAATTTGCCGCCGATATTTTGATCAGGCTGCAGTCCATGTTGGCGACGACGTCTGCCGAACGGGGGCCATTGTCAAAAAGGGCCATGTCCCCAAAAAAATCTCCCGGGCGGAATGTCGCCAGAATCGATTCCGCGTCGCCGACAATTGTCCGCGCGCGCAATTCCCCGGTTAACACCAAAAACATGGCATCGCCCAGGTCGCCCTGGCGAAAGACAATGCTGTGCATTCGCCATTCCTGAAACTCCATGAAATCGGAAAGATGGGCCAACTGCGTGTCATTTAGGTTCCCCAGAATCTTGATTCGGCGCAATATGCCTGGCGTCAAAACCGTCGAAGTCCCCGTTCCGAGGGTGGCTTGAAAGCAGGGTTCAAGTTCCGGAAATTGAGAGGCCTTTCCCCACTTGTCGGCATTTCGGTCAAAAACCCAGGTGTCGGCAACAACCCGCCCTTCGCTCACCCACTGCAACAGCAGCGAAAGCTCGACAGGCCCGTATGGGGAATTGTCTACATCCCAAATATAATAAGAAGCATCCTGGCCCACACCTCGATGCTACCACAGTCTCGCTAATGGACTAAAGAAAAAAGTTCCACTTATGGGCTCAATAATGACAGTTTTGGGACTTTGATAGTGGGACAGGCTTCCAGCCTGTCCATTCACTTAAAAGGAGACCATCTGGACAGGCAAGATGCCTGTCCCACTACTTCAGATCACTTGGTCTGCGAAAACAGCATGAACACGCGCGGACCGCGCATGGTCGTCAGGGCAAATTGCTCCTCTTCTGAACCCTGTGGAATTGCCAGGCCGTCGGACGGACCCGAAACGGGCTGGTCATCGGCAAAAAACATAAAATGGTGAGTTCGATTGCCGGGGATTTGGTGCAAGGTCAGTTGCCATCCGCCGGACAGGTCGCGCTTCAGCGGCAACTTTTTCCAGTGTGTAAATGTCCCGGCGACTTCAACTTTGGAAGGGGCGTGTCCGTTTGACGACTGCCACAGGAAGACTTTGCTAAATACCTGTTTTCGTGCTTCAACTTGATGTGTCATGACTGTTGTGAATATGGATCATTTGTCCTGTACGAGCTTTGGGATATACCGAACCTCCAAAACAGAGGAAATTTCCGTTACACGGCTTGCGCTCTCGCGCCGATTAGCCCAGCTTCCGTAAAAACTCTTCGCAACAGGCATCAACTGCCATCTCGCGAATGGCTTTTACTTTTCAAAGCTTAACACTTTGGCCGCTCGAATCCAAAGAATATTTTCGTAAAGGGAGATTTTTTTAACGGTCGCAGTCATGGCGTCTGTCTACGAACTGTTTAGTGGCGCGGGCATCTTGCCTGCCCGGTTCGTTCCCCGATGGATGATTTCCAAATCGGCAGATTTTACGACGCAGGGCAGCCAGCAAGTTTGGAAACTTGCGTTACAGCAGACTTGGAAGTCTGTGCTGCGGTTCATGGCCCCGATGCTGGACTTGGGAAATCGAAAAGGGGCTTTCCATGAACCGTAGAAACGTTCCGATCCCAAAGACTCTCCTCACCCCGGCCCTCTCCCAACGGGAGAGGGAGAATTGTCCGCCGATGGTTGGTGCGACGAGTGATTGCATCGGTTCATGGTCCCAATGCATGCGAAAAAATCGAAAGAGGGCTCATGAACCGTGGTTCGGGATCGCGAACAACGCCGTGCGGTTATTCCGCGAAATAGTTTGAGCGGACTCACGTCCGCTGCTACGAACGGGCGCTATTCAGAATTGGGATATGAGCCGAGAATTTTTACAAAATTGCAGTGTTCGCCGAGATTCTGGATGGCGCGGGCGACTTTTTTGTCCTGGGCGTGGCCGTCGCAATCGATGAAGAAAAAATATTCCCAGGCTTTCCGTTTGCTGGGGCGGGATTCGATTTTGGTTAAATTGATTTTTGCGCGGCGAAAGGAAGCGAGCGCTTCGTGCAATGCGCCCACTTTGTCTGTGACACTCACCATCAGGCTGGTGCGGTCCTGGCCGGTAGGCGGACTGCACTGACGCCCCAAAACCAGGAAACGGGTGGCGTTGGCGGCGTTGTCCTGGATGTCCTGTTCGAGGATTTGCAGGCCATATTTTTCAGCGGCCAAAAATCCGGTGACGGCGGCGGCTTCCCGATCGCTTGAGGCCAATTCGGCCGACCGGGCATTGGAAGAGGCTTCCAGGATTTCCGCGCCCGGCAAATTTTGTTGCACCCAGCGGCGGCATTGGCCCAGCGCCTGGGGATGAATGTGAAGACGCTTGATGTGTTTGATGCCGCCGCCGTTGCCCGCCAGGCAATATTGGATCGGCAAAACAATTTGGGAAACGATCTTCAATTCGCTGTCCACAAACATGTCCAGGGTATGTGTGACCACGCCTTCGGTCGAATTCTCAACGGGCACCACCCCGTAATCGGCGCGGCCTTTCTGGACTTCTGTAAAAACCTCCGCGATTGTTTTTTGCGCGGCATAATCGAGGCTGGAGCCGAACCGCCGTATGGCGGCCTGATGGGTAAAGGTGGCTTCCGGACCCAGATAAGCGATCACCAGCGTTTTTTCGAGGGCCAGTGCGCTGGACATAATCTCGCGATAAATGGCCCGAAGCTGTTCGGAGGTCATGGGGCCGGGATTGAGTTTGGCCACGCGATCCAGAACGGCCCGTTCGCGGTGCGGCGCATAGATTTCCTGGCCGCCCTTGCGCTTGATTTCGCCAATCGCCAAAACGTGCCGGGTCCGCTCGCTCAGGAGCCGCACCAGTTGTTCATCGAGCTTGTCAATGGCCTTGCGATGTTCGGGAATGTTCAAAACAGAGCAAGAATGGGGAAACAGAAGACAAGAATCAAACCCGTTTATCCTGGACGACAGAACGATGTGTCTAACTGCGATAGGGTGATAGAGAAAAGAACTGCAATTCCGCAGGTGAATGTGTCCCTGATATACGGGGATTATTATTTTACCGAAGCCTTGATCCGCTATGCCGATGCCTATGGCCGCACCAACATCACGTACATTCCCAATCCCGGTTTTACCGGGACCGATACTTTCACTTGCCAGGTTTGTGACAGCGGCGGCAATTGTGCGGTCACAACCGTGACGGTGGAGGTTCTGAACACCAGCCCCACGCTGACCTTCAACGCGCAGGCGTCATTGTCGCCCATCACGGGCAATACAGTGGTTTCGTTTCCGGCCGTTTCCAATTATCTGCATGAAGTGGATTATGTGGACAGCCTGGCACAACCGCTGCAATGGAACGTCCTCTCCCCGGGTCGGCCGGCTCGGGTTCTGTGATTTCAATTACCGACACCAATACGGCGCGACAGCGATTTTATCGGGTGACAGCGCAGCAAGTCCAATAGACGGGAAAGTTCCAGAGCGGACCACGCGGCAATCGTCGCGGCGGAATATCGGCCGCGCAAGGTGCGACATTCAGGCCCTCAGCCCACCTTGTTGGTGTATCTCAATCCGATTGCCGAAAGGATCGCGGACAAAGAATCGCCGCCAGGGCGTTGGGCGTCCATCCTCAGTCATCACGCCTGCCGCTGTTAATTTCGCCCGGAATTCATCCACATTCTCGCATTCCAATCCAAAATGGCGCAAGTCATCGGGGCCGCTTCGGTTTTCCTCGACCGAGACATGCACGTCCAGGCCGCCGGCCTCAAACCACACACCGCCGCGGTTGCGGATTGACTCGGGTTTGGGAATTTCTTTCAGGCCCAGCAATTGGCCATAGAATGACCGCGCGATGTCTTCGCAGCCTTTGGGCATGGTGATATTGATGTGGGAAAGCTTCATTCGCCTATGTTAAATTATTCCGGTGGAAATTCGCATGGCACTACCTGCCTGCCATGACGGCGATAGATGGAAAAATCTTCGCGATCCACCGTCCAGATTTTACATTGTGTGCGGCTTCTGTGGATCATGGCCGAGGGGCGTGTAAAGTTCAACATCGAGAGGGAATCTCGAAGAACGGCCTATGTCCCTTCACTGCCATTATCTCGTCACGAATCGAAGGAAACTCGGCCGGCAATTCTCTGTCTGTTTCCAGATGTTCCTCGGCTTCCTGCCAATTATGGAGAACTGACCAGAGCCGCTTGCCATCCTCCCAACATTCCAGGCGGGCAACCATGACATGCTCCTCAATAAAGAGCGAAAAGACCGTTGCGCCCGCCGACAGTTGACCGGGGACGTCATCGTTGCGGCACTCGTAGAGGGGACGCTGGACCAAATACCAACCGCCGGCGATCAGTGCCGGCAATTTGCGGTCATGGAGAGACGAGGCGCCGGCCCGTTTTGTGCAGTCCCAATTCGGCGCACACTATTTCCGGATTTTTGCCTCGAACCGCGAACCATGTCAGGCATACGCCCATGGGGAAAATGAAAAAGGAAAAGGGGAAAAGGAAAAAGGAAAAATTGGGGATTGAGCCACAAGCGTGAATTTTTGATGGCCGAATATACGTAGAAGCGCGTTTGCGGCTCGGGGACTTGGCGGCGAGGACGCCGCCATAACCCGCAGGCGCGGACGCCCGCGCTACATAGGGTCGCTGTGCCACTTGGAGTGTGCCACCGCTCTTTTCGCTGTGCCATTCCGGCGCTTTTGGCACAGTTCGCAGCACGCCATGCCAAGTTGAATTCGCATAATTTCCTTATTTTTCGCAGTTTCTCTGGCATCGGTACTTCGGCATCGTCATTGCTAAAATACATTCCAAACAGTTCCGAAAGGAGCATTACGAAAGAATTTTTATGGCAAAAGTTTTAGGCATTGATTTGGGAACAACGAACTCGTGCATGGCGGTCATGGAGGGCGGCGAGCCGCTTGTTCTGGAAAATTCCGAGGGAAAACGCACCACCCCCAGCGTCGTCGCCTTCACCAAAAGTGGCGAACGGCTGGTTGGCGAAGCCGCCAAGCGCCAGGCCGTGACCAATTCGCGCAATACCATTTACTCGATCAAGCGCTTCATGGGACGCAAATTTGACGAGGTCTCAGAGGAAATTAAACGCGTGCCTTACAAGGTCGTCAAAGCTTCCAACGGCGATGCTGCTGTGGAAGTGGAAGTGGAGGGCAAGCCGAAACAATTCTCGCCGCCGGAAATCTCGGCGATGATTCTGGCCAAGCTCAAAGCCGACGCGGAAATGCGCCTGGGCGAAAAAATCACCCAGGCAGTCATCACTGTTCCTGCTTACTTCAACGATTCTCAGCGCCAGGCCACCAAGGATGCGGGCCGCATCGCAGGCCTTGAGGTCCTGCGCATCATTAACGAGCCGACCGCCGCGTCTCTGGCCTACGGTCTCGATAAAAAGAAAGACGAGAAAATCGCCGTCTATGACCTGGGCGGCGGCACATTCGACATTTCCGTGCTTGAAATCGGCGATGGCGTGTTTGAAGTCAAAGCGACCAACGGCGACACCCACCTGGGTGGCGACGATTGGGACAATCGCATCATGGACTGGATCCTGGATGAATTCAAAAAGGACTCCGGCATGGACCTGCGCAAGCAGCCGGACGCCTTGCAACGCATCAAAGAGGAAGCTGAAAAAGCCAAAATCGCTCTTTCCAGTGCGCAGCAATACGATATCAATTTGCCATTTATCACCGCGGACGCCAGCGGACCCAAACATATTCAAAAATCGCTGACACGCGCCAAGATGGAGCAGCTCACTGATCAGTTGTTTGAGCGGACCATTCAGCCCGTCAAAGCGTGTCTCACGGATGCCGGTATCGAAGCCAGCAAGATTGACGAACTTGTTCTGGTGGGCGGCATGACCCGCATGCCACGGGTAGTGGAGACTGCGAAGTCCCTGGTCAATAAACCGCCTCATCAGGGTGTGAACCCGGACGAAGTCGTCGCTGTGGGCGCGGCCATTCAGGCCGGTGTGCTCAAGGGCGAAGTGAAGGACGTATTGCTGTTGGACGTGACACCGCTTTCTCTCGGCATCGAGACGCTTGGCAACATGTTCACCAAATTGATCGAGCGCAACACGACGATTCCGACGCGCAAATCGGAAATTTTCTCGACGGCCAGCGAGAACCAGCCGGGCGTGGAAATCCATGTGCTCCAGGGCGAGCGCCAGTTTGCGCGCGACAACAGGACCATAGGCAAATTCAATTTGACCGAGATTCCGCCCGCTCCGCGCGGAGTCCCGCAAATCGAAGTGACGTTCGATATTGACGCCAACGGCATTTTGCACGTGGCGGCCAAGGACCTGGGAACGGGCAAGGAACAAAAAATTACCATTACGGCCAGCAGCGGACTCTCGAAGGATGAAATCGAGAAGATGCGC
>DATJSQ010000087.1:0-5719 GCA_035503995.1 Verrucomicrobiia bacterium | reverse complement strand
ATCTGGGGTGACTGGCCCGTTCGTGAAGGAAAAAATTTGGGTGATCGATTGTGCCTGCGCCGGCATTGCGCCTGCCAACACCGTCCAAACTGATAAGAATATCAAAGCGAAACGATTCATTGCCTGCCATCCTCACCGGATAAACCCATTTTAGGATTTCACGAATTTCTCACACCCATGTAGGCCGGTCAAGCCAATTGCGCCCGTCCCAGCATTTATTGAAATCGATCTCAACGGGCTCTGATCGTGAAGGGCAATTTCACCCGGATGTCGTTCGAGGCGGGGCGATGAGCAATTGATATTTTCCGGGTGCCACCGTGTATTGTTTTTTATCGGTATCCCTATAGCGCAGGCGTTCGGCGGGCACTTCCACAGTAACACGCCCGGATTGGCCGTGGTCCAAATGCACCCGGGCAAAACCACAGAGAGCAAGCTTCGGTTGAACAACGTCGGAACGGACATGGCGAAAATAGAATCCCCCGTCGAAGCATAAAACGTGATGGGCAAATGGCCGCTGAAATTGATGTCGCCGAACAGAACCTCAGCCACGGCGCGTCCACCTTGTTCACCCGGATACCAAGCTTGGATAATCGCCGGCAGTTTTTTTGCCTCCCACGGCATGGCCATCGCGCTGCCGCTGCAATTTACAAATATCACCCGTTTGTGCGTGGCCGCCAATGCCTTCAACAAATCGGTTTGGACCGAAGGTAGTTCAATGCGCGTCCGGTCCCCGCCGGCAAAGCCCTCAAACACGTTGGCGCGTCTCGTTTCCTCGCCTTCAAACCTCGAGCTGATTCCGCCCGCAAAAATAACCACGTCGGTAGACCTGGCCGCGGCCACGGCATCATCGGTGTCTTGCTGGCTGGGTTCATTCGAGCCGTCTTTACGCAGCGCCACCGGGCAACCCGGGTCGTAGGTCAACTGGATGCCTGGCCCGGCAACTTGTTCAATGCCGTTCAGAATCGTTACCGGATGCGATGCGGTGCCATTGTAATTGCCTTGCAGCATCGGCACCGAATCGGCATTGGGACCAATGACGGCGATGCGCTTGTCGCGCGAGTCTCTTCAGCCGTTGGGCAATCGCACAAACATGCGATGAGTTAGTTCTCGCATTCTTCCGGCACCGCGCTAATTTCAAACAACCCGTATGCAAAAACCGTGCCTCTCTTTCTGGCAAATCTGGAACATGAGCTTCGGATTTCTCGGCATCCAATTCGGCTGGGGGCTGCAATTGGCCAACATGAGCGCCATTTACACTTACCTGGGCGCGCATGCCGATTCGCTCGCCATCCTCTGGCTCGCCGCCCCCGTCACCGGCGTCATCATCCAGCCCCTGGTCGGCCAATCCAGTGACCGCACTTGGACTCGATTGGGCCGCCGCCGCCCATTTATCCTGGCGGGTGCCATCATCGCCTCGCTCGCGTTGATTTTGATGCCGAATTGCTCCGCTGTCTGGATGGCGGCCGGGTTGCTCTGGGTCTTGGATGGAACCATCAACGCCAGCATGCAGCCTTTTCGGGCCCTCGTGGCGGACAAATTGCCGGATGAACAAAGCTCGGCGGGTTTTGCCGTTCAATCCCTGTTCATCGGGCTGGGCGGTACCGTCTCGTCCGCCCTGCCGTGGATGATGACGCATTGGTTCGGCGTCGCTGCCGGTGGCACGGCCACGGGGCATGTTCCAGAATCGGTGCGGCTGTCATTTTATGTTGGCGCGGCGGCGTTCACCGCAGCGGTGCTTTGGACGATCTTCACCACGTCGGAATATCCGCCGACAGAGTCCGAGTTAGCCGTCATGCGCGATCGGAAATTTGATTGGACGCTCGGGTTTTGGGACGTCTGCCGCCTTGTTTTCAACCTGCCGCGGCGGATGTGGGAGTTGGGATTGGTGCAGTTCTTCACCTGGATCGCCATGTTTTCCATGTGGGTCTATTTTTCGCCGGCCATCGCCAAAAATATTTTTCATGCCGCGCCCGGCTCTTCGGATCTGGAGGCGGCGGGCGATTGGGCGGGAGTTTGCTTTGGGATGTACAATGTCGTGTGCTTCGTCTTTTCCTTTGTGCTGCTCTGGGCCACCAAATTCACCGGTCCCCGCTTCATGCACGCAATCTGCCTGGCCGTCGGCGGATTGGGACTGGCGGCTGTCCCACTGGCGGCGGAAAAAAATCAACTGCTGTTTTGCATGGCGGCCGTCGGCGTGTCCTGGGCAAGCATTTTATCCATGCCTTACGCCATGCTCGCCCCGGCGCTTCCCAAGGACAAAGTTGGCGTCTTGATGGGAATGTTCAACCTTTTCATCGTCCTTCCACAAATCGTTGCCTCCGGCATTCTGGGTTTTCTCCTCAAACATTTCTTTCACAGCGAGCCTGCCAGTGCGTTGGTGCTCGGAGGCGCGAGCATGGGATTGGCCGCATTGTTGACCCTCGCCGTAGTCAGCTTTGGTAAGGCCACCGAGGAAACCGTTCCCGCCGCCGCCGCCATTGGAGGGCATTGATGCGGAAAAGCTAAAATCCGGAAAGCGGAAACTGGTGACTCTCAAGTTCGCGGACCGGTTGGGTCGCGTGTCCCAGCGCCGGGGCCGTTTTCCTCCACGAACAAGCGCCTTACATGATCGAACGCCGTTCTTTAGACGGCTCTATTGCAAAAGACTTCGGTGATAAATCCGCCAGCCGAAACCGTCCAGATGGAACACGGGCAGGCCATCGGCGCGGCCATCCGGCATTCCTGAAATTCGCACCGGCGTGAAATCCGAGCTGTCGCTGATTTCCACCCGCCCGCTAATCGGCCGGTTGGAGAAATTGATCACCACCACAAATTCGTTCGTGTCATCGGAACGCATGAAACTGACTACGTCGTTCTCGTCGGAATTGTGCAGCCAGGTGATCTGATGGTTTTCAAAGCACGGATATTTTTTCCGCAATTCAATCAGGCTGCGGTAAATCCGCCGCAACGGCGGACGGTCCTTGGGGTCCCAAAAAATCGTCAGTTTCTCAAATAACGCCGGGTCGCCGGATTCGGTGGCATCGCCCACTTCCATGCCGTTATAAAGCACCGGCACGCCGTCGAGGGTGAACATGAGCGCCGAGGCTGCCAGCGCCCCGTAAATTCCATAACGCGCCACCGCCCGCGCTTCATCATGGTCGTCGGAAATCTGCATGTGAAGTGCGTCCCTGGGAAATTGCGCCCGATCATCCTCCCAGGTGCGCTCGATTTCGGAGGCGGCCGCGCCGTCAATCAAAACTTCGTTCATCGTGGCGAGCAAAGGCCAGTCATAATCAATATCGAATGCATTGGTGAGCAGCTCCGGCTTGCTCGCCTCTGCCAACATCATGATATCGGGCTTGATTTCTTCCAACTCGGCGCGCGCCTGCTCCCAGAAATCAATTGGCACCATGGAGGCCACATCGCAGCGGAAGCCGTCAATGTCGCAAGTCTTCACCCAGTATTGCATCATCGCAATCATGTAGGCGCGCAGTTGTGGATTGGAATAATCCAAAGCGGCCACGTCGCTCCAGTCCGAAACCGGCGGAATGACTTTTCCGCCGTCGTCCCGCTTGTAGAAATCGCGGTTGGTCATCATCACGCTGTCCCAGGAGGTATGGTCGGCCACCAAATCCATGATGACTTTCATCCCGCGTCGGTGGGCCTGCGCCACAAGGTTTTTGAAATCATCCAGCGTACCGTAATCGGGATTCACGGCGTAATAATCCCGGATGGAATAGGGGCTGCCCAAGTCGCCCTTGCGCGCCTTTTCGCCGATGGGTTGAATCGGCATGATCCAAAGGATGTTGACGCCCAGCGCCTTCAAATCATCCAACCGCGCGGTGACCCCCTTGAGATCGCCCGCGGGGGAAAAATCGCGCGGGAAAATCTCGTAGATGGTGCCATCGCGCAGCCACTGCGGTGAAGTGCGCGCCGTTGCGCTGGAAACGTCGGGGTTTGCGCGGACAACGGGCGAAAGCAACAACAGCGCGGCAATGCACAAAAGCACTTTAATCGTTAGATGGCGAAAATTAATCATATCAAACATCCACCTGATTTAACGGACCGCTCAAAGACCCCTCGGTGGACAATGTTTTCAGAAGACGGCGGCAAAAACAAATCAACGCTGAGGGGTGTGCTGTGCAAACCACGTTAAATCCTGGAGGGCCAAAAAATCGCCAGTGACACTGACATTCTGGTTATAGGTTAGGTACTTGACGGACGGTGTGTCAAGGGTGCCTTTCCAAACATGAATTTCCGTATGGCCATCGCCAAAAAACATCCCGGCGCCTTTGCCGTGCAGGCTCCCCGGCAACTCTGAGAAAGCAGTTCCAGTTCCATTTGCGTCCGCCGGGTTAATGTAGAACACACAATCATCGTCAGAATCCGGATGCTCATCGGTAACCACCCAGCAATCTGATGGGCCTGGATAGTGCATATCCGTCGTTTTTATTACATTGTAGAAGTTGGGCCAAACACCTATGTAATACTTGGCGCCGCCGCCCATCGCTCCGTCCATGGCACAGGTGCGTAAGCGGCTGTTAAGCCCGTATTGCGTCAGAAACGATGATGAGCGTTGCGCCGGTGAAAGATAATTGTCCGCCGGACAAACGAATATTTTGAGATTTTTGGAAACATAGGGTCCCATCTGAGCGACTGCCGGCGCTCCCATGACGACCCCGTTAATCGTTAGAAGCGTGGTGTTGAAGTTGTCCCCATTCGCCGTCCAATCCAGCAAGGGAAGCGTGCCGCCTTCCGTCGGGCAAATCCAGTTCATCTCTCCCTTGACAGCCTGACCGGCATTTCTGTCGGAATTGTTCGGCAGATATTCCTGGTTATCGTTGGCATACATGAACCACGCCAGCCCCATTTGCCGGTAGTTGCTCATGCATTCAATCGACACCGCCCGCAACTTGGCCCTTGCCAGGGCCGGTAACAAGATCGCCGCCAGAATGGCGATGATCGCGATGACCACCAGCAATTCAATCAAGGTAAAGCCCGTGTTTCGAGACTTCATATTTATCTGTTTCATCAGTTCACCATCCGCCCGACCGGACCCACCGGCCGGGCGGATTAGTGCAGACTGCCAGGACTGTCATTGTTATTACTGTTCGATCAAGCGGAAGTACTGCGCTCCACCGGCATTGGGCCAGTTTGTGGACTCGGTGGCGTCCGTCGCGCTTAAGGTGTTCCAACTCCCTGACAAACTGGACGCATTTTGCAGCATCACCGCCGGCCGGCCCAGCCACGTAATCGGGAAGCTGCCGCCGGAAGGAGCGCCAATCGTCAGATAGCCAAAGTCCGGCTCAATGATGTTTGTCGGAGCCAACCCGTCCAGCGGATAAGGATCGCCGCTTCCAGGGTAAAGCACGGTCAGGGACCAAACATCCTGCGGGAATGAATACGCCGGCCCATAGTTACGAATCTCACGAATGTGATTGGTGTTCTGCCCGTTCTCATTATCACCGCAATCCAGGCTGTATTTGTAGGTCACATAAATTGAACTGCCTCTCGGAAAGACCCATGAATTTGTGTAATAGTCAGAGCTGCCCACTTCGTTCATTATTTGGGTCGAGGGCATGCTGCCGGGAGTCCCCCAATTCCAATTCGCCCAGGGACCGTTGATATAAATAGTATCGACACCTTGTTCATAAGCATAGCCTGTATCATCCGGCGTCCCGTTCGTCATATAGAGGGTCCAAGTCACGGTAGTGTTGGAAACCACCAGATCGCCAAGACC
>DATJSQ010000086.1:0-27577 GCA_035503995.1 Verrucomicrobiia bacterium | reverse complement strand
CACATTCTCCGAGATAAAGGCATCGAGATTGAAGGGCCGTCAGATGAAATTTAAACATCATTCTGCAAGCGAGTGTCCGGCGAATATTCAATGACGCAATCGCCCGTCTCGATTTCCGTGAAATGCCGGATCACCGAGGATGCCGGTCGGATGAAATACAGCAATGCCTTGATGACTTCCCGGTGCGGGGAGCGCGACCGTCCCGGTCGCCGTGCTGGGCGTCGCGCCCGGCACATCAGGCTTTCTGCTTTCTGCTTTCATCAATGGACCGACAACTCCGCATTCAATTCAGCCTGGTTGAAGTTCAACCCCAAATCCCGTTGATAGCGAACAGCCGGTTCTTGCAGCGCATTGACGTTCACCAACGTCCCTTGGCCGTCTTCCAGTTCGTAAAGCACGTTTTGCAGCGCGAAAAGGAATTCCTTCCGCTCGCCAAACCGCGTCCTCAAGGCCCGCGTCCGGTAGGGGTAAGCCTCCATGTTGCCTCGGATGCAAAACACACTAATTTCCAATTCTTATTGAAATTTGCCTTGCCGTTGGGCGCCCGTTTCGGTAGATAAACCGCTCGCCACAACCGACAAGGCGGCAATGGCGGGAATAATCTTGTTCACAGCCTGAACAACCGTTTCCCCGGCGCCGCGCATCAGTTGGCAGAAAGCCATGACGCCTATAAAGGAAAAAACCATCGCTAAAAGTGTCGAATCCGCCGCCCCGACCACCTTGAAAGATGCTTTCAAGGATGACTTTTACATCGGCGCCGCCCTCAGCCTGGACCAGATCTCCGGCAGGGAACCGGACGCCATGGCCGTGGTCGAAAAACAGTTCAACAGCATCACGCCCGAAAACATTTTGAAATGGGAGGAGGTTCATCCGAAACCCGGCCAGTACAACTTCGATGCGCCGGACCGTTATGTCGCCTTCGGCGAAAAGCACAAGATGCATATCATCGGCCACACGCTCGTCTGGTGGCATCAAACTCCGGACTGGGTGTTTCAGGATGATTCAGGAAAACCCCTGGGCCGCGAGGCGCTGCTGGACCGGATGAAGGAACATATCTTCACGGTCATGGGCCGCTACCGCGGACGAATCCATGGATGGGACGTCGTCAACGAGGCCATTGCGGCGGATGGTTCCTGGAGAAATTCAAAGTGGCACCAGATTATCGGCGAAGATTATGTCGCCAGGGCTTTTGAATTCGCCCGCCAGGCAGACCCTGACGCCGAGCTTTACTACAATGAATTTGATCTCGAGGTCCGGCCCAAGTGCGAAGGCGCCATCCGGCTCGTCAAGGGCCTCCAGGACAGGGGCGTGCGCGTGGATGGCTTCGGCATTCAGGGCCACTGGTATGTCAACCATCCGCCGATGGATGAAATTGAAAATCACTTCCTCGCCCTGGCCGGATTGGGTGTAAAACTCATGATCACCGAATTGGACCTTGGCGTGCTTCCGGTCTATCCGCTCGAATCAAAAATCGTGGACATCTCGTCCTTTGATGCGGATACCCAAAAGAAATTCAATCCCTACCCGAACGGCTTGACCGACTCGGCCCAGAAGGAACTGGCCGGGCGATACGCCGATTTATTTTCGCTCTTCCGGAAGCACCGGGACAAATTTGGCCGCATCACGTTTTGGGGCGTCCATGACCGGCAATCCTGGCGCAACTATTGGCCCATCACCGGCCGGGCGGATTATCCCTTGCTCTTCGACCGCCGCTGCCAGCCGAAGCCCGCCTTCGACGCCGTCCTGGCAATTGGCCTGGGCAAACGGTGAATTGACCTTCAAAACTTGAATCCAAATCTTCAGCCCCTCGCGGGGAACATCAACTTTAACGCGCAACATTCGCCCATGGGCGCGTTCATGAGTTTCACCTGCGGCAATTTCGGCGCCCGCGGGGGCATCGGACTCCAAATCGGCCAGCCCGCGAACCAGGATATTTATATCGGGGTCAAGGACGGCGACCGCACGAGCGATTCCGCGCCGCGTTGCCTGCCGTTTTACCAGGGCAACGCGCAGGACGCCGCCGCGGCGTTTTTGGTGGAGGCGGGTCCCGAACAGCAGACTGCCACGGAAAAAGTGCAGCCGATTCCCGCCGCGCAGATCAGGCGCTACTATGGTTGGGCCACGGACCGATGGCAAACCGATGAACTGGATTTCCTCATTCACTCGCCTTTCGACAGCATTCCCAATCCCCAGACCGCCGCCCCGCAGCGCTTGCGCGATGCCCTGCTGCCGGCGATCACCGCGCGGTTGATTGTGGACAACACCAAAGGCCGGCGAACCCGGACGGCTTTCTTTGCGCTGCATTTTCACGAACCCGGCGCGCGACCATTGGACATGGGGTTACAGGCGCGGCCCCGGCTCGCGTTCGCCTTCCGGCGCGACTATGGCGCCGCCGCCGAATTGCGGGAATCGGGCGGCAACACCGTTCCCGCGGAAAAGCCGTTTCTCTTTCAACAGTGGACCGTGGATGGCGGCTTGCGGGACATCAATCCGGTTCACATGCTCGGCAGCGCCATCGGCTTCGGATTTGAAGTGCCCGCCGGCAAATCCCACGAACTGGTCATCGCCATCGGCGCCTATTTGGACCACGTGGTCACCACCGGTCTCGAGGGAAAATATCTTTACGCGCATCATTTCGGCAGCCTGGGCGAAGTGCTCTCCAAGGCGCTGGAGCGGGCCGACGCCTTGCAAGCCGCAGCGGAATCGCGCGACAGGGAGTTGCTGGCTTCCGGACTGTCCGCCGACCAGCAGTTTCTGATTGCTCATTCCACTCGCAGTTATTACGGCAGCACGCAGTTGCTTGAGGTCGGCGGCGAACCGTTCTTCATCGTCAACGAAGGGGAGTATTGCATGATGAACACGCTCGACTTGAGCGTGGACCACGTGTTCTGGGAACTCAGGCAGAACCCCTGGGTGGTCAGGAACCTGCTGGATAATTTCCTCCGCCATTACAGCTACATTGATGAAGTGAGGCTTGACCGAAGCGACCCCTCGCGCTGCGCCCCCGGCGGAATCAGCTTTGCCCACGACATGGGCGTCCACAACAATTTCTCCCCGCAAGGCACGAGCAGCTATGAGTTGAAAAACCTCACAGGCTGCTTCAGCTTCATGACCGCCGAGCAATTGTGTAACTGGAGTCTGCTCGCCGTCACTTACGTGCTCAAAACCCCGGACCTCGATTGGGCGCGCCTGAACCAACACGTCTTCGCAGCCTGCGTCGCCAGCCTCGTGAACCGCGGCGGCGAAACCGGCTACGTCCACTATGACTCGTCACGCTGCGAGAAGGGCGCCGAAATCACCACCTACGATTCCCTGGACAATTCCCTGGCGCAGACACGGAACAACGTCTATATGGCGGTCAAGTGCTGGGCCAGTTATCTGGGCCTGGCGTTGGTCCTTGAAAAACTCCACGTCCCCAGCGCCAAAACCGCCCGTGAGGAGATGGCCCAAATCGAGTCGGACCTCCAGCGGCGCCCCAACCAGGAAGGCATCTTTCCGGCGGTCTTTGAAGAGGACAATCCAGGTTTCCATTCGCGCATTCTGCCCGCCTGTGAAGGCCTCGTCTATCCGCTCACCTGGGGCGTTCGCGTGCCCGCCGCCTTGCAGGACGCGCTCAAAAAACACACGCTGACGCTGCTGTTGGACCCGCAGCGGCGAAACCTGTTCCCTGATGGCGGCATCCGCCTCTCTTCCACTTCGAACAATTCGTGGATGAGCAAAATTTGCATCCTCATGCACGTGGTCCGGCGCGTGTTCGGACTGGATCAGGACGACGCGGTGAGACATCTCTTCACCGCTGCGGACGCCGCGCATGTCAAATGGCAGACGGACGGCGGCAGTTATTGGGCGTGCTGCGACCAAATCGTCAACGGCAAGGCACAAGGCAGCAGATATTATCCGAGAATCATTACTTCGACGCTCTGGATGGAGAAGTAGGGTGCAGGGAAGAGCCAATCTGCTCACGCCCACTTTGTCCCTTCCGCTTCATGGAAAACCTCCTTTCCTTCCAACTCGGGAACGCGGGTTTTGCTGTCGTTGACAAAGTGCGATTCGCCGAATGTTTAACAGGGTTTTCTCGATGTCCACGTTTGTTTGCCGTTGGCCAATTTTTGCCCGAAAAACCGCCATCAGTATGAAAAAATCACGAGGGTTTCAGCCCAAACAGAGCGGACAATTTTCGATCCACGTCACGCTGCAATTCCGGGGACAACTGACCCAGCTCACGGCGAATCAAGGCGCTCGTCAACGTGACCAGACGATGCAATCGCAGAGCCGAAGCAACACGCAATCCCGTTGCCGCAAAATCTTTCTGGCGCGAATCAAGCACGACGTCCGTGCCAGAGACGGAAGTCGGCACCTGGCTGCTGATAAAGGCCACGATCACATGGCGATGAGGTCCAATTGGGTCAGTCAAACAAAGAGCGGGCCGGACTTTCTCGGCGGTCAGATCGTCAAACGGGAAAGGCACAAGGACGATTTTACCCTTGGTCATGGAAGGGCTTTCCGTCGGCGGCGGTATAAACGTCCTCAGCAGCGTCTTTGAGGAAATCGAACGCCGGGCTGGCCGACGCCGCTTTTGTCCAAGCCTCCTCCGAAATATCCTCCACCTCCGGCACTAACACGATCACGCGAACGCGGCTTTCCCCCGGAATGGGCAACGGCTCATCAAGCCGTAACTGATGCTCGGCATCCACAATCCCGGTTGTTTCAATCGCGTTCATATCGCCACTATGATGGCCCGTAAAGCAGGTTAAATCAAGCGCGGAGGGATGCGCCAATCAAGAAAAACGGGGTGGAAGCCCACCGCCGGAAATGGCCGGTGATGGGCGTAGAGCGGAAAATGGCAATTAATTGGGGGTCGTAATGGGGCAATCAATTGCGGTGGGGCCGCGCGGACACTGAGAGCGCAAAGGCAAAGAAAAAGGGAAGTGTAGGTTTTTTCACACCCGCTAAAAACGTCGAGGGACCTCCGCGGAATGCTTTTCCTTCAACCGCCGCGCGACATCCTCCAGGGTCCCCTTGAACGGACCCGGCGTTTCCATTTTAATCGAAACGACCGCCGCCGCAAATTTCAGGGATTCGCTGACTTCGTGGGTTAACCTCCAGGAAAGGTAGGCCGCAAAGGTCGTGTCTCCCCGGCCGGTCCGGCCGGAGACGTTGCTGTTGGAGAATTTCTCGTAGTAGGTCTTCCCCTTCACCCGCGCCAGCACACCCTGGGCATGCGTAATCAGGGTCTCCGGGCAACCCCAGGATTCCACGATCATGCCCGCCTTTTCCAGATCGTCCGTGCCGGTCAGAATGCGGGCCTCGACGACATCCAGCTTCAGCTTGTCCATCATCGCCGCGATTTCCTTTTTATTCGCCACGTCGCTGAATTCAATGTCGTGGGTCACCGGCGTCACGTGGCGGACAAAGCTCTGCATGTCGGTCGAAAGGCTGTAACCCCTCGATTTCAAACCTTTCATCAGCTCCATGTCGAATTCCGTGTCCGAAATGCCGGCCAGATGAACACAGGTCGAGCTTAACGGCGGAACATCCTTTATGGAAATCAGCCCGGCGGATTTCACGAGTGTCAGCTTGCGCTCGTCCACATTGGCGGATTCGTGCAACACCCGCGAAAATGTTGTTTCGGCGCTGGGAATGACGTAGGTGTCAACGCCCGCCTCCTTCATCGGCTGCAAGATGGCTTCGTCCTTTCTCGCCATCTTCACCACCGCCGCAACTTTTTTGCCCACGCGGGCGGCGACCATGGCGCCGCACAAAACGGCGCTGCCCGGCGCGATGTGCGGCTGGCCGCCAAACGGAACGATTTCGTCGTAGCACATGTGCCCGACAAACGTGACGTCGTAGCTCCCGGCCATATTAATTCCCCGACAATCCCGGGAAAATCCGCAGCAAATCCTTCGGCTCAATTGTCCTGGATTTGGTTTTCGCCTGCAGGTCCTTGACGCGGTTCATCACCAGATGAGTCCAGACCGCCCCTGGACGCGGATAGGCGGCGACGATGTAATGCGGTCCTGGCCCCGTTTCTCCCCTTTCCTTTTCCATTTCCGCCCGGAGGTTGTCGGGCGTAATCATCGAGTTGCCGTAGTCGAAAACAACCCGGTCCATGTGTTTGTAAACCTCCTTGCTCTCTTTGGACATCCCGTAATAATCGAGTAACTGGGCGAAGACGTAGTTCGACGTTGTATAGACGTCCTTTCCCTGGTCCGATTCCACCGGCTGGCCGTTCTCAGTTTTGCACATCGCCCAACCCATGAACGAACGGTTGTTCCGGTAAATCGTCTTAAGAATTTTCCTCGCGCGTTCTTCCGGAATGAACGGTTCTTCGCCGATGGAAATCAGATACCACAGCGCGTCAAGCTGGTTGGTCCAGACATCGGTGTTGGCGTTGCCGGTCCTGGGATCGTAGCAGGTAATGTAATACGCGCGTTTCCCGCCTTTCTTGTTCTTCCCTTCCCGCCACAGCGCCTCGAAACTGCCCCGGCCCTTGTCGAAAACTTTTTTAAGATGCGCCTCACCCTCCGCGTCCTTGAGCATTTGGGCCATTCTAATCATCGCCTGGCATCCGCCGAGAAATTGCGTGGCATCATAAGCGTCCGCGCCAAATAGGACCAGGTTGTCGAAGGTGTTCTTGACGTCCTCGGGATACCCCTCGGGCAGACCGTCGCCGTCGAAATCAAGCGTGAGCAGCGACTCCAGGCCGAACTTGAGCGTCTCCCAATTTGTCTTCAGAAATTCCATGTCGCCGGTGAACTTTACGTTGCGCAACACCCGCATCGCCAGTTTCGGGAACAGGTCCACCCAGTAATTATTGTTGTACCAGGCGTAATCGCTCACGTTCCGCAGCGGATGGCCCTTCGGCATCGCCCCCAGGTCGTGCGCCACGCTCCCCTTCGTCTTGAACGCATCGCGAATCTGCGTCATCGAAACCCCTTCATATTCCTCCGGATGTTCCAGATAATGCTTCCTCGCTTCGATGAACGACGCGTGCTGATGGTAAAAGCGCGGCGTCAGGTCCTCCGCCAGTATCGAGTCAATGAAGCCCTGGCACAGGTCTTTTTCCACTCGCGGGAAGAGCATCAAGAGCACCATCGAATACCAATCCACGTCCGACGGATCAATGTAGGCGTAGTCGAAACATTCCAGAAACCGCGCCCGCTCGCCGTGCGCTTCGTCCTCCACCCAAACGATGGCATTGGACAGCGGGAAATGAAGCTCGTTGAGGATCAGCCGGGTCAGCCGCAACGTGCCGCTTCGATCGCCGTGGTAGGCGGCGCTTGAATGAATCGAATCAAAAATCCGCTTCTGTATCGCCACCGTCCGGTCCCACCATTGCGGGTGGTTCTCCAGGGCGACCCTCGCCAGAGCCACCGCCCGCGTCCCGGCATCTTTGAAGTTTTTGACGTACTTGCGCTCGAATTTTGTGCCGTCAATGTAAACCTGTTCCGGAAAATCCAGCGCCACCGCAATCGCGATTTTCCGCGCGGCTTTTGGCTCCAGGGTGAAGGTGAGGCTGAGCGCGCAGCCGTAATCGCTGCGGAGCACTGGCCCCCGTTTTTCAAAAAAGCTGCCGTCGTCGTTGAGCAACAAATCCTGGACCAGCCGGTTCAGGCAGAAATAGGGCTGAACATCAACCGCCACTCCAGGCGCTTCCGCCACCGCCAGCACCATACGATTCCGGCTCTCGCTGCTTCCCATGACGATGCCGCGCACGCCGCCGGCCGCGAATGCCTCGTGGACCTGTCCGTGGGTCGCCGCCGAGCAGATATAGACGCTGTCCTGGTCGGTTGGCTTGAGTTCCTTTTCCTGAAGATTCACCAACGACGGCCGCGGAACAACCAGCGTCATCGTCTGCGGCCGGGTCGAGTGGTTTTGTATCTCGTACTCTTCAACGCCAATCGGCATCAGCGTCTGCTCGTTGCCCGAAAGCAATGGAGAAATCAGCCGCCGGATGATCCGAATGTTTCCAACCTTGCAGGCCATCTCCGCGGACGGTGTGGCGATGGTGAGCGAAACGTTTTTCGGATCAATCGCCGGCGGATAATAGTTCTGGATCGCCGGAATGTCTTCGGGAAGTTCCGAGGCCCCCGGCCGGGCTTGCGTCAGCATCGTCAGTTTGCCGCCGATCCGCACGAATGGCGCCGAGGCAAATTGGACCGCCTTTTGGTTGAGCAGAATGAGCCGCCCGGCGTCGTTCAGGCGGTTGTAGAGACCGTGGGGAGACAGGCCAATCGAGCACGTCGGCGCTCCCTGCAAGGCCGCCGTTTGCGGAAACTGCAGGGTCTTGGACATTCCCTGAAAATGGACCCCCATTTTGTTTCGCTCATAAATGGCGGCTATCTTCGGGCCGGTGATGGTATAAATATCCCGGATGTTAAACGCGGTGGATTTCGGCATTTTTCCCTCAATCGCTAATTTGATTAAATGGCCGGTTGCGCTTGATGACCCTTAACATTTGCCTCCGAAGGCAAAGGCCTTTTTCTTCGCGGCTTTTTTCGCGCCGTCCTTCACCGGCGCCGGCGCTGCCGCGGCGGAAAGGCTCTTTTCAGCGCTAAGGTCAATCGGCATCTTCGTCGTCAGGCAGGGCTTGATTGCCCCAAACAGCAGGTCCGCCGAGGCGCGAATCGAATCAGGCGACCCCGAAAAATTGCAGACCACGGCATCGGCATCGGCCGTCGCGCCTTTGCGATACGGAAAGTTCGTCACCACCACCACCGTCTTGCCCGCTTTTTTCAATGCCTTCACCAGATGTTCATTGTTGCCCCTCTTTTCAATGCGCGCGTAATAGTTCGTCATCACCACCAGGTCCGCTTCCTTGGCCAGTTCCAGCGCTTCCTCCACGTCCTCGTCCGTGGCATGAAATGCCGTGTCGTCCAGGACCAGATTGATCGAATGCGCCGACATCGCCTCGCAGAACATGTGCGGGTGGCTGTAAAGATCCTTGCCCAGGAACGGATACGGAATGAGCTGTTCGATGACGTGGATCTTTTTGTCTTTTTTGAGCGGCAACAGTTTCTTGTCGTCACGCACCACCAGAAGCGCTTTCCGCGCCACCTCCACCGAGAATTCAATGTTCTTCGGGTCGCGGACAATCGCCGCCGTCTTTTTCGGATCCATTTTGCCGGCTTTCTCAAACAGACCCTGGTCATGCTTCATCGCCAGAAGCCGTCGGACCGCGTCGTTCACCCGCTCTTCGGAAAGCTCTCCGCGCTCGACCGCGCTCTTGATTCCGAACAGGCACTGGGCGCGTGACTCGTCGTCCGCCTTGAGCAGAATCGTGTCCACTCCGGCCTTGATGGCCATCGCGCAGGCCAGCGGCAACGGCCACTTTTTCAAAATCGCCGCCATCCCGATCGCGTCCGAAACCACCACGCCCTTGAATCCCATCTCCCCCCTCAACAGGTCCGTCAGGATCTTCTTCGACAGCGTCGCCGGATATTCCCTGTCAAACGCCGGGTAAATGGTGTGCGCCGTCATCAACGCCTTGGCCCCGGCGTCAATCCCCGCCTGGAACGTCACCAGTTCAACCTCGCGCATGCGTTTCAGGTCGCCCCGGCATACGTCCAGCACGTCATGCGCGTCGGTCGCCGAATCGCCCCGCCCGGCAAAGTGCTTCACCGTCGCAACTATATCCGCGTCCTGATAACCGCGCACTGTCGCTTGCACGTATTCCGCGCATCGCTTCGGGTTGTCGCCAAATGAGCGCACCCCGATTTCCGGGTTCAGCGGATTGATATTCACGTCGCAAACCGGATGATAGAATTGCGTGACCCCGATGGCCGCCATCTGCCGGCCGAGAAGATTGGCAACTTGATAGGCCAGGTCCAGGTCGCCGATCGCGGTCATTCCCATCGGCGGCGGAAATTGCAAAACGCGCCCGGCGGTGTAGTCGTTTTTAAAATCGCCTTCCATGTCAATCGTCACGTGCAACGGAACGCCGGACGGCCGGTTCATCGCGATCTCCTGCATTTTGTTGAGGGCCACCGTCAATTCCTCCGGCGTCACGCTCACGCCGTAGTTGTGATCGTCAAAATACGTGTGCGCGATGTCGAAATAATCCTTCGGCTTTTTGAAGTTTGGGTCCACCTGGGACCGCCCCCAATAGAGGTTCTTGCAGGTCTCCAACGCGTAAGGCTCCAGGCAAAGACCCCCGGCATGAAGCTTGGTAATCTGTTCAATGCCCGACGGCGTGGGAATCGCGCCGCGCCAGGTGAAGGTCAGAAGCTGACCGCATTTTTCCAGCAGGGACATTTTCGCCAGCTTCGCTTCGACCAATGAATCTCGTTCTTTTGACATAATCGTAGCCTTTTAGGAGTTAAATTTCAGGACCGCTTCATGCTCAATTGCATGTTGTCGCTTACACGGTGTAAAATGGAATCGCGCTTTTCAATTCCAATTGCATGGAGAATTCTACAACCCCGCGCCGCAACCCGCACGACCGTCCACGGGAAAAGACGGCGGCCTTTGGTTTTAGTGATTGCCTCCCTCGAACGCATTGAAGCCGAATGCCATCATGCCAATAAAGAAAACCGCCAGACCCAGCATTGCTCCAACGGCAACGATGTCCCCCGCGAAGATAAGGCAGGAAAGCAGGAACAAGTAACACGTGCGCGCCGCTCCGGTTATCTCCGGATGCCAGCAACTCCGGTAGAGAATCAAAAAAGTCAGAAGCACCGGCACCGTTGCATAAACCAGCCATTCCTCCCACCAGACCCCAATCTCCGATACCGCCCCCCTGACCGCCCGGTAAAAAAGTATCAATGATACCAGGCAGCTCAATGAAGCCACGCCCACAATCCGTGGCATGGGCGAACGCGTCTCCGGCATTTGTTCGGTTTCATTCATTCCACGCTCACTCCATAGACACCAACCGTCCGATTTTTGTATGTCCGGCAACAAAAAATTTTCCCCCCGGACTTCCTGTTCTTGGAATCTCAACCTGCTTGCCCGGTTTGTCCAGAAGATTTAACCCGTAACCATGCCCGGATATCCGGCCCTTTCGCTCCCCCCAAATCCCCTACCACTTCGCCCCTCGAATCGCAAAAAGCGCCGCGACCAATCCAATCACCGCGTCCGCCACCACGGCCGGCCAGAGCTTTTGGACGGCGCAAGCCGTCCCAAACAGCAATAGGCCGCCCAGCCAGATTCCCAGCGGAAAGAAATCCGGCGCGGTTTTCGAATGCGGCTTTTTGTTGATCAATAGCGGCGTGACGAATGCCAGGATTAACACTGTCACGAGCGCCCAACTGAGAAAAGCCACCACTGGCGCGCCCATCCATGTGAACGGCAGCGCCGTCGGCTCCCAAAACCAGTAATGCTTCACCCGCGTCGCAAAAGGCTCGAAGGCAAAGTCGAAGGCCGCCCCGAGAACCGCCGCCAGGCCAATCAGCCGGAAGCCGTAAGACTTGGTCTTTCGCCACGGACGCAGAATCAGCCGCGCCACGCCGCGCGAGTTCAGGATCGCGACCGGCCAGATCAGGGGCACCACCCAGGGCAGCAGATTGAAAAGTTTCGCCCCCGCCTTTTGCGCGAAGATCACCGCCCCGAAGGGAACGCCGGTTCGGGCGTCCAGGGCGGAAACACCGCCGCCAGCCAACGCCACGACAATGACGGCAAACAGCGCATTAAAAAATGGCAATTGCCGCGCCAGCACGGCTATTGTGCCGGCGAGGGCGGCCGCCAGCAGCAACGTTTCCGGCCAACGGATATCCCCCGGCGCCAGGTTCCTGGCCACCGCCGTGGCCAGAGCCCCCGCGAACACCAGGGCCGCCGCCCAATAAATCCCCGTCTTTGTTTTTTCGCCAATGGCGGAAACGGGCTGATCGCGGGATGAAATCGGCGGACGCATGAATTCCCCAAAATATGATTTTAGCCGCGGCGCAGTAAATTCTATTTTGAAAATTTGTTTTGGAATTGCCTTGTCTCCCCGGGATGAATTTGTTTTGCTCGCCCGGTTCGGACAGCTCATGACGATTGAAGAAGCCATTTCGCAGGTGAAATCGTGCGCGAAGAAAATGGACTCGCGCTACGGCAGGGTCGTTTTTGATGAATGGGCCATCGTTTCCCTGGCTGAAAACAAGGCGCGGGTCCTCGCCTATCTCGGCCCGCGCAACGACGACTTCCTTAAAAATTTTGCGGCGGACATCGGCGGCCTGCGCAAGGAATTGCACGACGCACAATACGGCGTGGGCGATTTTGCCTTTGAACGGCACGGCGTCGGCACCGGCTTCGAAGCCTTCATGGTCTTGGGCTTCGGCATTTACCTGATTTGCAACAACACGCGCGAGAGCATGGATGGGATTGCGAAAGATCCCCGTTGGTTGGATGCCCAGGTGCCATTTGCCGAATTGAGCGACAAGGTCCGGCCCAACCCGCTTGCCATTTCATGGGGTGACACTCAAGTGACGAAAAAAACTCCGTAGCGCCGTCGGCCCGGACCGCCCTCATCCCAACAACCCTTTCCAAAGAAAAAATCCGTAGGCGCCAATCAGTATCCAGCCAAAAAATCTGGGCAGCTGGCCGAATACCGTCACAAAGAAAAGATGCAGCGCCGTCGCGCCCAGCAGAATGAACATCCCCGTCTGAAAAAACGGCGGCATCGCCATGGTGTGATACATCGTATAGACACCCAGACAGAACGGGATGGAGATATGACAATCGCCGACCTGCGATGTATAAACCGTTTCCGGCTGCCCTTTCCACCCGTAATAAAACGCCAGCATGGCGTTGGGCAGCACCATCAACCAGCCCGTCAGCCACCCCAGATGCCGCGCGCTGATGAAACCCATGTGCCGGTTTTGAATCCACGCCACCAGCCAATCGGTGCTCACATAGATGCCATAGGCCCCAACCGCCAGCAGCAGGATGTCCAACGGTATCAGCCACCCGATCAGCGATTTACCCTGCCGCACGTCGCTTTTCATCACTTCAAAAACGTGGAAGCACTGCCAGAACAGGAAAAGCCCGATGAGCACCAGGCCGTCGTTGAGATTCAGGCTGCCTTTGCGCGCCAGCGCCCAAACGGCCCCGGTAAAAAATAAGACTGCCACTAGGGTGAGCAACAGCGAGAGGCGGTTGAGTTTTTGGGCCTTGTCCGCGCCGGGTTTCCTTTTGCCCTGGTTTTTCCTCTTGGACGGCAGGATTTTTATTCCCCAGATGACGGCCGGGAGACCGAGCACCAGCGTCATGTCGGTGACGTTGTTGACCAGGTTGTTGGTCATCACGTCCGCCCCGCTGCCGTTGTTGGTCCCCAGAATGAAGGCAAAAATCAAATTGCCCATCCCCGAGCAGTAGGGCATCACCAGCGTGCCCAGCACGGTGCCTTCGAAGCCTCGCGCACTCATGACTTCCAGCCGCCAGATCATCAGGAACGACGACGCCACGAATAGCGCGACAAACAACCACGGCGCCCAAAACCCCTGCGCTTCAATCCAATGGGTGAACGGGTCTGCCATGGCCGGAGGTTATTTCGTTCCCGCCAGTTCTTCCTCAAAATCCACTATCTCCTTGATCTGCGCCAGAAACCAACGGTCTATCTTCGTCAGGTTGAATATCTCCTCAACCCCGAATCCAGCCCGCATCGCGTGCCGGATGAAGAAGACCCGTTCGGCATTCGGCACGCTTAGTTTGCGGCTGATGACATCGCGCGGCAGGATGTCGCGATCGCCATACACTTCCGTCCCGATGCGCCAGGATTTGCCGTCCCCACCCAAACCGCTGCGGCCAATCTCCAGCGATCGCAGGCACTTTTGAAGGCTCTCCTTGAACGTCCGGCCAATCGCCATCGCTTCCCCCACGCTTTTCATCTGCGTCGTCAGCGTCGGGTCCGCCTGCGGAAATTTTTCAAACGCGAATCGCGGGACCTTCACAACCACGTAATCAATCGTCGGCTCGAAGCTCGCCGGCGTTTCGCGCGTGATGTCGTTCCGGACTTCATCCAGCAGGTAGCCGATGGCAAGTTTGGCGGCGATTTTGGCGATCGGAAAACCCGTCGCCTTCGAGGCCAGCGCGGAACTGCGGCTCACTCGCGGGTTCATCTCGATGATCACCATCCGCCCGTTGTCCGGGTTCACGCCAAACTGGATGTTCGAGCCGCCCGTCTCCACCCCCACCGCCCGGATGACCGCAAAGCTCGCGTCGCGCATGATCTGGTATTCCTTGTCCGTCAGCGTCTGGACCGGCGCCACCGTGATACTGTCGCCGGTATGCACACCCATCGGATCGAAATTCTCGATGGAACAGACGATCACGCAGTTGTCGGCCTTGTCGCGCATCACTTCCATTTCGTATTCCTTCCAGCCCAGCAGGGATTCTTCGATGAGAATTTCGTTCACCGGCGAAAGCTCCATGCCGCGCCGGGCCATTTCCTCGAACTCTTCCCGATTATAGCCGATGCCCCCGCCGGTGCCCCCAAGCGTGAACGCCGGACGAATGATCAGCGGAAAACGCCCGATCTTGTCGGCCACCGCGCGCGCTTCGTCCAGATTATGCGCGGTGCCCGAGATGGGCACGTCCAGGCCAATGGCGATCATCAGTTGTTTGAACGCTTCGCGGTCTTCGCCGCGATGTATGGCTTCGGGCTTCGCGCCAATCATTTCAACGCCGTGGCGTTCCAGCGCGCCGTTTTCATGCAGGGCCATCGCCGTGTTCAACGCGGTTTGGCCTCCCAGGGTCGGCAGCAAAACCAGCTTTCCTTTCGCCCCGAGCTTTTTCATCTCCTCCTTCTCGCGCACAATGATTTTCTCCACGCACTCCGCCGTGATTGGCTCGATATACGTCCGGTCGGCAAACTCCGGATCGGTCATGATCGTCGCCGGGTTGGAATTGATCAGGATGACCCGGTAGCCTTCCTCCTTCAGCGCCTTGCACGCCTGCGTGCCGGAATAATCAAACTCGCACGCCTGGCCAATGATGATGGGACCGGCGCCGATGATGAGGACGCTGTGAATGTCGGTGCGTTTGGGCATATCGAAACGGCAAAATGAAACACGAATTGTCCGCGAAGTGAAAGTTAAAACCCTGCGTCCCCCGAATTCAGCACGCCTGACCGCTGGCCCGCGGCGTCTTGCGCCGGCGGAATTCAGGCCGCGATTTCCCCGTTCAATGGCGCGCGCGTCTCCTGATGCGCCGGGTCCTTTTCTCCGTAATGCTGTTCGGAAACTCAACACGCGCCTGTATGCCATCGAAACAGCGGGTCCCCATGTCGTGAGGCGGCGCCTCAGGAAGGCCCTGCGATTGCGACCCATGCCCAAGTAAACGAAAATTGTCTGGGTCAGCGCAATGGCTGATCCTCTGATTCGATCCGCGGCTTCATATCGCGCTCTGCGCCGCGTTGATTTGCGATCGCAATAAATCGTGCAGCGTGACGATGCCCAGCAGCCGCCCGTCAGACGGATCGCATACCAGCGCGGTCCCGCTCGGCGATTCCAAAAGCAGCGTTTGCAGTTGCCGGATGGTCTGGCGCGGTTCGCATCTCACCACCGGCGTAAGTTTGGGCGCGCGCTTTTGCGCAATCGCCTCGGCCAATTCCGTGCGCGTGACCATCCCCGCCGGCTTTCCATCCTGCATCACCGGAAAACAAGTGTAGGAATGTTCCTTCATTAACTTTTCCGCCCGGGCCGGATCCAGGTTGTCGAGAACCACCGGCTGGAAATTCGCAATCGCCGAGACGGGCAGTTTTTGCCAGCTCTGCAAATCGCGCGGCGGAAGCAGCTTCTCCAGCTTATAGCCGTCCTGCTCCAGGATCGCGTCGTAAAAATTTTCGCGGGTCATCCGGCGGGCGACCGCCTGGCTGATGAGCGCGCCGATCATCAGCACCGGCACGAGCGCAAATTCGTGCGTCATTTCAAACACGATCAGGATGCCCGTCACCGGCGCGCGCACCACCGCCCCCAGGCACGCGCTCATCCCCACCACCGCCAGCGCCAGCGAATCTTCCGGACTTATCGGCATGATCAGCCCAAACAAACCCGCCAGCAACAGCCCGCTCATCCCGCCGAAAAAGAGCGTCGGCGAAAATATCCCGCCGCAGCCGCCGTACCCGTAGCACAATACCGTCGCAATTAATTTCGCCACCAGTAATATCCCCGCGATTTGCCAGGTCAGTTGGTGGTTCAACCCCGCGGTCAAATCCCCATAGCCGAGGCTGAACACCCCCAAATGGTGCGTTAGAAAGAAGACCGTCGTCGCAATCCCCCACGCCAGGGCCGCGCCGACTCCGGGCTTTAGCCAGGCCGGAATTTTGCCCTGCTGAAGCTGTCGCTTGCGCAGGTCCATCGTTGTCTTCTGAAAAAATACCCCGGCGAAACTCGCCAGCGCCGCCGCCGCCGGCGTCAGCAAATACGCGCGCCACGTCGGCGACTGGACATTATGAATGGAAAACGCCGGCTGCGCGCCCACAATGCCGTGGACAATCAGCGCGCCGATGACCGAGGCCAATAATACGCTGCCCAGCAGACTGCTGTTCAAGTCCTGGATGATTTCCTCCAGCACGAACGTCACCGCCGCAATCGGCGTGTTGAAGGCCGCCGCCAATCCCACTGCCGCCCCCGCCGCCGTCGCCTGCCGCCGGCTTTGTTTCGCTTCGCCCGTCCACCCCGCCAAGGTTGAAGCCAATCCGCTCGCAATATGAACGCTCGGACCCTCGCGTCCCAGGCTGCTGCCCCCGCCTATGCTCAGTATTCCGGCAAAAAATTTCACCCAAATCGCCTGCCAGGGGATCACGCCAAAGTCCTTCCAAAACGCCGCCTTCGCCTGCGGAATGCCGCTGCCCGCCGCTTCTTTGCAGAATGAATGCAACAGAAATCCCGCCACCAGCGCCGTGCCCACCATCACGCAGAAGCTGCCGGCCAAAAACACCCACGGCGGCTGCCCGGCCATCCGAACCAGCGTCGCGTTGTACAGCAAGGTAATCAGCAACTGGAACGCCACCACCACCAGCCCCCCGACGACGCCATAGATGCACGTCTGCAGAATCGTGCGCGTTCCCCGTTGAAGTTTTCCGAAGTAACCGGATAGCGATGTAATGAACACTCGGCCTTAAAATGCCAAAAAATGCCCGCCATTTCAAGGTGGTTAAAATTTCCTTTGCTGAACAAAAGGAAACAGGCGGCTCCGCCGGCGGCGAACCGCTGAATTTTTCAGTGTGGCCCATAAACCATTGCAAACAAAGGGCCATCCGCCAAACGGCCCGGACTCGCCGTTCATTTGGCATTGGCATTGCTAAACCCGCCTGCAACGCGAATTGACAGGCCAATACGCGGGTAAATTACATCAAAAAACTATGAAGAAAATTGAAGCGATCATCAAACCATTCAAGCTCGAAGAAGTGAAGGACGCCCTTAGCGAAATCGGCATCGAAGGTATGACCGTGAGCGAGGTAAAGGGGTTTGGCCGCCAGAAGGGCCATACCGAAATCTATCGCGGCAGCGAATATACCGTGGATTTCCTGCCCAAGATAAAGATCGAATTGGTCGTCGGCGACGCCCAGACGGACGCCGCCGTGGCCGCGATCATTAAATCGGCCAAGACAGGAAAAATCGGGGATGGAAAGGTCTTTGTCTCGTCTGTCGAACAAGCCGTGCGTATCCGTACGGAGGAGAAAGGCGAATCGGCCATTTAAGTCCCAAACCAACTTGAACCCAATCAATAAAACCATGAAACGAATTCTATTAACACTCGCTTTAATTGCAACCACGGTGGGCGTGCGCGCGCAAACCAATACGATGGCCATGGGCACCAATACCATGGCCGCCACCACCAACGCGCCGCCCGCAGCCTGGACCACCAACGCGCCTACTACGGAACAACGGTTGGAGTCCGTGGAGGCATATTTCCAAAACAGCGACCCGACCGCTCCTTACACCGATACCAACGGCAACTATACGGTGAACTTCGGCCTCGCCTCGTCCATCATCAATACCAACCTCGTCAATAGCACCGGCAGGTTTGTCAGCTTCCCCGGCGCCGGTCATAACGCGTGGTTGCTCGCCAGCACCGCCTTGGTGTTGTTCATGACGCTGCCCGGCCTGGCGCTGTTCTACGGCGGTCTCGTTCGCAAAAAGAACGTGCTCTCCGTCCTCGCGCAATGCTTCCTCATCACCGGCCTCACCACCATCCTCTGGATCATTTGCAGTTACGGCATGATCTTTGGCGGCAGCGGCGGCGCCCACGGGCAGGCCACCACCGGCGCCGTTAATATCTGGGGCATGTATAAAACCGCGGGTGAGGCAGGACACGATTGGATCCCGGGCATCATGGGCAATCCGGCCGTGTGCTGGATGTTCAAAAACGTCACTTCCGCGCCCAACCCGGGATATTCCTACTGGGTCTCCGAAAACGTCTATGCGATGTTCCAATTGATGTTCGCCATCATCACCCCGGCGCTCATCGTCGGCTCCATCGCTGAACGCATGAAATTCAAGGCCATCCTCGTCTTCATGACCTTGTGGATTCTCTTCGTCTATAACACCCAGGGTCACATGGTCTGGGGCGTCAACGGCATCATGAATGGCTGTTGGAATCCCGACTCAAAGATCAAAGGATTGGATTTCGCCGGTGGCACGGTGGTGCATATGTCCTCCGGCTGGTCCGGCTTGGTCTTGTGTATCATCCTCGGCAAACGCCTCGGATTCGGAAAGGATAACTTTACGCCGCATAGCATCGTCCTCACCTACATCGGGGCTTCCATGCTCTGGGTCGGCTGGTACGGATTCAACTCCGGCAGCGCCGTGGCGGCCGACGTGATTGCGGCCAACGCGTTTACCACCACGACCATCGCCACCGCCGTCGGCTCATTCGTCTGGCCGATGTGGGAATGGATCGTCAAAGGCAAACCCAGCGTGCTGGGCTTCTGCTCCGGCGCCGTCGCCGGCTTGGTCCTCATCACCCCGGCTTGCGGTTACGTGTTGCCCTCCGGCGCGGTCTGGATCGGCATCGCTTCCGGCACCATCCCCTGGTTCTTCTGCTATAAAATCAAGGGCTGGCTCGGTATGGACGACGCCTTGGATGCCTGGAGCGTTCACGGCATCGGCGGTATGTGCGGCGCCATCATGACCGGCATGTTCGCCCGCCAGGAGGCCAACCCCAACCTGGCCACCTACTTGAGCAAGACGGTGACCGACCACATCTTCCAGCCCCAATTGTGGGAGCAGTTGAAGACTGTCGGCGTTTCGCTCCTCCTGTTCATCCCTGGCACCATCGTCTGCGCCTACATTACCAAAGCGCTGGTGGGCCTGCGTCCGAGCGAGGAAGTCGAAATCCAGGGCCTCGACATCAACGAACACGGCGAAGAGGGCTACCACAGCTAATCCGGTTTCTTGAGCCAGTCACACGGCGGGCAGCGCAAGTTGCCCGCCGTTTTTCTTTTTCGGACCAACGTCCTATCCGTCCTGTCCGGTCGCCTGCCTTTAACTGAGCACCGAGGTTAAAATGCAACATCGTTTTCATCGTCCTTAAATTGCTGAAACAATGAGCAATGCCAGAAAACCCTTTATTTTGCGGCCCTGAATTCATTTCGATGCTCGCGGTGGCATTGTTTTTCCTCTCTGGCATTTGTCCTGCTCAATGGCTCGCACGCAGGCTCAATCAGGCTCTTGTGCCGCTTGACTGCGGCCCGTTTTTCATACAGCCACAACATCAAAATTTAAATGGCCAAATATGCATCAAACTCTCCCTGGCGGAACCGCCCCATGACGGCTTTTCGCGGTATCGCAGAAAATGGCGCGCTGATTGCACGCCGGGAGGAGTTGGGGAACGGCGCGGGCGTTCGGCCAATTCGCCCGCGCCGTTTTGCCTTTAAGCTGGCTGTGAATAACTATTTCTGGACGCGTTTTGTTTTGATGGCAGAATCCAGAACCGGCGCGCTTAAACGTTTAGTCGCGCCGTAAACAAGCCAAACAGGCAATTCATCCTAAATTCCACAACAAAAAACAAAACACACATACCTAAACTCGACAATACCTATGGCAACTCCCAAGAGCGTTATTGAAATGGCAAAAAAAGCCGGCGCCAAGATGGTGGACATTAAATTCGTGGACACCTTCGGCACCTGGCAACACTTCACCATCCCCATCGCCGAAATCAGCGAGGAAAGCTTCGCTGAAGGTCTCGGTTTCGACGGTTCGTCCATTCGCGGTTGGAAATCCATCGAGGCCTCCGACATGCTCGCTATGCCCGACCCCGAAACGGCCTTCATTGACCCCTTCATGGCCGAACCGACTTTGTCGCTCACCTGCACCATTTCGGAAACCGGCACGATGGAACCTTATAATCGCGACCCGCGCGGCATCGCCCAGCGCGCCGAAGCTTATTTGAAAAGCACCGGCATCGCCGACACCGCCGTGTTCGGCCCCGAAGCGGAGTTTTTCATCTTCGACAGTGTCCAGTTTGATTCCAAATGCAACGGCACGTTCTACTCCGTTGATTCCGAGGAAGCCATTTGGAACACCGCCAAGGGCAGTTGCTGTGAGCCTAATCTCGGCAACAAAATCCGTCACAAGGAGGGTTATTTCCCGGTCGCGCCGCAGGATACCCAGCAGGACATCCGCACCGAGATGTGCCTCATCATGGAGCAACTCGGCGTCAAAATCGAACGCCAGCACCACGAAGTCGCCACGGGCGGCCAGGCCGAAATTGATTATCGCTTTAACACCCTCGTCACCGCCGCCGATTGGATGATGATTTACAAATACGTCATCAAAAACGTCGCCAAAAAACACGGCAAAACCGTCACCTTCATGCCCAAGCCCCTCTTTGGCGATAACGGCTCCGGCATGCATACCCACCAGTCCCTTTGGAGCAAGGGCAAACCGCTCTTCGCGGGCAAGGAATATGCCGGGCTTTCACAAACGGCCCTCTATTATGTCGGTGGCATCCTGAAACATGCCAAGGCCCTCGCCGGTATTTGCAATCCCACAACGAACAGCTACAAGCGGCTCGTTCCCGGTTACGAAGCGCCGGTCAACCTGGCTTACAGCGCCCGCAACCGCAGCGCCGCCATTCGCATCCCCACTTACAGCGAAAATCCCAAGACCAAACGCATCGAATATCGTCCGCCGGACCCCGCCGCCAATCCGTATCTCTGCTTCGCCGCTCTCCTCATGGCCGGCCTCGACGGCATCCAGAATAAAATCAAACCCGGCGAGCCGATGGACAAAAACCTCTACGAATTGCCGCCGGAAGAACATGCCAAGATTCCGCAGATGCCCGGCAGTTTGCCCGAGGCCATCGGCTACCTCGAAAAAGACCATGCCTTCCTCCTGAAAGGCGACGTCTTCACCAAGGACTTCGTGGACATGTGGATCAGCCACAAACTCAAGGAAGCCGACGCCATCCGCCTGCGTCCGCATCCTTACGAATTCCACATGTATTACGACGTATAAATAGCATAGCACAACCCGACAGGAACCGGGGGACGGCGCGAACAAACGTTCGCGCCGTTTTTTGTTCTTGGGATTGTAGGAGACGAGGTAACGAGTCTCATGATTAAAATCGCCAATCTTGAATCGCCACTCGACAATTCCCCCATTATTCCATCACGCCTAATTTTCCTCTTTGCAGCCGCCCCTCTCAAAGTAGAATACCCTCGTGAATTTGCACGTCGGACAATTTCCCGCCTACCGCCCGCGCCGGTTGCGCCAATCACCCGCACTGCGCCGGCTGGTCTGCGAAACCCGCTTGAGCGCGGACCAATTGGTCCTGCCCCTCTTCGTCCGCGGCGGCAAAAAATTGCGCCGCGCCATCGCCGCCATGCCCGGCGTCTTTCAACTCTCGCCCGATGAACTCCTCCGCGAAGCCGCGCGCGCCCATCAACTCGGCGTCCCCGCCATCCTCCTCTTCGGCATCCCGGACAAAAAAGATGTCCGGGCCAGCGGCGCCTTCGCCAAAAATGGCATCGTCCAGCAGGCCGTCCGGCTCTTGAAAAAGGAACTGCCGTCGCTCCTCATCATCACCGACGTCTGCCTGTGCGAATACATGGAGCACGGCCATTGCGGCGTCGTTTCCCGCGGAAAAATCCTCAATGACCCCACCCTCAAAATCCTCGCCCAAACCGCCCTGAGCCACGCCCAGGCCGGCGCGGACCTCGTCGCCCCCAGCGACATGATGGATGGCCGCGTCGCCGCCATCCGCGCCGCCCTGGACAAAAACGGCTTCAACGACACGCCCATCATGAGTTACGCGGCCAAATTTGCCTCCGCCTTTTACGGGCCGTTCCGCGAAGCCGCCGAATCCGCGCCGCAATTCGGCGACCGGCGCAGCTACCAAATGGACGCCGCCAACGCCACCGAGGCCCTCCGCGAAGTGGCATTGGACATCCGCGAAGGCGCGGACATTGTCATGGTCAAACCGGCGCTTGCTTATCTGGATTTGATTTATCGCGTCAAGACCGAATTCGGCTATCCCACGGCGGCCTATTGTGTCAGCGCCGAACACGCCATGATCAAGGCCGCCGCCGCCAACGGCTGGATTGACGAACGGGCGATCACCCTGGAGAGCCTGCTGGCCATGCGCCGGGCCGGCGCCGACATATTGATCACCTACGCCGCCGCGGACGTGGCCAAGTGGCTGGGATAAAGCGAGGGCGGAATCTCTCTTCGCTTTGCCACAACGCGACAAGCATGGCAGGTTAAGGCATGAACACAGAAATTGGCTGGCAGGACGTGGCGTTGCGCTTGCTCTGTGCGACGGTTGCCGGGGCGCTCATCGGAATCAATCGCGGCGAGCATGGCCGCGCGGCCGGTTTGCGCACGACGCTGCTGGTTTGTCTCGCCGCAACCATTGCGATGATTCAGGCAAACCTCCTGCTCAACGTCGCCGGAAAAAAACCGGATTCATTTGTCGTTCTCGATTTGATGCGTTTGCCGCTGGGCATTTTGACCGGAGTCGGCTTCATCGGCGCGGGCGCGATTTTGCGGCGCGACAATGTCGTTCTCGGGGTGACAACCGCCGCCACGCTGTGGTTCGTCACCGTCATGGGACTTTGTTTCGGCGGCGGGCAAATCGGGCTTGGCTGGGCGTCGCTCGGACTCGGCTTGCTCATTTTATCCGGCTTGAAATGGATCGAGCAACACTGGAACCAGGAATGTCACGCGACCCTGACCATCGCCATGGCGCAAGGCGGCGCGATTGAAGATGAACTCGTTCGCGCGCTGGCCCAGGCCAATTACAAAGTCAAATTTTCGTCAGTCGTTTTTCAAAACGGCGGCGACTTGCGTGAATTCAATTGTCACATCAGTTGGCGCGGCCGCGTCAATAATTCGCAACCTCCCGATTTTTTGAGGGCGCTCGCCGCGCGATTTCAACTGCAAAAAATGGAATGGAAACTCCTGGTGAATCAATAAGGGGAAAAATCGCGCCCCGGATGCCAATCCTTTTCATGCTCATCTCAAACATTCAGCGCCCGCGCTTTTGCTCCAAGATTCAATTTGACCGCCATCGCCTGATTCCGTTACGCTATGCATTCCCTTTGTTGAATTACAATGATTGGAACAATTCGCAAACATTCAAAGTGGCTCTGGTGGCTCATCGCCGGCGCGACCATCCTTTCCTTCATCTGGTGGGGTGCCAGCGTCCCCAACCGCAACGGCGGCGGCGGCGTGGCGGAAGGCGATTACGGTGTCATTTACGGGAAAAAAGTCACCCAGGACGAATACACCGCCGTCAAACATGACTATTTTATCTTCTATTGGCTCCACAACGGTTTCGAATGGCCCGACCGCAATCCCAACGTTTCCAACCGCGATATTGATACCCAGGTCTATGTCCGCCTCTTGCTCCTCCGCAAAGCCCAACAGTTGGGCATCTATGCCGATGAAACCTCGGCCGCCGCGATGGCTGGTGATTTGCTCTCGTCGCCCGATTTGCTCCGCGCCTTCCGCATGAGGGGCGGCTCCGTGCCAGTCGAGGCGTTCGTCAAGGATGTGCTCCAACCGGAAGGTTTCACCGCCGATGACCTCGAACGCTTCGCGCGCGATGACCTCATCCTGCAACAACTCCAGCAGTTGGAAGGCCTCCCCGGCGCCTTGTTCACCCCGCAGGAAGCCGAGGCCACCTGGCGCCGCGACCATCGCGAGCGCGACACGCAGATCGTTTTCTTTTCCGCCACCAATTATCTGCCGCAGATCAGCGTCACCCCCGCCCAGGTCGGCCAGTTTTACACCAATTACATGGCCGATTACCGCCTCCCCGACCGCGTCCAGGTCAGCTACGTCGAGTTCAACCTGAGCAACTATCTCAACGTCGCCGAGCGGAAAATCGGCAGGACCAATCTCGATTTCCAGGTCGGTTCCATCTTTAGCCAGGAAGGAATGGACGCGGCGCCCGACGCCAAAACGCCCGAGGAAGCCAAGGCCGAAATCCGCCAATTCCTGATCCGCAAAGCCGCCGTGGCGGACGCGGAAGCCGCAGCCAACGATTTTGCCAACACCGTTTTTGCAATGACGCCGCAAAGTCCCGCCGATCTCATTACCGCCGCCAAGGACAAGGGTTACACCGTGGAAACCCCCGCCCCATTTTCCGCCCAATATGGCCCCTCCGAGTTCATCGCTCCGGACACGTTTATCAAGGCCGCCTTTTCCTTGACGCCGGATGAGCCGTTTGCCGGACCCGTCGAGGGCACTTACGCCTATTACGTCATGGCCTTGGATAAACAATTGCCCACCGAAATTCCGCCGCTCGACCGCATTCGCGGGCAGGTCACCCGGGATTATCAAATGCAACTGGCTACCGCGCTTGCGCGGCAGGCTGGCACCAATTTTCTGTCCACCCTCGACCTCCGCCTCATGGCCGGCCGCAGCTTCGCCTCCGTTTGCGTCGCCAGCGGATTGTCTCCCGAAACGTTGCCGCCCTTTTCCTTGAGCACCGACGCGTTGCCCGAACTCGAAAATCGCGCGGGGCTGTCCCTGGTCAAACAGGCGGCCTTTGCCACCCCCGTCGGCCACCCAAGCAATTTCGAGGAAACCGACGATGGCGGCTTCGTCCTCTATGTCCAAAAAGAATTGCCCGTGGATGAGGCGGTGTTGAAAACGAACCTGACGCAATACCTCGCCCAAGTCCGCCAGGAACGGATGTTCGAGGTGTTCCAGGATTGGGTCAACTCGGAAGCCAGCCGCGAATTGCGCAATACCCCCGTCTATGCCGAGAACGCCCAGGCCGGAGCCCCAAAATGATTGCCGGTTGATATCGGCCCATCGTCGCCGTCCGCGAGGCTTCGGATTCTCGCTTAAAATCGAATCGCCAATCGGAAATCGTAAATTGCTTTTTTAAGTGAGCGCCATCAAGCTTTCTTCACCCGCCACGCGCGAATTTTGGGAAATCCCCGTCCTCTTCGAGGATGACTATCTCCTCGCCCTCGACAAACCCGCCGGCCTCCTCACTTCGCCCGACCGTTACGACCCGCTGCGTCCCAATCTGATGAAATTGCTCCATGTTGGAATCGCCGCCGCCAAGCCCTGGGCGCGCGAACGCCATCTCGAGTATTTGAGCAACGCCCACCGCCTCGACTTCCAAACCAGCGGCGTCATCCTCCTGGCCAAAAACAAACCGGCGCTCATCGCCCTCGCCAATCTGTTCGGCACGGACAAGCCCGCCAAAAAATACCTCGCCCTCGTTCAGGGCGAAGTCCCCTCGCAAAAATTTGAGGTGGACGCCAAACTCGCTCCGCACCCGGTTAAACCCGGCCTCGTTCGGGTGGACCCGAAAAACGGAAAAAAATCGAAGACGAACTTCGAAGTGCTGGAAAATTTTCCCCGCTTCGGCTACGCGTTGCTGAAATGCGAGCCGCTGACGGGGCGCACCCATCAAATCCGCGTCCATGCCCTCCACGCCGGATTGAAGATTGTCGGCGACGAACTTTACGGCGGCAAACCCCTCTGGCTCTCGCGTCTGAAAAGGGATTACCGCCTCAAACCCGGCCGCGAAGAACGCCCGCTCCTGTCCCGCGTCGCCCTTCATGCCGGGGAATTGCAATTGCCCCATCCGGTCACTGGCGAACTTGTCACCATCACCGCGCCCATGCCCAAGGACCTTCGAGTGGCCCTCAAATACCTGCGCCAATTCTCAACCGGCGCCGCGAACTAAAAAACACGAACCGAGTTCCGCCAGCTTGTGGAGTGCGCCAGCCCTCTGGCGCTTTCTAACGAGCGGCGGCCCGGACGAAAGACCACAATTTCACACGCCCCCTCCATCGGCAAAAGTAAAGCGGTCCCGCGCCTCCAATTCCGCAATCTCAGCCAAAAGCTTCAAACGCATCCGAGTCAGAAGTGACGCGGCAAAAACAACGAGTGCTCCGACAAGACAACCCGCAAAAATCCGATACCATCCCTCTGGGAACTCTGGCCCGATAATCCAAAAGCCCGCTGTGATTGTTACAAGCGCCAGATACATAATGGAAAACCAAATCTTTGCGAAGAGCTTGGCTCCCCGCACGCCGAACCTCTTAATTATCGGCGTCTGCGAGATGTCTGGTGCTATCATAAAATAATGCGGCAACGCAGCCTAACGAAAGCCACGGCGCGCAAAACTGCAAACGTAAATTTGCGCCAATCTCCCAACTGCGAGAGCGCTCGCCGTTGGCGCCAGCCTGCCGGGCCGTAGCACCTTCGTCTCGGCGAAGATCGGCCCGGCGTCAGGCGTCATGTCTTAATTTTTCCAAATGGCGCCAAATGAGCAAAGCCACCATTACTGTCCAAAGTGCAACTAATGCTCCCAGTCTGGCATATGTTTCAGCAATGCTCCAACGAAACAAAATGTCTGCTTGGTTGCTGCCGGACATCATCGCGACAGGAATAATATGAAATGGGCAATCTTGCCGGATGACATCCGCTGCTCTGAAATTGTAAGGCATCAACCCGCCGATGCTCACGGAAGCAATCATATAATAGCCTGCGACAAAAGCCGCGGTGGTGACGAGAAAAAGCTTGAATGAAAATGATGCTCGCATGGCGCCTGGTCTCATGCTCGCTCACCTTTTCTCCAACGTCACGTCCAAAAATTGGTGGTTCGGCTCGCCTAAAATATTAATCTCATGCTGATACGTCATCATGCCCGGAAGCTCAACTCTGATAACATGCCGCCCTCTCTTGAGATAAAGCACCGGCAAATCCTGCGAGACGTTGCCGACAAATGCGCCGTCAACGTAAATGCGCGCTGGCATCACGTCCACGCCCTGTGGTGCGGTGACATAAACCTCCAGATTGCCCATCGAACTCTTGGAAATCGCTGGGCCGGTGGAGACGCAACCGGACAAAAAAGTGGCGGCGAGAAACAATGCGATGAATGATGTTTTCATAAGTAGTGCGAATCCGCCTAGCGTCTCAATATAGCTGCCTGCACCGTCGCAGCTCGACAAGAGCGAAAACGGGAGCACCGCCGATGGCGGCCAACTCAGCAATGCAATGATGATAATCGAATTTCGCGTCTCCGTCAAAACTCAAAAGGCAGTCGGCGTTGGCTTAAGCGCGTGCGCGTTTGAAAACTCATTTTTCGACTGTCCATCCATCTGCCCGCTTCATCAAAATACTTCACGATCGAAATATGACCGTTACCCGATTCCGTGTCAGCACCTTTCACACAACGT
>DATJSQ010000085.1:0-5620 GCA_035503995.1 Verrucomicrobiia bacterium | reverse complement strand
GCAGCTCGCCGAAAAAAAATCCTTCCGCGGCAAAACTGTTTCTCAATTGCTCGAACAGCCCCAGGATTTGCTCGCCACGCTCGTTCTCGGCAACACCTTCGCCAATGCCGCCATGCTTGCCGTCGCCTTGCGCATGGTCTTTGACACCCACTGGCCGCTGGCGTTGACGATGATTTCGCTGGCGGCATTCGTGCTCATCGGCTGCGAGGTTTTTCCAAAAACGCTGGCGGTGCGCAAGCCGGAGCGCTGGGCGTTGCGCGTCAGCTGGCCGCTCCTGGTTTTTCAAAAAATAAGCGCGCCGCTCCATCACCTGGCGCGTTCGCTCAACTCCGTGATTTTGAAAAAAGTCGCGTCTCCATCCGGCGCGCAATCGCTGACGGACGCCGAATATCGCGAGTTGCTGGACATGGCCTATCACCAGGGCACGCTGGCCGAGTCGGAAAAGGAAATCATCCTGCAAATCATCAGCCTGGACCAGCGCGCCGCCCGCGACGTGATGCGGCCGCGCACGGGCATGGCGTGCGTCTCTGACGACGCCACGGTGGAGGAAATGATCGCCTGCGCCCGGAAATTCAAGCACCGGCGATTGCCGATTTATGACGAAACGCCCGACATGATTGTCGGGATATTGAACACGCGCGGTTTGTTACTGGCGCCGCAAGTTGACATGGCGGAAGTCATCGAATTTCCGTCGTTTGTGCCGGAAACGATGAATTTGTTGCAACTGTTCAAGAGCCTGCAGACGCAGCAGCGCGGACTGGCGATTGTGCTGGATGAATTTGGCGGGGTGGCGGGGTTGGTGACCATGGAAGACATCCTCGGCGAGTTGGTGGGCAAAATCCAAGCCGGGCCGCAGCCCGAAGGTTTTGTAATGGAAAAACTCGGGCCGGGCCGATGGCGGGTGAGCGGCTCGATGCGCCTCGACGATTTCCGCCGCGAATTTCCCGCGCTCGGCGACGTGCCGGAGGTGGAAACGATGGGGGGGCTGTTGACACATTTGCGCGGCGTGGTGCCGGAAACCGGCGACTCGGCGGTCTATCGCAACTTGAAATTAACGGCGCAAGCGGCGGATGAACGCCGCGTGCGCGAATTGCTCGTGCAACAAATCAAATAAAATGGGCGCGGCGCTCCTCAGTTGGCTGGCGCTCGGAGCGGCCTTGCTGTTTTCGTTCCTCTTTTCGGGAATGGAAGCGGGCGTGTTGGCGCTCAACCGGCTGCGGGTGCGGCGGCTCGCCCGCGCGGGCAAGCCGCCGGCCAGACTCCTCAATCGTTTTCTGGAAAATCCGGAAAAATTCCTCTGGACCATCCTCGTGGGCAACACGCTGGCGAATTTTTTGATACTCGGCTTCGCGCTGGCAAAAATCCACAAATGGTTCCTGGGCGATCGCCCGGTCATGTTGATTGTCTTTGCCGTGGTCGTCTTTCTGTTTTACGCGTTTTTTGATCTGCTGCCCAAGATGCTCTTCCGTTCCCAGCCGAACCATCTGTGCCTTCTGGCCGCGCCTCTTTTCCGTCCCATCAATTACATTCTGGCGCCGCTCGTTTCCCTCGTGGAAGGGGCGTCTGGAACGATATTGGGCGTCACCGGCGGCTCGATTTTTACCGGCAGGCTCTTCGGCAATCGCGAGGAAATGCGCGCTGTCATGCGCGAATCCGCGCCGGCGCTCACCGGCGAGGAACACGCGATGATTAATCGCATCCTTGACCTGCAGAATTTCACCGTTCGCCAGATCACGCACCCGTTGGAGCAAATTGTCACGGTGGAAGCCCAGACAGCCCTCGGCGCCGCCCTGGCCCTCGCCCGCGACAAAAACCTTACCCGCCTGCCGGTGTGGGAAAATCGCGACGGCAAAAGGCGCATCGGCGGATTGCTCGTGCTCCGGCGGCTTCTCTACCGCGACGATCTGGATTTGCAAAAGCCCGCCGCCACGCACATGACACCGGCGCTGTTTTTTGCCGAAGACACCCGGCTGGAAGTGGCGTTGCGCCGGATGCAGCGCGCCGGCGAGAGGCTGGCCATTGTGCTCGGGCGCGACGGCAAGGAAATCGGCGTCGTGGGGCTGGAAGACATTTTGAAAGTGATGTTTGGAGAAATGAAATTGTGAATCTTGACGCCGCCATTTTTATCGCGCTGAAAATCATCGCGGTCTTCGCGCTGGTTTTGATGAACGGTTTTTTTGTGGCGGCGGAATTTGCGCTGGTGCGCATCCGCGAAACGCAGCTGGACGCGCTGGCGGCGCGGAACGTGCGCCGCGCAAAACTGGCGCGGCACATCGTCCGCAACATCAATTCGTATTTAAGCGCGACGCAATTGGGCATCACCATGGTCAGTCTGGGGCTCGGCTACCTGGGCCAGCCTGTTTTCACGACATTGCTGGACCCCGTGCTGTCACAAATCGGGGTGAAGTCGCTGGTTTGGGAACATTCCATTTCATTTGCGGTGGGTTTCAGCGCCCTGACCTTTTTCCACATCACGGTGGGCGAACTGGCGCCGAAACGGTTGACGATCCAAAAGCCGCTGCCGGTGGCGTTGTGGGTGGCCTTCCCGTTGCGCTGGTTTTATCTCACGTTCTATCCCTTCAATCGCCTGCTCAACCTGGCGGCGCAATTGCTCTTGAAAACCCTCGGCCTTCAACCGGACGCCGCCGCCCCCAGCGCCTATTCGGAAGAGGAATTGCGCCTGATGGTTGCCTCGGCGCGCGAAGCGGCGGGAGGGCGCACCCTTGTCTTGAATGCCCTCGATTTGCGGAACCGCATTGCGCGTGAAATCATGCGCCCGCGTCATGAAATCGCCTCATTCAGCACGGACGATACGATTGCCGACTGCATCGCCCTGGCGGAAAAGACCCGCTACTCGCGATTTCCAATCAATGACGGGGGCGATTTGGACAAGACCCGCGGCATAGTTCATATCAAGGATTTATATGCCCAGCGCGACAGGATAAAATGCGGCGCGGATTTAATTCCGCTGGCCCGCAAGCCGATTTACGTCCCCGAAACGGCGCCGGTGGAAAAATTGCTGCAACTGTTCCTCGAACGCAAAATTCATTTCGCAATTGTCGTGGACGAATTCGGCGGGACGGTGGGCATCGTCACCCTGGAAAACGTCCTGGAGACCCTGGTCGGCCAGATCCAGGACGAATTTGACCAGGAAAAATCCGAAGTGGCGCGGCTGGGCGAAAACATCTGGGAAATTTCGGGCACGCTGCCATTGCATGAATTGGAAAGAATCACCGGGGAAATCGAGCATGACGAGATCGTGGCGACGGCGAGCGGCTGGGTGACCCAGAAACTGGGCGGTTTTCCAAAAGCCGGCGACAAGCTGACGGTTGGGAGTTGTGAATTGCGCGTGGAAGAAATGGATGGCGCGCGCGTGGCGCGCCTGAAGATCACCAGGCGCGTCGAACCCACGGACATGGTTTCCATTTAATTTGAAACTGGCAGAAATCGGGTAAAGGCCCTGAATTTCCTTTTGGTCAGAGGCTCCTGGCGCCGTTTCCCGCAAATTCAGCGGGCGTGGCCGGTCTTTTGCGGCGCGGGGATCCCCAACGGCTCGATATGCACCAGCACGTCGCTCACGTTGGGCATTTGCGCCCGAATCCGGTTCTTGACGTCGTGGGCAATTTCATGCGAACGCAACACCGTCATTTGCGGGTCCACTTCCACGTGCATTTCCACAAATAAAAGATGGCCCGCTTTGCGCACGAAACATTTTTCCACCCGCGCCACGCCGCCCACCGCCGTCGCCAACTGCCGGATGTGGCCGACGACTTCCGGGTCGGGCGCCCGGTCCATCAATTCGTTCATCGCCGGCGCCAGCAAATGCCAGCCGTTCCAGGCAATGATGATGGCCGCGAAAATCGCCGCCGCGTCGTCCGCCCAGGAGAAGTTTTGTCCCCCCGCAATGGCGATGCCGATGCCGATGAATGCCGCCAGCGACGTGATGGCGTCGCTGCGGTGGTGCCAGGCGTCCGTGCGCACCGCCGCGTTGTCGGTGGCTTCGCCTTCGCGATGCACAAAGCGAAACAACACCTCCTTGGTGATGATGACAACGACCAGCACGGCCAGGGTGAACCACTTCGGCGGCAAATGCGGCTGGCGGATTTCGATGAAGGCCTTGATGGCAATCCAGAGCGCCGCCGCCAAAAGCATGATGGCGCCGAGCGCGGCCGCCAGCGGCTCGGCTTTGCTGTGGCCGTAAGGATGGTCCGCGTCCGCCGGTTCGTCGGCCACGACGATGCCGCGCCAGACAATCAGCGAGTTGAAAATATCCGCGAAGGATTCGACCGCATCGGCGACCAGCGCATGGGAGTGGCCGATGAGTCCCGCGGCCAGTTTGGAGCCGGCCAGAACCATATTGGCGGCCATGCCCAAAAAAGTCGCGCGCAATCCGCGTTGGAGACGGGTCGGCATCACAAAAATGTCACGGTTCAAATGCCGCCTGTCGAACTGAAAATTGATTTTACGCGCCTCCCATTCGTGGCAATCACCTTCGGGCCTGGCTGTGGTGGTATCAATTCCGATGCGGTGTTGCGCGAGAAAAACGCGCGCACGAATCAAAAGAATTTTGCCTGCGTCGCTTGCGTGCCCTCATCTTGCTGGACAGCACGGCCCCGCGTTGCCGAAAAGGACGCATCAAAATATGTGGATTGGGCAGGCGACCGCCTTCGCCGGCCGATTTACCGATTAAACGGTAAGTGAATCGGACATTGCACACGCGGCATGGCATCGCGCTTTGCCAATGCAAATTGCCACAAAAATTCCCTGCATTTGATAAGGCAATTATCGGTTTTCCAGCAAAATCCGCATTGTGTGGCATGGCATCAATTTTGCTGGACTGCAGGGACATGGTTATGGTGTCCCGACAATTTAGTCATCTGGAGGCGCTGCAAGCGGCGATTCAAATAAAACACCAATGCCAGACGAAGCACCGGAAATCGGTTTTCGTCACAGAAAAGACGGGAGAAAACGAAACCGTTTGGGAAGGTCGTGTGGAAGTGTTTGATTTAAAAGGGCACGAAAGAGCCAAGACGTGTTATGCCTGGCAGGCCCCCAGGCCACAAGGAGTAAAAATTTTCACCGTGCTGGAAAATCAATTTATTGATTCACCACGAAGGGCCATTCAGGCGGCGATTTTTATGGATGAGCAATCCCCCTCCTCTTCGAACCATGAAAGCGACGGGGCTTAGAAACGATCTGACAAACGCCAAACTCGGAAGAGATTTAGAACGCTTGCATCAACGAATTCGGGAGAGCAAAAAGGTTCTCGATAAAACTGGAATCAAGGCGGAAGCTTTGGAGGTTGCGCTTCAAGCAGCAAGCGGGGGCAAGGAAAATATTAGGCGGAGACAGAAATCAACTTCATTCATTTAACATCCGGCAAAACATCCCGTCGCGCAATTTCGGCTCGAACCACGTGCTCTTTGGCGGCATGACCCCGCCCGCGTCGGCCACCGCCATCAAATCCTCGATCGCCGTCGGGAACATCGAAAAGGCGCAGGCCCCGTCTCCGGAATTGACCAGCTTCTCCAATTCCGCCGGGCCGCGAATGCCGCCGACAAAGTGGATCCGGTCGCTTGTGCGTGGATTTTCGATGCCAAAGACAGGCGCAAGGACGTGC
>DATJSQ010000084.1:0-2684 GCA_035503995.1 Verrucomicrobiia bacterium | reverse complement strand
TGTTCTGTCTTTGGACAAGACGAGCCAGTGTATAAAAATGTGGGAGCGCCGCTGGAACAGCGCGTGGACGATCTTTTTGGCCGGCTGACACAGGATGAAAAATTGGCGCTGCTGAGTGGCACGGGTTTTACGACGCAACCGATTCCGCGGCTGGGTGTGCCAGGGATGGCCATGGCGGATGCCGGCCAGGGTGTGCGCGGCGGACCGAGTGGCACGCTGGGCCCGGCTACGGCATTTCCCGCCGGCGTGGAGATGGCTTCAACCTGGGACACCAATTTAATTCGTCAAGTTGGCCAGGCTATTGGCGACGAGGCGCGCAACAAAGGCACCGGCGTGCAGGTTGAGCTTGGCCCGGCGATCAACATCCATCGCTCGCCGCTGGGCGGTCGCAACGGCGAGTATTTCACCGAAGACCCGTTTCTCGATGCCCAACTGACCGTCGCCTACGTCCGAGGCATTCAAAGCATGGAGGTCGGCGCGTGCCTCAAGCATTTTGCCTGCAATAATCAGGAAATTGACCGCGGCGAGGTGAACGTGATTGTCGGCGAACGCGCCTTGCGGGAAATTTATTTGCCCGCGTTCAAGGCGGGCGTCCAGGAAGGCAAGACTTGGGCGATCATGAGTTCTTACAACCGGATCAACGGCTTCCACGCCTCAGCCAATCATTATCTGCTGACGGACGTTTTGAAAAAAGAATGGGGTTCCGACGGTTTGGTGATGTCCGATTGGGGTGGTGTTCATGAAACCGATGTGGTGCAGGCAGGAAATGATTTGGAAATGCCCACCGACAGGAACATGTCGGTGCCGAAATTGAAAGCCGCGCTGGCTGACGGAAGTGTCACGCAGGCGGCAGTGGATGATTCGGTTCACCGAATTTTGCGGACTGTCATTCGCACCGGTTTGCTCGACGGCCCGATGCATTCCGATCCAACGCAAGTCAATTCGCCCGCGCACGCGGCGCTGGCCCTTGAAATTGCGGAAAAGGGAATCGTCCTGCTCAAAAATCAAAAAAATATTTTGCCGTTGGATTCAGGAATAAAATCAATCGCTGTCATCGGAGAATGGGCGGAGCATTTGCAGATTGACGCGTTGGGCAGCCCTCAAGTTCCCCCGACGCATGTCGTTCAATTGCTCGACGCCATCAAAGCCCGCGCTGGTGACACAACCGTTAATTACGTTCCGGCCGGCGGAAACGGCGACCTGTTGACTGCATCGGCGGTCATGTTGCCCGATGGAAGCGGACACGGATTCAAGGCCGAGTATTTCAAAAATCGCGATTTGCAGGGCCAGCCTGCGCTTATACGCGTGGACGAAAAAATTGATCTCCAAAATCCGCGCACGCCCGCGCCCGGTTTTCCTCAAAACGATTTCAGCATCCGCTGGTCCGCCAGGCTCACCGCGCCGGCCACCGGCAAATATGTTTTCACTTTCACGAGCGACGATGGTTGCCGCGTTTTTCTGGATGGGAAAGCCATTATTGATCATTGGGTCGAAACTACGGCGACTCCATTCCGCGGCGAGGCCGAATTGACTGCGGGAAAAACTTACGATCTGCGCATCGAGTATTTCCAGGCTGGCGGCAGTTACGAGGCGCAACTCAACTGGCAATGGCCGGGAGAACGACTTTTTGACGACGCCATCACCGCCGCGAAAAAATCCGATGTCGCCATCGTTTGCATTTCCACGCAGGGCATGGAAGGCGAAGGCAACGACCGTCCGTCAATGGATTTGCCCGGCAATCAGGCGGAATTGATCCGCGCCGTCGCCGCGGCCAACAAAAAAACAATTGTGATATTGAACAATGGAACGCCGGTGACGATGACCAATTGGCTGGAGCAAGTGCCAGCGATTGTTGAAGGCTGGTTTCCGGGACAGGAGGGTGGATCCGCGCTCGCCGCCATTTTGTTCGGCGACGTGAACCCGTCTGGTAAGCTGCCCGACACGCTGGCGGCCAGCCGCGATGACTATCCCGATGCCAATAATTATCCCGGCGTGAATCACGAGGTCCATTACGCGGAGGGCATTTACGTCGGCTACCGTCATTTTGACAAGGACAAGATCCGGCCGCTTTTTCCGTTTGGCTACGGCTTGTCCTACACCACGTTCGGCTATAAAAATCTCCAGCTTTCACAAATGCAACTTGCGCCCGACGGCAATGTCACCGCCAGCGTGGACATTACCAACACCGGAAAACGCGCCGGCGAGGAAGTGGTGGAACTTTACATCCACGATCTCCATCCTCAAATTGACAAACCGGTTCGCGAACTGAAGGGATTTGCAAAAGTTGCGCTGCAACCCGGCGAAACGAAGACCATCCAATTTACAATCCAGCCGCGTGATCTGGATTACTTCGATGTGCCCGGCCATCAATGGAAAGCGGACACCGGCGACTATGAAATTGAAGTCGGCGCATCTTCACGCGACATCCGGCAGAAAGCAATGGTACAATTAATCGCAGATTTTAGCGATAAAAGTTTGTAATCCAGGTCAACCACTTGTAACCATCGGAATCAAGGCCGACGAGCAACACTGCCCGGACGGCATTCCGACCGGAGACAACCAAACGCAGGGCGATGAAGATTGTTTCCTGCTGTATCGCTCCTTCGGTCCGCACGGAATGGCAGAAGACGGTCTGCGACTCAACGTCTGGACGCCCGCCGCCAATAGGAACCAGAAACTTCCGG
>DATJSQ010000083.1:0-6621 GCA_035503995.1 Verrucomicrobiia bacterium | reverse complement strand
GGGACATCAAGGGCCTCACTCAACATCAGGAGCATGACCAGCCCACGATAGGCGTCAATCGAGCCTACCCGGTTTTCCAATCCCGTGGTTTGGGTGGCAATCGGGGCCGTTTCGCGAGGGTCGGAAGGCACCGTGTTCATTTCGTTTGCACGTCTTCCAGCACCAGCACTTCAAAGGGTTGGAGGGTGAACGTGTGCGGCTGACCGGCCTGAAATTCCACCGACGGCTGCCCACGATCAGCTTTCCACGGGCTGCGCATCACATAACGGATTCTGGCGTCCGGCGGCAGTTGGAATAATTCCTTTGCATCCGTGGTGAACGCGGCGGGTTTGTCATCCGGGTTGCGCAACACCAAAATGGCTTTGCCCGGCGACCACGATGCCCAGCCGTAAATTTCGTCCTTGGCCGGATCTCCCCCGATCCAGTGCGTGTCCACCAACACATCGGCGTTCGCATCGGCCCATTTCGCCGCCTCCGCCAAGTCGTTCCAGTTTTGCTCGTTCAGCAGCCCGGGCGTGATGTACATCTCCTGCAACTGCGTGCCAGTTCCAAAAAACTCACGCACCTGGTCGGTGAAGTCCGCGTCGCTCATGCTGTCCAGATGAACGGCATACCTCGCGTAAATAATGCCGTGCAACATCAGCGAATTCAGCGGATACAACGGCGCACATTCCACGACGTTGTGATAGGTCTCGGCGTCCCGGTAGGTCATCCATTGCTGGCACCAGGAACCTTTTCCCTGAAAATCGTGGTCTGCCCCGCCGCGCCACGTTGAGTCCACGTAAAGCAACCAGAATGGGGAGGGCCAGGTGCCGGTCGTTTGGTTGATGTAAATGCCGGGCTCGGCGGCGCGCAGATCGGCGATCAGGCGCATCATGGCGTCGCCATCGCGGGTGAGTCCATTTTCACCGGCGCGGGCGCCTGCCGCCAAACCGTCGAATTTGAAGGCATTGACACCATAGGTTTCGACCATTTGCAGGCAAATATCGCGGAAGCGGTGGAAATACTTTGGTCCGGCCAGCGAAAAGCCAAAGGCGTTGGTCTCGAAACCGTGTTCAAGTCCGTATTTGAGACGTTGTTCCCTGGCATCGCTGTAACCCCCAAAGGGCGACAGCCATACCCCGATCCCCGCCTGGTATTTCGCAGCCGCCGATTCGAGTGGCGTGAAACCGTCTGGAAAACCGCTGTTGAATTTCCAAAGCGTCTGGTTGTCGTCCCAACCGTCGTCAAAGAGAAAGGAATTCATTTTGACATCGCGCTTTTCAACCAACTCGCGCCCGAATTGGCGGATGACCTCCAGACATTCGGTTTGGTTGTATTTCCTCGTGCTCCAGGCGATGTCATACCAGGAGTTGTAATGCAGAAACGGCCGGTAGGGACGCGCCCGTTCGCGCTCGAGATAGCTGAGAAAACCGCGTCGCATTTGCCCGGCTGGCGCGACCCCGATCACGCAACTTTGCGTGAGCGTCTCGCCCGCTTTCAAAACGGCATTGCGGACAAAACCGCACTCCACCTTGTCATCGGGGCCCACCGTGTTTTGCGCCATTGGCTCTTCGTAAGCAAAAAAGAAATTGCCCGCAACCACGGGCGAACCGTCCACCGTGCCGGCGGTTTTCGCGCCGGGAACATTTTGATCCAGCAAAATGATTTTCCTTATCAGGACGTTCCCGCCGGTGGCGCGAAGCACGAGTTCTTCACGAAGGTAGGACGAGCCTTGGCGCAAAATCACGCGCCATTCGGCGGAGAGATTCCGATTTGCCGCCGAGAGCTTTACGACGAGTTGTCGCCCCGGAAAATGGCGTGCCAGCGTCGGCGAATCAGGCTCCGGCTTCAGCCGCTCTTCTTTCGGAGGACCTTCCAGCTTGAAGTCGGAGGCCTTAACCACCGCGCCGTCTCCCAACACCAGTTGGAAACATTCGCCGGTGAGATTGAGCCAGATCCCATTGATTTTATCATCCAATTGGGAAGGCCCGAATCCACCGTCCAAATGCCATTGCCAGGCAATGGCCTTGTCTTCCAATTGTCCGCTCATTCCGTCGGCAAAGCTGATGGAAATTCCCAACGCCAGTAACACGCTGATGATGGCAGTCTTCATTTGGAATCCTGCGCCTTCTGTCATATTCATGGATGAGGGTTTTACGGGCTTTACGTGTTATTTACCAGACCGAAAATGGATGAAAACCGTTGGCCTGAACCAGCTCGGGCTGGTTACCGTTGGCAAATTTGTCCAGGCGCCACCAACCGGTGAACTTGAGGATTGCAGCATGCCCGGTCGGATCCATGAAATTGTGCGGGACGTTGATTAGCCCATCAATCTTTCAAGAATCATGTCCGGAATAATGATTGCCGGCGGGAGCCGCTGCTCAGACAAGAAGGCGAACGGATCACCGTTCGTCTTATTTCAGGCATGACGGAGCAGGCGGAGGATTTTCCTTTTCCGCCAGCGGCAACTGAACCGTGAAAGTGGAGCCTTGAGCGCGGCCTGCGCTCTCGGCGCGAATATCGCCTGAATGGAACGCCACGATTTTTCGCGATATGGCCAAACCCAGCCCCAAACCGCCAAAGCCACGGAAACCGGTTGCCGCGTGATCCCCTTGCGAAAACGCCTTGAAAATCCGCGCCAGTTCCTCCGGCGTCATGCCAATGCCGGTGTCTGTTATTTTAACGACCCAATGTCGGCCATCTTCAGGGGTGGAGGTTTCAACGGTAATTTTTCCGCAGTGCGGAGTGAACTTTAAGGCGTTTTTCAACAGATTCCAAAAAACCTGCTGGAGGCGAACGGAGTCGCCACGCACATCATGGCGTTTGGCATTGAACTTGAGATCCAAATGAATCTGTTTTGCCTCCAGTTCAGCCCGAACGCCGGCAATGGAATCCTGCAAAATGGTTTCCGCGTCCACGTCGCGCATTTGGAGAAACATCTTGCCGGAAGTGGCGCGGGTCAGGTCGAGCAAATCGTCAATCAGCCGCGCTTCGAATTCAATGTTCTTGAGGACGATGCCAAAATCTTCGCGGATTCTCGGCGGCAGTCCGGGGTCTTCGGCCGCGTCGCTGGCGATCAAAAGCACGGGGTTCAACGGGGTGCGCAATTCATGCGAGAGCGCGGCTAGGAAATCATCTTTCGCGCGATTGGCGGTTTCCGCCGTTTGCCGCATGGCTTTTTCGCGTTCCAAACTTTCCGCCAGCCTTTTTTCCACCTGTTTGCGCGCCGTAATGTCGCGGGCGATTTTCGAGGCGCCGATCATTTTCCCATGAATGTCCCTGACCGGTGAAATGGTCAGTGAAACGTCCACCAGGCTTCCATCCTTTCGCCGGCGGACCGTTTCATAATTTTCGACGCGCTCGCCCCGGCGGATGTGCCCCAGGATTTCCGCTTCTTCCTGCCGGCGTTCCTGTGGAATCAGCAGCGTGACCGGTTTGCCGATCAATTCCTCCGCCGGGTAACCAAAAAGCCGCGACGCGCCCTGGTTGCTGCTGATGATTTTGCCATCCAGGTCTTTGCCGATAATCGCGTCATCGGAAGATTCCACGATGGCCGCGAGCCAGCGGTTGACCTCCTCGATTTGTTTCCATTCCGTAATGTCCTCGATGGAAAGCAAAATCATCGCTACGCCGGTTTTTGGTTCCAGCCGCCGCGCGTTGAGAAGCATCATCCGGCGGCCAATCCCTGGAAAACCTTTCGCGACTTCAAAATCCTTCAAGACGGTTTTGCCGGATAAAATTTCCGAGAGGGACCGGCGCAGTTCGGGAATGTTCCACTGGCCATTGCCCAGATCATAAATCAAATGATTTTCAGTTTCGGCCTTGGACACGTGAAACGTCTGGCAAAACGCGTCATTGGCCGTATTGACCCGCAAATCGCCATTCAAAACCAGCAGCGGTGCGCGCACGGTGTCCACCATCGCGGCGACGTAATCCAAAAGTATTTCCTGCGCGCGCTTGAGGTCGTCTATGTCCACCATCGCCAGAATCACGCCTTCTATCCGGTTGTCCGACGTTCGATACGGATGGAGGCGCAGCGAAAACCAGCGGCCGTCATGGTCGCGAACTTCCATTTCCTTTTGCGTCACTTTGTCAATGACTTCCATCAGCAGCGATTCGAGGTCTCGAAGAATGAGAGTGGAATCAATTGACAGGACTGGCCGGCCCACCATCAGCGGCTTCAACTGCAAAAGTTCGGCGGCGGCGGCGTTGAAACGCCGGACGCGCAGGTCATTGCCGAGCATTAAAATCGGGACCTTCACGCTGGCCAGCAGGTTGGTCAAATCGTTGTTGAGCTGGTTCAACTCGATGTTGCGCGTCTGCAATTCCTCGTTCAGCGTCTGCAGTTCCTCATTGGTGGATTGAAGTTCCTCCTTGGCCGTGCCCAATTGTTCGTTGGTGCTTTGCAATTCTTCGTTGCTGGAAAGCACTTCTTCGTTGGCACACTTGAGTTCCTCATTGGCCGCGTCGTGCTGTTCGGTGATGGTTTGAAGGTATTCACGCGCGGCGGTCAATTCCGCCCGCAGTTGTTCCAACTCCCGGTCCTTTTCGGTCGCGATTTGCTTTTTTGCCGGACGCGGCGCCTCGACGGCGGGTTCTTTGTCCGCGTCTTCAAACAAGACCAAAAAGCAATGCTCGGCTGAACCGGACAATTTTACGGGCAGGATTTCCAGGATGATTTTGCGCACGGCGTCCTGCTCGCGCAAGCGGACGTTGCGCCGGACGGGGGTGTTCTTCTTTTTCGCCTCGCGTATGGCCGCGCCCAATTCGAGCGATAAATTTTCACGCGCCATCTTCAGCAGATTGAAACTGGCTTCGCCGGGCGGCGGCTCCAAATACGAGCCGGTGCGCCCGCGAAACTGCAACACTTCCAGATTGTTGTTCACCAGCACGCCTGCCGGAGCGAAACGGCCAAGCAAAATGCGGTCGGCTTCTTTTTGAAAATCCGCGGGCGTGGAAGGACGGATGGGGGCGATGGGTCCGGTCGCGGACGTTCGGGATTTCAAATCCTGCGCCGCGAAATGCGTGAACGGCCGGATGGCTGCGGCTTTCTTGGAGTAAATTTTATGCCTTCGATCCAGCAACTCGAAAAGGTCGGAGTTTGCGCCGACGGTTTCGGAATTGCCGAGCAGCAGATACCCGCTGGGATTGAGCGCGTAATGAAAGGTGGAAATGACCTGCCGTTGCAACGCGGGCGTGAGATAAATCAGCAGGTTGCGGCAACTGACCAAATCCATGCGCGAAAACGGCGGATCGCAGGTGACGTTTTGTCTGGCAAAAACGCACAGGTCACGAATGGCTTTGCTGATGCGATAGCCGCCGTCTTCCTTCGTAAAAAACCGGCGCAATCGTTCGGGAGAAACTTCGGCCTCGATGCTTTCGGGATACAAACCGCGCCGTCCCTTCTCGATGGATATGGACTCGCCGATGTCCGTGGCGAAAATCTGGATTCCCGGCGCATTCATTTTCTGCTCCAGAAATTCCAACAACGCAATGGCGAGCGAATAGGCTTCCTGCCCCGTCGAACAGGCGGCAATCCAGACGCGGATTGTCTGCGGCCCGGTTTTCAGGATTTCGGGAAACACTTGTGTTTTGAGAGTCTCGAACACTTCCGGGTCGCGAAAAAAACCGGTCACATTGATCAGCATGTCGTCAAAAAGCGCGCCGATTTCAGCGCGGTCCGTTTCCAGAAGTCTGATGTAATCCGCCAGCGCGTGGCAGGTGCGCACGACCATCCGCCGTTGAATGCGCCGCTTGAGCGTGGTGTCGCGATACTGGCTCAAATCCACGCCGGTGTGCAAACGCAACAGCGCCAGCACCCGCTGGAAATCTTTCACGCCAGCGGCTTCCGCCGCTTCGCTTTCCGTTTTTGGCCGCAACGCCAGGTTCGGGTCGTGCCCGATTCGCGCCAGTTCAAAGGCGATTTTTTCAGGCGGCAAAACAAAATCCACCGAATCGTTGGCCGCCTGCAATGGCATTCCCGGAAACTTTGCGGACTTTTCATCCTGCGCGAAATTAATTCCGCCCGCTCCCTTGATTGCCTTCAATCCCAGCGTTCCGTCCGAGCCGGTGCCGCTCAACACCACGCCAATGGCGCCGCTTTGCTGTTCTTTGGCGAGCGAACAGAAAAAATAATCCACCGGATGCGGCACGCGCGCACTGTCGCGCGGCGTGAGCTTCAGTTTGCCCTGCGACAAGTTCATGTTGGCATTGGGCGGAATGACATAAACGCGGTCCGGTTCAATTGCCATTCCGTCCTTCACCTCGCTAACGGGCATGGTCGTCGCCCGCGAAAGCAAATGGGTGAGCTGGCTGGGATGGTCGGGATCGAGATGCTGCACGAGGACAAACGCCATGCCGGTGTTTTCCGGCAAATGACTCAGCAATTGAGTGAATGCCTCCAATCCGCCCGCCGAGGCCCCAATTCCAACGACGGGAAACGGACTTCGCGCAACTGTTGGCTCGCCAGTGCCCGCCTTGACGCCGGATGGATTCGCTTCCGGGGAATTTTCAGGTGCGGAATTCATACAACCCAACTTTAACTTAGCAGAAATTACAATTCCTGCCATGAATGGGGTAATTAAGTTTTTTGAGATTGGCAAGACGAAATCTGGCGGAAGAATTTGGGCAGGCAAAAAC
>DATJSQ010000082.1:0-5331 GCA_035503995.1 Verrucomicrobiia bacterium | reverse complement strand
GGTTTCTCGCCGCCCTGGAGAAGAAACTTCATGAACTCGACGTGCGATGGGTCTGGAACGCGCCGGCGACGGGTTGGCGACGACAAGGAACAACCATTCTTGCCGTAAGGTCCGACGGCACCGAATATGAAGCGGATGAATTTGTCCTTTGCGGCGGCGTCTGGTCACAGAACCTCGTCCGGGAATTGGACCTGCATTTGCCGATGCAAGCCGGCAAAGGGTACAGCCTCACCCTACCTCATCCGCGCCAACTCCCCCAAATCTGCGCCATTTTCAGTGAAGCACGCGTGGCGGTGACTCCCATGGACGGCTCGTTGCGTTTTGGGGGCACCATGGAAATCGCGGGCCTCAATGAAGACATCAATCACGCGCGCGTTCGCGGCATCATTGCCGCCATTCCCAGATATTATCCAGACTTTTGCGCGGAAGACTTCGATGGCATCCGCCCCTGGCACGGGTTGCGGCCGTGTTCGCCGGACGGTCTCCCGTTTATCGGGCGCACGGCCAAATACGCCAATCTCTCCGTCGCCGCCGGGCACTCGATGATGGGGATGAGCCTTGGCCCGGTCACGGGACGGCTCGTCGCGGAAATTCTTTCCGGTGAAAAGCCGCCGTGGGACCTCACGCTCCTTTCGCCGGACCGCTACGGTTGAGAGGTTCAGCATAAATCGCCTATGAAAATGAAAATGGAGATAATGTGGGAGGGTGTTATTCCGGCCATCACCACTCAATTTAAACCGGACCTGAGCGTGGATCACGTCTCGACGGCGAAGCATGCCCAATGGCTGATTGAGAACGGGTGCGGGGGAATCGTTGCGCTCGGTTCGCTCGGGGAGAGTGCCACGCTGCAATTCAACGAGAAAATCGCCATTCTGCAAACCTGCGCCAGTGTACTGAATCAGCGGGCGCCTTTGGTGGCGGGCATTGCGGCATTAGGCACCGCGGAAGCCGTTGAATTGGCGCGCGCAGCCGCGCGTGCCGGCTGTTCGGGTTTGATGGTGTTGCCACCCTATGTTTATTCGAGCGACTGGCGGGAAATTAAGGCCCACGTTCAGGCGGTGATTCGGGCAACCCCGCTGCCATGCATGCTCTACAATAATCCAGTCTCCTACAAGACGGATTTTCTGCCCGCGCAAATCGCCGAGTTGGCGATGGAAAATCCGAACCTGGCGGCGGTGAAGGAATCCAGCTCCGACGCGCGCCGTGTCACCGCGTTGAAAGCCCTCTGCGGTGACCGGCTGGCATTGTTGGTGGGTGTGGACGACGTGATTGTCGAAGGCGTGCACGCCGGCGCAGTCGGCTGGATCGCGGGATTGGTGAATGCCTTCCCGCGCGAATCGGTGGCGCTGTTCAATTATGCGGCGCGCAATAACCGGAAGAAGGCGGAGCCGATCTACCATTGGTTCCTCCCATTACTGCGGATGGACACCGTAAACAAGTTTGTGCAGTTGATCAAACTCATGCAACAGGAAGTTGGGCGGGGCAGTGAACGCGTTCGGCCGCCCCGGCTGGCGCTCGCCGGCGTGGAGCGAAAAACCGCGCTCGACACGCTCAAAGCGGCCCTGGCGAACCAGCCAGAATTGTAACCGTCCTTTCCATGCAGCAAGCGGTCAGTGATCGCGACGCGCCGGACGGAGTTTTCGCGATGTTATTCGGCCCTGGCCCCGGCGCCGGCATGGCGCTTGTGAAACGTCCGCTCGTCAAAGCGGTCGGTTTTACCGGCTCGCGTTCGGGCGGATGGGCGCTGACGGATGCGGTCGCCGCGCAGTCTGAGCCAATTCCAGTTACTCGGAGCTGGGCAGCAAGCCGCTGGGTTTCTGGCGTCTGGTGAACGGAAAATCTGGCCGGCGTTAGTCCTTTGGTCCCAGCACGAAATTCAGGCGCCCGGCGCGCTGGCTTTCAGTGCCGTCGCTCTCCACCGTCCTCACTTCGACTGAATAATGAACGTTTGGATCCAGGCCTCGAATGGGAAAATCAGCCTGCGGCGTGTATCCGAGAAGCTGGCCGTTCAGATAAACCTGGTAACCTGCGTTGAGATAGTACTGTTCCGGCCAATGCAAATTGACGCCGTCCGCTCCGACACGTTCCATCCGGACCCTGTCCGGCGCTGACGGCGGGAACCGGTGAGAGTTTGTAGCCGCAAATTTCACGTGCCACTTTACTTCCTGTGTCACCGGCGAAGTCATTTGCACCGTCGCCCAGCCCTGATGATTGAGAATTATCACGGGCAACCGTCGCCCACCGCTCCGCGCCGTGGCACTGTTGACAAAGTAATTGGCACCGCGGGGGAAAACAAATTGCAGTTCATAGGGATCATTTTTGATCACCTTGCTCGTCCCTTCGAAGGTGGTTCCATCCGCATCCCGGTTGAGCGCGATCAGATCCACCCAACCCTGGGTTATGTGGCGGCTGGTGGAAATTAGCTGGATGTGGCCGTCGTCGGGCAGCAACGTGAGATTCGACCCGACCGAGGGTCATGACTATGAGGTCCTCGTTGGAACCTTCCTGAATTCGGCAGGGAATTGGATGAGGCCAGGCAAGGTTGGCGCCGCCGGGCGGCCCGCCCCCCAAAGCCCGTCCGCACACGCCAATTAACAAAAACAAACAGAGTGTGTATTTCATGGAACTTTCGCAGGGCGCTTTCCGGTTGCTGTTTTAGTTCCGACCGAAGCGCCCCTCATAATGAGCATGAACGGCCAAAAAAGAAACTGCTTGCGGTGATATTTGATAGGTTGCTGTGGATTTCCTGCATGGGCGTTTATTTCTGGTTGGATTTATACTGATCTGTATAATTCTGATTGTGCGGACAACGGTCGGGTATGGAACCGGACCGTCGGATTCTGACGACAATCATGGAATTAATGTGTAATTTAAGAATTGCTTTTTCAAAAACGATTTTTCTATGCGCTACAAACCGATTGATCCACAGCTGTTCATCGCCAACCGGGAGCGATTGAGGCGCTTGTTGCCGCCCAATTCACTGGTGGTCATTAACGCCAACGACGTGCCGCCGGCCAATGGTGACGGAACCCTCGCGATGATACCCAATTCGGATTTGTTTCATCTGACGGGAGTCGCGCAGGAACAGAGCATCCTCCTGCTTTTCCCGGACGCGAATGACGAAAAGCAACGCGAGCTCCTTTTCCTGCGGGAACCTAATGCCGAGAATGAATTATGGGAAGGGCACAAGCTCACCCAGGTAGAAGGGCAAGCGATTAGCGGCATACGGCGAATTCATTGGTTCTCAGAGTTTCCGCGGCTATTCCACCGGCTGATGTGCGAGTGCGAGCACGTCTTCCTCAACAGCAATGAACATTCCCGCGCCACCATTGAAGTCGAGAGCCGCGAGGCGCGATTTGTTGCAGACACCATCCACCGTTATCCGCTTCACGATTACCGCCGGCTCGCCCCGCTCATGCACCGATTGCGCGCGGTCAAATCCCCCCAGGAACTGGCGTTAATTCGCAATGCCTGCGACCTGACAGGAGCTGGATTTTTGCGCGCTCTAAAATTCATCAAGCCGGGCGTTCGCGAGACGGAGGTGGAGGCGGAGTTCGCCCATGAATTTATCCGGCACGGCAGCCAATTTGCCTATTTGCCGATCATCGCCACCGGGATCAATGCCTGCAGCCTCCATTACGTGAGCAACTCCGCTGAGTGCCGCAACGGCGAACTATTGCTGCTCGACGTTGCCGCGTCATATGCCAATTACAATGCCGATATGACACGCACCGTCCCTGTGAACGGCCATTTTACCCGCCGGCAAAAACAGGTCTATAACGCTGTCCTGCGGCTCTTACGCGGGTGTATCGAGGGGCTGACACCCGGCAAAAAACCGCATGATTGGCAAAAGGAAGCCGACCAATTGGTCGAAAAAGAATTGGTGGACCTTGGTTTGTTGACCCTGCGCCAGATTCGCCGGCAGGACCCGGACCGCCCCGCCTTCAAGAAATATTTTATGCATGGCGTCGGACATCCCATTGGCTTGGACGTTCATGATCCTGCCAACATGACGGAACCGATTCAAGCAGGCTGCGTCATGACGGTCGAACCCGCCATTTATATCCGTGAGGAAGGTTTCGCGGTACGACTTGAGGACGATGTGCTGGTGACGGAAAAAGGCCCTGTGAATTTGATGGCCGACATCCCCATCGAGGCCGACGAAATCGAAATGCGGATGCAAAAGGGCTTGAAATCTTTTTTGCCGAATTATCCATGTGGTATTTCGGCACGCACGGCGATTTGGGAATGACCGGCCCCAAACCGGCGAACGGGCCAGACGGGCTTAAACAATACGATCCGCAAGCGTATAAAGTCTTTCACGATTTTCATAGTGGACGAATCCCGATTGGCCGAATCGAGCCGGGAGGCCACCCGTGGACGGGAGGCTCGGATACAACAAACGAGCCGCCCGATGCGGCGAATTAAAGGCATCGGAAGACGTTTTTTTAATTCTATTTCCCTTCGCGTTTTTCCACCAAAGCTCCCGGCAGAAGATAGACGAAGATTATCCCGGCGAGGGTCACGCCGGCGTTGAGCCAGATCAAGTGGTTCATGTTTCTGCTCAGAACATGCTCGTAAAGCATCGGCCCTGTCTTGGTGCCAATCACCAAGCCGAGGTTCCAGACGCCGATGAGGACCGCATAGCCGAGCGCTTCGCTGCCCTTGGGCGTTGTACGGACGATCATGTCAAAAAGCGGCAGATAGGCCAGATACTGTAAAAAAGTTCCGATGCTTTCAATCCCCATCGCGCGTGGCAAATAAGGCGTGTAAAACAAATAGGGCACGGCAGAGAGGGAGGTGACGAAAATCGCCCCGTACAACGACGCGCGCAATGGCATTTTACGGCAACTCCAAGCGTACAGGCCCGAACTCAACAAAGCCACGCCGTAGCCCACCAAGCCCAGCCAGCCCAGCGCGGCGTCACTGTAATGCAGCGTCTTGGTCTGGTACTCGTAAAAGCAAGTGCTGCGAAACGTCGGCACGGCTTGAATAAAAAAAATCAGCGCCGCGGGCCATAGCATTCGCCGGCGCAAAACATTTTTGAGCTGCCACCCGATCGAAAGAGCAACGTGCGAGAGCGACTTTCCGAACGGACGCCGCGGTTCAACCGGGACCGGCGGCGGGCCGCGCAATAAGAACCACGCCGAAATAAAAATGCACATCATCGGCAAAATCGCCGCAGCGCTAGTCCAGCCCAGCGCCTGATCGGCCAGCAGTCCTCCCAGTGGCAGTCCCAATCCGGCCCCTAGGTTCTGCGCGAAAACCCGAAGCGAACTCAACCTGCCGCTAACACGGAATTTTTGGCCGGCTTCCACCAACAACCCGCCC
>DATJSQ010000081.1:0-9893 GCA_035503995.1 Verrucomicrobiia bacterium | reverse complement strand
GTGGGCGTCCAATGATTGCTTGATCCGGGACCGTATTCAGGCCACAACTTTCGCCACAAAGAAAACCCGGGTCGGATTGGAAAAATCGAAAGGAAAAGACTTGTAAAGTTGCGCCGGCGAGGCAGGCGACACCTTCACGCTGGAGATCGCGCCGGGTGGAAGAAGAACCGGAAGATAATCAACACCGCCGTCGCTGCGCCATGGTGTGCAGGCAGAGCCGCGCCCCCGGGAGTATCCAGAAAGTTGAGCGCTTCCTTGACATGCCTGTTATTCAACCGCATTTTTGGACGGAGGCAAGTGACATGAACGCTCATAATTCATTCAATTCGCTGCAACAATTCGATTTGGGCAACGGCCGCCGCGGCAATTTTCATTCCCTGCCGGCTCTGGCCAAAGCCGGCCTGGGAAACATCTCCAAACTGCCGGTCTCCATCCGCCTGGTGCTAGAATCCGTTTTGCGGAATTGCGACGGCAAAAAGGTTTCCGAAGCGAACGTCCGCGAACTGGCCAATTGGAGACCCAACGAAACCCGCACGGCGGAAATTCCGTTCGTGGTGGCGCGCATCGTGTTGCAGGATTTTACCGGCGTGCCGCTGCTGGTGGATCTGGCGGCAATGCGTTCGGCGGTGGCGCGTCTCGGAAAGAACCCCAAAATCATCGAACCGCTGGTGCCGGTGGATTTGGTGGTGGACCACTCCGTTCAGGTGGATTTTTCCGGGACAGTGGAAGCCTTGCAAAAGAATTTGGACATTGAATTTCAGCGCAACCGCGAGCGGTATCAGCTTTTGAAATGGGGGATGCAGGCGTTTGAAACGTTTAAAGTGGTGCCGCCGGGCATCGGGATTGTTCACCAGGTGAACCTCGAGTATCTGGCCAAAGGCGTTCTGGAAGCAAACGGCGTTTATTATCCGGACACCCTGGTGGGCACGGATTCGCATACGACGATGATTAACGGGCTGGGGATTGTCGGCTGGGGTGTGGGTGGAATCGAGGCGGAGGCGGGCATGCTCGGCCAGCCGGTCTATTTTCTTACGCCGGACGTGGTGGGAGTGCATCTGACGGGCGCGTTGCGTGAAGGCGTGACGGCGACGGACCTGGCGCTGACGGTCACGCAACTGTTGCGGAAGGCGAAGGTGGTGGGCAAGTTCGTGGAATTTTTCGGGCCGGGCGCCGCGGCGTTGCCGGTAGTGGACCGCGCGACGCTTGCGAACATGGCGCCCGAATACGGGGCGACGATGGGCTTTTTCCCGATTGACGCCGAGTGCGTCAAGTACCTGCGCGCAACCGGGCGCAGCGAGGAGCATTGCAAGCTTTACGAGAATTATTACCGGGCGCAGGGATTGTTCGGCATTCCGAACAAGGGCGACATTGCGTATTCGCAGGAACTGGAACTGGATTTGGGCACGGTGGTGCCCAGCGTCGCGGGCCCAAAACGCCCGCAGGACCGGATTGAACTGCCCAGACTCAAAAATGAATTCACTTTGGCGCTCTCGAGGCCAATCACCGAGAATGGTTTTGGGAAATCGCCGGAGGAATTGAATCGCGTCTTTCATGTTGAGTGCGCCAACGGTTCGAATCCGGGCGGCGGGAGCCAGGAACCGGTATCGCCGCAAGCGTCCGCATCCCAAAATACGAATCCATTTACCGAACTGGAGATGGCAAACAACCGGCCGACTCCGGACGCGGTGAAAGGACCCGGAGCCGGGATTTGCAACGGTGATATCCGAAACGGCTCGGTGTTGATCGCCGCGATCACCAGTTGCACGAACACGTCGAACCCGAGCGTGATGCTGGCGGCGGGTTTGCTGGCGAAAAAGGCGGTCGAGCGCGGTCTCGCGGTGAATCCTGTGGTGAAGACGTCGCTGGCGCCCGGCTCGCGCGTGGTCAGCGATTACCTGGGCAAGACGGGATTGCAGCCGTACCTGGACAAATTGGGATTCAATCTTGTTGGGTATGGCTGCACCACGTGCATCGGCAATTCGGGTCCATTGGCCGCGCCGATTGAGGAGGCAATCAATAAGAACAATGTGGTGGCGGCGTCGGTGTTGTCGGGCAACCGGAATTTCGAGGCGCGGATTCATCAAAGCATCAAGGCGAACTTTCTGATGTCGCCGCCGCTGGTGGTGGCGTTTGCGCTGGCGGGACGCGTGGATATTGACCTGGCGACCGATCCTCTGGGGACCGGTAAAGACGGCAAACCGGTGTATTTGCGTGATGTTTGGCCGAGCCTGCGGGAAGTTCGCGATTTGATGCAAACGGCATTGCAACCGGAAGTTTTCCGGAAGCTTTACAAGGATTTTGCCGCTCAGAATCCCAAATGGAACGAAATTCCTTCGAGCACGGGTAATGTCTATGAGTGGGACGCCAAGTCCACCTATATTCAAGAGCCGCCGTTTTTTGAAAAGTTTTCGATGCAGCCGGGCGAAATCCGGGAAATCAAATCGGCGCGTGCGCTGGCGCTATTCGGCGACAGTGTGACGACGGACCATATCTCACCGGCCGGCTCGATCAAGAAGAGTTCGCCTGCCGGTAAATTTTTGATTGAGAAAGGCGTGCAACCGGGCGACTTCAACAGCTACGGCTCGCGCCGCGGCAATGACCGGGTAATGACGCGCGGCACCTTTGCCAATGTGCGCATCAAAAACCTGATGCTTGCGGGGACGGAAGGCGGCGAGACGGTTTTGCAGCCGGAAGGCACAAGGCTTTCGATTTATGACGCGGCGATGGAGTATCAGAAGCGCGGCACACCGCTGGTGGTGATTGCGGGGCACGAATACGGAACGGGGAGTTCGCGCGATTGGGCGGCGAAAGGGACCAATTTGCTCGGCGTTAAAGCCGTGGTTGCCCAAAGCTTCGAGCGCATCCACCGGAGCAATCTGGTGGGGATGGGCGTGTTGCCGCTGCAATTCAAAGAAGGCGTGAACGCGCAAACTTTGAAGCTGGACGGAACGGAGACCTACGACGTGGTCGGCATGGGCGCGGACATTAAGCCGCAACAGGATTTGACGCTGCGGATCACGCGCAAGGACGGCGCAGTGGAAGATATTTCTGTGAAATGCCGGATCGATACGCCGATAGAGATTGATTACTACCAGCACGGCGGCATTTTGCCTTTTGTGTTGCGGCAATTGGTGGCGAAAGTTTAATCTTGTTCCATGAAATGTCCCCGTTGCGGTTCCATTCTCCAATCCGTTGAAAATGACGGCCAGATGGTTGAGGCGTGTACGGATTGCAAGGGCGAGTGGCTGCATGCCGGTGAATTACAAAAGCTGGTCGAGCATCACGACGAAGTTTTTACCCAGCAAGAGATCGAATCACTTGACGCGGTGAACAAGGAAATTGAGACGGTTGAACTGGCTGACCATGACGAATTGAACTGTCCGGTCTGCGAGACAGTGCGGATGGAGCATTTCAATTACGGCGACACCAGTGGCATCATCTTGCACAAGTGCATGGAGTGCGGCGGCATTTGGATGGACAAGGGCGAATTGCAAAAAGTGGAGGAAGTGGTGGACGGGTGGAAGTCGGATTTGAGAAAGGACTCGGCGAAGTACGGCGCGGTGGTGAAGAAGATTGAAGTGGAGGAGCAAGCGGAACTCGACCGCGACGTTTCCATTTCGCGGTTTGGTTTTGTGAACGCGGTTTTGAGGCGGTTTTGCGAGTGAGGCGGGGGAGGGGGGAACCATCAGGCGCCCGGCAATGGCCGGGAGGGTGTTGGGGATTGGAGGTTATCGTGATAGGACCAATTTGGCGTGGCCATACAAGGCTGGGAGAAGGGAGCGCGGGCGTTCGCGTGTCACGCGGGTTTTACGATCGAAACCACGAAGGCGTCCGGCTTGAGATATTTTTGGGCGACGGCTTTGATTTGTTCCAGGGTGACGGCCTGAAATTTCGCGTCGTCGGTTTCCGAATGGCGATAGCCGAGGCCATAGAGTTCGTCGAGCGCCGTCAGCGCGGCCAGATTTCCCAAATCCTGCCGCGCGATTTTTTTCTGGCCGATGATTTTGGCTTTGGCGCGTTTTAATTCTTCCGCGCTCAGGCCGTCCGTACGGAGCAGATCGGCTTCCTTGAGCAATTCTTTTTCCACCAGCCCGGCCTTGGACGGTTCGGTGCCGGTATAAAAGGCGAAATAACCGGGAATGATGCCGGCAAAATTTTGCGCGCCGCAATAATACGCCAAGCCGAGTTGCTCGCGAATCCGCAGAAACAGCCGCGAGCCGAGGTCGCTACAGGACTCATGAATCAACTCCAAGGCATAATGGTCTTCGTCGCGGATGGTGGTTCCAGGAAATCCGACGACGAGGACGGCCTGTTTTTTTTCGCGGGTCTCGACGACGCGTTTTGAGTTGACGGTGGACGGCTGATGATTGAAGGGGGCGAGGGAACCTTTGGTCCAATTTGAAAATGTCTTCTCGATGGCGGACCTGACTTCGCCGACTTTTATATCACCATAAATCGCGAGGACGCAATTGTTTGCCACGGCAAATGTTTTATGAAACCGATTCAAGTCCGCGGCGGAAATTTTGCCGACACTTTCCTCGGTACCGAGGGGGTCGAGGCCGTAGCTGCTATCGCCGAAGAGGGCGCGGCGCATGGCGACACCGGCGCTTTTGAGCAGATCGTCCTTGCGCGCGTGGATGCCGGCGATCTGGATTTCGCGCTCGCGTTCCAATTCGTTTGCCGGAAAACTTGAATTGAGGAGGACATCGGCGAGCAAATCAAGGCCGCCGGGAAAGTCCTCGGCCAACACTTCAAGGTTCACGCCGAAGCTTTGGTTGCCGCCGTAGCTGTCAATGTGTCCGCCGACGGATTCGATTTCTGTGGCGATTTTTTGGGCGTTGCGCTTGGGGGTGCCTTTGAGAAGCATTCTGGCGAGCAATTGGGTGATGCCGTTGGTTTCGACCGTTTCGGCGAGGACGCCACCCTTGAAAACGGCGCGAAATTCCACAAAAGGCAGCCGCGAATCCTCCTTGACCAAAAGTCTTAGCCCGTTCGGCAATTCGATTTTTTGTATGGGATGGTCTGCGCTGGTTTCGATTTGGGATTTCAACTTCGGGCTGGTCCCGTTGGGCAGGAGGGCGTAAAGCGTACGGTTTTCGGCGGTCAGGTATTCGCGGCTGGCGCGCTGGATGTCGGCGAGGGTGACGCGTTTGATGGCGGCCAGGTAACGTTCTGAAAAATTCAAGTCATTGGCGGCGAGCCAATTTCCGCCGAGGTTTTGCGCCTGGCCTTCCATGGTTTTGCGGGAGGACAACGTGGCGGAGATGAATTGCTTGACGGCCTTATGCAACTCGTCGGCGGAGACGGAGAGTGTTTTGATTTTCTCGATTTCGGCGAGCGCGGCATCACGCGCGGCGGGAAATTTTTCAGCGTCGGCGACGGCGCTCACCCCGAAGACTCCCGGCAGACCCGGGCTGTAAGTCCAGGCGTCCACGTGGTGAACCAGCCCCTGTTTTTCGCGGATTTGCTGGAACAGGCGCGAACTGCGTCCGCCGCCGAGGAGGACGGAAAGGACGTCAAGGGCGGGGACATCGGGATGATGAAGCTCGGGAATGTGCCAGGCAAAATGGAAATGGCCAAGTTCAATGGGCGCTTCTTCGACGATTTCGCGCGAAGCGGTTTGCCGTGGTTCAACCGGGAGCACCACAGGCGGGAGCGCGCGCGATTTGGTTTGGGAATAGGATTCGCGGATTTGCGCGATGACCTCGTCGTTTTTCACGTCGCCCGCGACCACGTAGAAGCAATTATTGGGCGCGTATTTTTCATGATAATAATTGCGGATGTCGTCGGGCTTGAGTTCGTTGAAGATGTCGGGGTAGCCGATGACGGTAAAGCGATAGGGGCTGCGGGTGTAGGCGGTTTCAAACAAGCGCCGGCTGGCGCGGCGACCCGGATCATCCTGGCACATATCCATTTCGCGGCGGATGACGTCCATTTCCTTGGCGAGTTCATCGGGTGGCAAGGTGGCGTGCTGCATGATGTCGCACAAGATGTCAATGGCGGTGCGAGCGCCAGTGTTGGGAACGTCAACGTGATAGACAGTGCGGTCGAAGCTGGTGTATGCGTTCATGTAACCGCCAGCTTCCTGGACTTCCTGGTCAATGCGGCTGCCGGGGCGGGTGGTGGTGCCTTTAAAGAGCATGTGTTCGAGCACGTGGGAAAGCCCGGCGCCGAGCCAGCGGCCTTCGTGAATGCTGCCGCTCATGCACCAGGCCTGGGCGGAAACGACCGGAGCGCTCTGGTCTTCGCGCACAATGACGACGAGGCCGTTGTCGAGGGTGGTCAGCTTCACGCCCGGAGGCACTGAGGGAATCTGCTCAGTCGGAGTATTTTTTGTCATCGCTAAATTAAATGGGTGAGGAAGATACTAGCAAACGGGGGAAGGGAGAAGGGAGAAATGAGAACCGGGAAACGGACTGCGCGTGCGGTTATCGTCTTTCAGAAGGCTCTTCCCGGGTCAAATTGCCCTGCGGCCGAAACGGCTTTAGGAAGGCCTCGGTAAAATCGTAACCGTTTTGAAAGTCGCTCCGGTTGTCCCTTTCGGTTTTCGCCAGCAGGCCGCCTTCCACCATGTTGAAGACAACTTCGCCGAAATCGCGGCAGGCTTTCACACCCCATTCGTTGAAAACAGTGGCGGTCATCGGACCGAATTGTTGCAGGGCGTATTGCCGGATCCCTTCGAGCAATTCCTGGCCGGTGACATGACGGATTTGCCCGTGATTTTCCCTGACGATGAGTTTCTGGGTAAAATCCAAGGCCTCCCGGACGAACAAATACGCTTCGCGGGAATATCGCGAATCATTCGCGAGAATCCCTTCGAGGGTTTCGTCAAAATTTACTTCCTGCATAAAAAGAACCGGGGCAGGGCGGGGCGCCGTCCTGCCAGAAATCAAGGCCTGGCTGGTAAAACCGCCGCCGGCGGCGGATTCGCCGTGCGATACAACTTCACGCACCAACCGGTCAACAGCAATCCGAGGACGACGCAGAGCACCAGTTGCTCTTGTTTCGTCAGCCTGTTCACGATGACAATGTATCCGAATTTGGGCGAACAGCAACAGAGGGATTTTATCCACACTGCTTGAACGGGGGCCAGTGTCCGGGTCGTTAAATTTTATTGCGGATCCCTGCCCATGAACCTGCGAAATACGTCCCTTTTAAAGCGCCAGAGAGCTTACCCAGCCCAAAGCCCCGCGGAGACTTAATCCACGCCGTTAATGGCGTCCGGCCTTATCCACCACTAATTTTATGACCGCCTCGACGGCGCCATCAATCTTGACCGGTTGCAACGCCGCGCCGCGCGCCTTGATTTCCACCTCGCCTTTGGCCAGTGACTTCTCCCCAATGCCCACGCGAATGGGGAACCCCACCAGGTCCGCGTCCTTGAACTTCACGCCCGGGCGCTCATCGCGGTCATCCAAAATCACGTCCACGCCCCGCCCGGTCAATTCGCCGTAAATCCTTTCCGCAACCGCCATCGCCTCGTTGTTCACATCCACGTTCAACGGCGTGATGCAAACCCGGTACGGCGCCACGCTCAACGGCCAGATGATGCCGTCCTTGTCGTTGCATTGCTCCACCACCGCCTGTAAGGTGCGCGTCACGCCAATGCCGTAACAGCCCATCACCGCCAGGTTGCGCCCGCCGGCTTCATCCAGATAATACGCGTTGAACTTCTCGCTGTATTTTGTGCCCAGCTTGAAAACATGGCCCACTTCCACGGCGCGCCGGATCTTCAGCGGCTTGCCGCATTGGGCGCAAGGCTCCCCCGCCCGCACCGTCCGCAAATCGAACCAGTGTGTAACTTGAATGTCTCGCTCGATCGAAACATTCCGCAAATGAAAACCGTCCTCGTTCGCCCCGGTGGTCATTCCATTCGCCCCACGCAACCGTTCATCGGCAAAAACCTGAACCTGCGGGCCTTTTCGCGTCGCCGTCACCGCGCCCAGGCTGCCCGGATGCGCCCCCATCGCCTCAAAAATCTCGTCCGCCGTCGCCGCCCGAAAAAGCGTCGTTCCGATTTTCCCGGCGAACTTCGCCTCGTTCAGTTGATCGTCGCCCCGCACCAGCACAATCACCACCTTGCCTTCGGCCATGTAAATCAATGTTTTAATCTGGCGATTGGCCGGGACGTTGAAGGGCGCTTTCGCCAGCGCTTCGATAGTCGCTGCTCCCGGCGTCGCGAATTTTTCCACGCCCGCACCCGTTTCACGCGCCGCGGTTTTCGGCACGCCGCTCGTCGCCTTCTCAATATTCGCCGCATACCCGCACGCTTCGCAGAACACAACTTCGTTTTCGCCGGTTTCCGCCGGAATCATGAATTCGTGCGAGAATTTTCCTCCAATGACCCCGGTGTCCGCCTCCACGGCTAATGCATTTAATCCGCATCGCTCAAAAATCCTCGCATAGGCATCATACATCCTTTGATAACTCGCCTGTGCCGCTTCGTCGCTCACATCAAAGCTATAGGCGTCCTTCATGATAAATTCCCGCGCGCGCATCAGGCCGAAGCGCGGCCGGATTTCATCCCGAAATTTGACGCTGATTTGGTAGAAATTCTTCGGCAATTGCCGATAGGAATTAATTTCGCTCGCGGCGATGCCGGTGATGACCTCTTCCGCCGTTGGACTCAAGACCCATTCGCGGTTCGCGCTGTCCTTGACTTTGAACAGAACGTCGCGCGCGGTTTCATAGCGTCCGCTTTGCTGCCAGATTTCCGGCGGCTGGAGCGCCGGCATGAGCACCTCGATGGCGCCGGCCCGGTCCATTTCTTCGCGGACAATTTGTTCCACCTTGCGGAGCGCGCGCAGGCCCGCCGGCAGAAAGGTGTAAACGCCTCCCGCCAGTTTGCGGATCAGCCCGGCTCGCAGCAAAAGCTTATGCGACAAAATCTCCGCATCAGCCGGAGCTTCGCGCAGGGTGGGAATCAGTGTTTCAGTCCAACGCATAATAAAGAAACGGGAAGTGTGAGTTAAAGTTTCTCACTTTACAAGGTTCACCAACGGCGCGATCCCTTGAATTCGCACTTCCAGCTTGTCTCCGCTCTGGATTGGCCCGATTCCGCTGGGTGTGCCCGTCAGAATCACGTCGCCGGGCAACAGCGTGAGATTGGTCGAAATGAAGCTGACCAATTCAGCCGGCTTGAAAATAAGCTGGCTCGTGTTCGAGTTTTGGCGCAACTGCCCGTTCTGGAAAAGTTGAATCGTCAAATTGTCCGGGGCGATTTGCGTTTCCACAAACGGACCCAGCGGCGTGAACGTGTCGAACGATTTCGCCCTGGCCCATTGCGATTCGGCGCGCTGGATCGTGCGGTCGCTAATGTCCTGTGACGCGGTATAGCCAAAGATGCACCGCCCGGCCTGGGATGCCGATACATTGCGGACCTTCCGCCCGATGACGATGCACAATTCCGCCTCAAAATCCGTTCGATGGTGGGGAAAGGGAATTTCGATTTTCCCGCCGTCCGTCAGCAGCGAAGTGGTTGCCTTGAACCAAATCAATGGCTCTTTGGGCAATTCCTTTCCTGTCTCGCGCGCATGGTCGGCATAGTTTAACCCCACGCAAATAATTTTTGACGGCACCACGGGAACCAATGTCTTCACCCCTTCACGCCTCAATGGCTTCCTTTCGAATGAGGGCGAGCCGAAAATGTCGCCGCGGGCGCGATATAATTTGCCGTCCACGACTTTCGCATGAAAAACTTCTCCGCGTTTTTGAAATCTGCCAATGGCTGCCATGATATTTATTTTGATTGATGATTTATGATTTCCACCTCCGCAAAATACGCCGCCATGCTAACCCGTTGACACCATTTCGTAAAACACAATCATACAGTATAAACGGCCAACCTTCCGGGCCGAACGCACCGCCGGCCCGTTCTCGTGGCAACCTGCCCG